>JBAQME010000043.1:0-35453 GCA_049302535.1 Methylotenera sp.
GCCGGCGAGTTAACGGAAGACGAATTCCGCCCGCTGCGCCTGCAGAATGGTTTGTATATTCAACGCCATGCACCAATGTTACGTATTGCCGTACCTTACGGCATGCTATCCAGCAGGCAATTACGCAAGCTAGGCGATATTGCCAAGAAATACGACAGAGGCTACGGCCACTTCAGCACACGCCAGAACTTGCAGCTCAATTGGCCTAAACTGGAAGATACGCCAGACATTCTGGCTGAGCTTGCTACCGTTGAAATGCATGCGATCCAGACTTCAGGTAACTGCATCCGCAACATCACCACAGATCAATTTGTGGGTATCGCACCTGATGAAGTGATTGACCCGCGCGCGATGGCTGAAATCATCCGCCAATGGAGTACTTTCCACCCCGAATTTGCCCTGCTGCCGCGCAAGTTTAAAATCGCAGTTTCCGGCACTAAACAGGACCGCGCCATCATACAGATGCATGACATCGGTTTAGAGTTTTATCGTGATGCAAATAATAAAGTAGCGATTAAAGTATGGGTTGGCGGCGGATTAGGCCGCACTCCGATGCTAGGGTCTGTGATACGTGAACACCTGGAGTGGCAGCATGCCCTCACCTATTGCGAAGCAATCATCCGCGTTTACAACCTGCATGGTCGTCGTGACAACATCTATAAAGCGCGCATCAAGATTCTTACTAAAGCATTAGGTATCAATGAATTCCGCAATCAGGTAGAAGCGGAATGGACACATCTGAAAGACAATGCTAACACTATCAGCGAAGCTGAATTAGCACGCGTAGCCAAGCATTTTGAGGTAATGCCTTATGAAACGCTGCCTGCACATGATGCGAGTTTTGATGCAGCTATCGCCGGCAATCCGGCATTTGCAGCATGGGTAAAACGCTGCGTACATCCGCACAAACAGGCAGGCTATCGTGCTGTGACACTTTCACTCAAACCGCATGGCAGCGCTCCCGGTGATATCACGTCTGAGCAAATGTGGGCCGTAGCCGATTTGGCTGATGAATATAGTTTTGGCGAACTGCGCTCATCACATGAGCAAAACCTTATTTTAGCTGACGTAAAATTAAGCGACTTATTTGCATTGTGGGAAAAAGCACGCGCCAACGGTTTAGCAACACCTAACATTGGCCTGCTCACAGACATCATTTGCTGCCCAGGCGGTGATTTTTGCTCACTTGCGAATGCAAAAAGCATCCCTATTGCAAAAGCGATTCAACAGCAGTTTGGTGACCTCGATTACCTGCATGACATTGGCGACATCGAGCTCAATATCTCCGGTTGTATGAATGCCTGCGGACATCACCATGTAGGTCACATTGGAATTTTGGGCGTAGATAAAGACGGCTCAGAATGGTATCAAGTCACCATTGGCGGCAAACAAGGTAATGATGCCAGCATCGGTACGGTAATTGGCCCGGCATTCTCGGCAGATGAAATGCCAGTTGTAGTACAGAAACTGATTGAAGTTTACATTCAAGAACGTACGCCGGAAGAACGTTTTATTGATACCGTGCGCCGCATAGGAGTACCTCCATTCAAGGCACATGTATATGCAAAAATTGAAAGTGCAAAAACAGAAAGTGCAAAAAAAGAGATAACAGCATGAGTAACTTAATAAAAATTGATAATGGCGTTGCCGCTGTGGCAAACGACGAATGGACAATTGTTCAGTTACCTGCAGTACAGGTAGAAGAGCGCAAGCAGGCGGGTAAAGTCGTGCTGTTCAAACTTACGGGAGAAAATGCCGTAACAGAGGAGCAGATTGCCAATACCGTGATTCCTGCAACAGGCAAAATCATCGTGCCATTAAGTGTATTTATCGAACGAAATAATGAGTTAACTAGCCGTATAGCCCAGGGTGAGGTCGGTGTCTGGTTAGCCACTCACGAGCTGATTGATTACTTAATCCAACAGCAGCATGATTTAAATGCGCTGCCTATTATCGCTGTATTTGTTGAGCGTTTTGCCGATGGCCGCATTTTCTCTCTAGGCACATTGTTACGTACACGTTATGGCTACAAAAATGAATTGCGCGCCTTTGGCGACGTATTGCGTGACCAGCTGTTCTTCCTGAAACGCAGCGGCTTTACCAGCTACCTGATACGTAAAGATCGCTCAGCGCAGGATGCTGTTGCCAGCCTGAATGACTTTAGCAAGCCCTACCAGGGAGCGGTGGATGAGCCTCGCCCGGTATTTAAACGCTATAACAGAGGCGTCTAAATGTCTGAGAACATTGATTTAGGCCAGGTCATCATGCTTAAGCCTAGCGCCAATAACCCGGCAACCAGACCTACACTCACTGATGCTTTAATTGCGAGCGTAAAGCGCAAAGCAGAAGAAGTGCATGTTTTACTGAGCAATGCTGCTAGCGAGTTTGGTGCAGGCAGCATCACCTTCGCCAATAGCTTTGGTGCTGAAGACATGGTGTTGACCGACATCATCCTTAATTATCAGGCAAGTGGTAAAAACTTGGGGATTGAGGTTTTCTCGCTCGACACAGGCCGTCTGCCTGCCGAAACCTATGATCTGATGGCTACAGTCGAGAAACACTACAACACCAAGCTGAAAGTTATTTTTCCAAAAGCCGAGACAGTAGAAACTTACGTGAACACTCATGGTATTAACGCATTCTATGAATCAATAGATCTGCGTAAAGCCTGCTGCCATATGCGCAAGGTAGAACCATTACAGCGTGCGCTTAAAGGCAAAAAAGCCTGGGTTACCGGTATGCGCGCCGAACAATCGGCTACCCGCGTTAATCTGCCGCTACGTGAGTTTGACAATGGCAATCAACTGGAGAAATTCAACCCTCTCAGCGATTGGACAGAGCAAGAAGTTTGGGCCTACATCCGTTTAAACGAAGTGCCTTACAACAAACTTCACGACCAGTTCTACCCCAGCATCGGCTGCGCACCATGTACGCGCGCAATTGCGATAGGTGAAGATGTGCGTGCAGGCCGCTGGTGGTGGGAAGACCCGACCAATAAAGAGTGTGGGCTGCATGTAAAGAAATAGTTTTTTAATTTTATCCGCTTTTTCTGCGGTTAAAGAAATCTTGAAATACACAATATGACAACAACTAAACAACCTTTATCACATTTGGACTGGCTGGAATCAGAAGCCATCTATATCCTGCGTGAAGTTGCAGGCCAGTGTTCAAACCCGGTTTTATTATTTTCCGGCGGCAAGGATTCGCTATGCATTTTGCGTCTGGCAGAAAAAGCCTTTCGCCCGGGTAAATTTCCATTCCCTTTGATGCATATCGATACCGGCCACAACTACAAGGAAGTGATTGATTTCCGTGACCAACGCGCTACAGAGCTTGGCGAGCGCCTGATTGTGCGTTCCGTAGAAGACTCCATGAAACGCGGCACCGTGGTGCTTAAATCACCAGATGAGCCACGTAACAAACACCAGTCAGTGACCTTGCTTGAGGCTATTGAAGAGTTTGGCTTTGACTGCTGCATTGGCGGCGCTCGCCGCGATGAAGAAAAAGCCCGTGCCAAAGAGCGCATCATGAGTTTCCGTGATGAGTTCGGTCAGTGGGATCCTAAAAACCAACGGCCAGAGCTGTGGGATCTATATAACGCGCGCTCACATAAAGGTGAAAATATCCGCGCCTTCCCTATTTCCAACTGGACAGAAATGGACGTTTGGCAGTACATCGAACGTGAAAAACTTGAGTTGCCAAGCATCTACTTTGCCCATCAGCGTGATGTCGTTATGCGTGGTGGTGCAATAGTACCGATTAATGTACCGCTTGCTAATGGCGAAGTAATCAATGCACCTAAAGCCGGCGAAGAAGTCATCGACATGCAAGTACGCTTCAGAACTGTTGGCGATATTACTTGTACTGCGCCAGTGATCAGTGATGCTGATACTGTGTCTAAAATCGTACTGGAAACCGCAACGACCACCATCACTGAGCGTGGTGCTACCCGCCTGGATGACCAAACCTCTGATGCTTCTATGGAGCAGCGTAAGAAAGAGGGTTATTTCTAAAAAATGCAGACAAATTTATTTGTTGAATTAATTGCTTCGTTGCGTGGTGCTCAAAATCCTCATGTACTTGATGTACATTCCGGTTTCTGCGCTCCACACGCCTTGCACTTATTTTCAGCAAATTAATTTTTCAAGCATTTTTATGATTGAGAATAAATATGACTAACACACAACACAACGATTCCCTACTCCGCTTTATGACATGCGGTTCTGTTGACGACGGCAAAAGCACACTCATCGGCCGCCTGCTATTCGATACCAAAACCATTCTGGCGGATACGCTTACGCAAATTTCAAACACCTCGAAAAAACGCGGCATGGAAGCGGTTGATTTGTCATTGCTCACGGATGGTCTGCAGGCAGAACGCGAGCAAGGCATTACCATTGACGTCGCTTATCGCTATTTCAGCACAGGCACACGCAAATACATCATTGCTGATGCGCCTGGCCATGAGCAATATACCCGTAACATGGTGACTGCAGCTTCAACCGCAAACCTGGCTATTATCCTGATTGATGCACGCAAAGGTGTATTGACGCAAACACGCCGCCACACCTACCTTGCACACTTGGTGGGTATTCCACACATTGTGGTTGCTGTGAACAAAATGGATCTGGTGAATTACGACCAGGCAACCTACGATAAAATCTGTGCTGATTACCTCGCTTTTGCAAACGAAATCGGTTTGGCACAGAGCAAAACTGCCGCAGGCCACGACATCAAGTTTATTCCAATGTCTGCACTCAACGGTGACATGCTGGTAGACCGCCTGGATAATATGCCATGGTATACAGGCACCACGCTGCTGGAGATACTTGAAGCTGCGCCAACTGCGCATTCTGAACATGCTGAGCCCTTCCGCTTCCCGGTGCAGTTCGTATGCCGTCCACACGCTTCAGACAACCTGGAACTTCACGACTTCCGCGGCTTCATGGGCCGTATTGAATCCGGTGAAATTGCTATAGGAGATGCAGTCACTGTATTGCCGAATGGCTATACCTCTAAAGTAAAAGCCATTCAGTTAGGCGAAGAAAAACTGCAATCCGCTACTACCGAACAAAGTATCACTTTGCTTCTGGAAGACGAGATTGATACTTCACGTGGCGACATGATTGTAAAATCAGGCAATGTAAACGAACCTGTTAAACAGATAGAAGCTTTTGTATGCTGGTTATCTGAAACGCCGATGTCGACTGCGCGCACTTACGTCGTGCGTCATACCACACGGGAATCTAAAGCCAAGGTTGGCACCATCAGCTATAAAGTGGATGTCAATACACTGGAACAGCAAGCCACGACAGACCTGAAAATGAACGACATCGCGCGCATGAGCTTTAAACTTGCACAACCATTAATGGTCGACAGTTACCTTGATAACCGTTCTACCGGTGCTTTTATCATTATTGATGAATCAACTAACAATACAGTTGGCGCCGGCATGATTATTTGATTTAGAGCAAAAGTTTAAACAATTCAGCATCGAGAATTCGCCCATACTGATAAGTTTTCTTATAAAATAACGTTTTAGCTAATTAAGCTGTAAAGGATTAAAAATGACTTATGTCGTCACCGAAAATTGTGTTCAATGTAAATATACCGATTGCGTTGATGTCTGCCCAGTTGATTGCTTTGTAGAAGGCCCGAATTTCCTGGCAATTAACCCTGATGAATGTATCGACTGTACATTGTGCGTTGCAGAATGCCCGGCTGAAGCCATTTTCGCGGAAGATGATGTACCGGCAGACCAACAGGAATTTATTGCGCTCAACGCACGCCTGGCAAAGCTTTGGCCGGTGATCACTTCACGTAAAGAGGCACTTGAGGATGCCGATGCAATGAATGGCGTTCCAGGTAAGCGTGACCTGCTGATTGAGTAGTTCCGATAACGGGTCCTATTGAATTAAAAGGAGGCTTTTGCCTCCTTTTTTATTATATTGCGCCACAAACGCCTAAATGACAGCACCGCTCAAATATCTGCAGCACTACCCTGTTGCACTGCAAGATAAAATCAGGCAACTGCAACACCAGAACCTGCTTGGTGACTACATCGCGCAGCGTTACCCGCAGTCCCACAATATACAAACTGACAAGGCACTGTATCAATACAGCAATGAGATAAAACAGGCTTACCTGCGTAATGCGCCCCTGCTGGCTAAGGTGTATTACGACAACAGGTTGAGTATTGAACATCATGCACTAGGACTTAACACCGCTATTTCACGGGTACAAGGCGGCAAACTAAAAGCAAAGAAAGAAATCCGGGTTTCCTCATTTTTCAAAGAGTCACCGACTGACTTTTTACGGATGATTGTAGTGCATGAGCTAGCGCACTTAAAGGAACGTAATCACGATAAGGCCTTCTACCAGCTCTGCCAGCACATGGAACCAAACTACCATCAACTGGAGTTTGATTGCCGGGTTTATCTGCTATGGAAGAATGATGAGACTAGTGTCAGTGCATAAACCACAATTTACTTTTACGTATCACTAGCCAACTCAATGTCAGGTAGCCGGCCATTGCCACAGCTAAGCCTGACGGGGCATACCAAACCAATGGCACAATTAAACCTGCTGATACCGTCGATAACAGCATTTGTATAAAAGCCTGCCCGGAGGCAGCAGTACCACGGATCTTTGGATGACGATCCAATGCAGCCAGCGACAATATAGGCATTGCCAACGCCATGCCTATATTAAATAATGCGACTGGCACAATGTTAAATATCACATTAGTCGGCAACATGAAACAAACCAATAAATTTAACCCTGCCATTGCCGCCATCCAGGCGTAGGCAAGCTTAATGACCTTGTGCTTGGCATAATTACCCGCCGCACGCTTAGCCAAATATGACCCTACAACCATACCGCAAACGGTAGGAATAAACATCCATCCAAATTGGTGCCCGGTTAAGCCCAGATGTTTTACTAAAAATACCGGACTAGCCAGTACGTATAGAAAAAATCCGGCAAAATTTGCGCCCAGTGCAAACACTACATAATTAAATTCTCTATCGACAAAAATGATGCGGTAGTCTTTAACTACCTGCTTTACCGAGAGCGGCATACGTTTTTCAACCGGCATTGTTTCAGGTAAATAATGTATCGCTGCCCATAAACTCGCCGCTGCATACAATGCCAGGAAGATGAAAATTGCCTGCCAGTGAACCCCTAATAATAATCCACCGAGAATAGGCGCTACCGCTGGTGCAATACCAAACAACATCTGTACTGTAGCCATCACGCGTTGTGCTTGCGGACCCGCAAACAAGTCGCGCACCATCGCACGCGCGACAACATTGCCCGCTCCGCCTGAAATCCCCTGTAGCGCACGGAAGAACCACAGCGTTTCAATGTTAGGTGCAAAAGCACATCCGATAGAAGCCAGTACAAAAACACCCAAGCCCCACTTAATTGCGGAAATACGCCCTATCGAATCAGAAATTGCGCCGTGCCACAGTGTCATTAATGCATAGGGTAATAAATAGAAAGTAAGGCTCTGCTGGAGCTGCAACGAGGTCGCACCCAAATCATTTTCTAAAGCAGGAAATGCAGGCAAGTAGGTATCAATTGCAAACGGAGCAAGGGCAGCCAAACTAGCAAGCACAACGGATAGTAACAATGGCGAGGAATTGGATTTCAAAATTTTTCCCAAATAAAAAAACGCGCTGCTAATACCAATCAGCAGCGCGTCTAATTTAACCATAAGTTATCGCATTATGGCTAGACTAAAAACTTTTTGTGAACAACTAATTATGGCAACGCATGAAACTCATCCGTTAGTTCCTTCAGTTCCCCGGCAATAATCTTCTTGGAATTCTTATCATTACGGAACAGGATTGGTTTTTCCGCCAATGCAGGATTCTTGGCATCTTCAATCGCTTTTTCTATCAGGTGATGATGAGGTGATTTACTGCACACCGGGTCAGCCGCTTCTGCATCCCCTGTCAGCAAGAATGATTGGCAACGGCAGCCACCCAAATCTTTATCCTTCTCATCACAACTACGGCATGGCTCTTTCATCCAACTATCGCCACGATACTTGTTAAATGCCGGGGAATCTTTCCAGCTCCAACCTAAATCTGCATCTTTCACGTTTGGGAACTGCATATTCGGCAATACGCGTGCTGAGTGGCAGGGCAACACATCCCCATTCGCCGTAACAATCATAAATACCTCGCCCCAGCCATTCATGCATTTTTTAGGACGGTCATTAAAGTAATCCGGCACCACATAAAAGATTTTCATCTTGGTACCGGTTGCACGAAACTCATTTGTCACAGCTTCTGCATGCTCCAACTGCTCCCTCGTTGGCATCAATTGGTCGCGGTTGATTAACGACCATCCGTAATATTGGTTATTCGCCAATTCGATGTAATCAGCACCCAGCGCCTCCGCCATTTCAAGAATGGCTTTCATGTGTTCGATGTTGTAGCGATGTATTACCACATTAAGCACCATAGGATAACCATGACTTTTAATCATGGCGGCAACTTTTTTCTTCAACTCAAACGTCTTGGTATTGGTAATAAAGTTATTAATTTCTTCAGTAATATCATGCATGGATAACTGAATATGGTCTAAACCACCATCTTTTAACGCCTGGATACGTTTTTCTGTTAGCCCCACACCGGACGTGATCAAATTACTGTAATAACCCAGCTTTTTAGCTTCTATCACAATATCTTCAATATCATCGCGCAACAGCGGCTCACCGCCGGAAATACCCAACTGAATGGCACCAAGCTTACGTGCATCACGTAGTACTTGTAGCCACTGCTCAGTGGTCAGCTCATTTTGTGTGTGTTGATCATAATCAGTTGGGTTATAACAAAATGCACAATGTAGCGGACAACGATACGTCACCTCGGCCAATAACCATAATGGCTGGGTTTGGGTAGCACTCGCAACTACGCCATTATTTACCTGAGTGCCTGATGTTTGTGTCATTTCGTACTCCTGAAGGGTATTACCTTAAATACAATCATTGCAGGCATCAGCTTAGCTGATTGCCTGCTTAAACCATTTAGGCGCATTTATATAAAAATCCCCTAAACCTTACGCAACCAAGTTTTGCTTACGGCAAGTTCAAACAGACCAATAATGTCTTTTTCAATGTCCTCGGCATCGGGGAAAGTGGCTTTCAAATCCGCCACAATATCCCCCACCGTTGCCTTGCCATCAACAAGCTTAACTACCTCGCCAGCGCCACCATGCAGTTTGATCATGCCTTCAGGAAAAAGTATCACGTAACTTTGTTGTGCTTCTTCCCACTGAAAGCGATGATGATGAGCCAGCGCGTAAATATCGGTATGTTGTATATGATTGTCCATAATTACTTTTTCTTAGCTCACATTTGTTACTGGCTGGCGTAAATAATCACGACCTTCCACTTTAATATCAGCGCATTGCAACATGATCGCATCAGCCATTACCCATAACACATCCAGCTTGAATTGCAGGATTTCCAGTGCACGCTCTTGCAATGCGCGAGTTTGTCCAAAGTAGTCCAAAGTTACTTGCAAGCCTTGCTCTACATCACGACGTGCTTGTGTTAAGCGATTTTTGAAATATTGCATGCCTTCAGCATTAATCCAAGGATACATATCTGGCCATGAATCAATACGTTGTTGATGGATATGTGGTGCAAATAGTTCAGTTAAGCTCGAACAAACGGCCTCTTGCCATGGGCGCTGTTTAGCAAAATTGATGTAAGCATCCACAGCAAACCTGGTACCTGGCGCTACCAATTTCATAGACATAATCTCTTCACGTGTTAAACCGACGGCATAACCTAAATGAATCCATGCTTCGATACCGCCCTCGCCGCCTTCATTGATGTGACCGCTGCCATCATGGTCGAAAATACGTTGAATCCAGCCACGGCGGATTTCACGATCCAGACAGTTTGAAAGAATCGCAGCATCTTTCATAGGAATAGCGATTTGGTAGTAGTACCGATTTGCTACCCAAGCCTGCATTTGCTGTTGTGACAACTTGCCTTCATACATCAGCACGTGAATCGGATGATAGATATGGTAGCCCTTGCCTTTTTCACGCAATTTCGCTTCAAACTCTGCTCTACTCCATGGTGCCAATTTCTCATTTGCCATTTTCATAATCCTTATAAAATAATATCCATGCCATCATAAGCAACTTCAATTTTGTGTTCATTCAAAACTGCTCGCTCGGCGGAATCTTCACGTAAAATAGGGTTGGTATTATTGATGTGTATCAAAACTTTGCGTACATCACCGAATTTATCTAAATCCTCGATCATGCCATTTTTACCGGATTGCGGATTGTGCCCAATACTGCGCGCGGTTTTAGTCATTAATCCTAAATCGATCATCTCAGTATCAGTCCAGAACGTACCGTCCACCATAATGCAATCGGCTTGATTCATTAATACCGGTAAGTGTGGCTCAACTGACTCCAGGCCTGGTGAATACCAGCACTTTTTACCTGTACTGATTTCTTCAATCAACACACCAATGGTGTCACCGGGTTGCGGATTATTACGATGTGGTGAATATGGCGGCGCCGCACTTTTAAGTGCTACTGTGGTGAATTTAAGATTAGGTACATTAGGCATGGTAAAACTGGTTTTACCGTCAATCGGCACGTTGTGATGATTGATGCCGCAATAATGACCTAAAATATTCAGTACTTGATTACCTGAAGTAAGGTCACCATAAACCATATCAGTACAGTAAATTTCACGCTTCACGGTACCTTCACGCAGCATATATAAACCTGTGGTGTGATCAATTTGCGCGTCAATTAACACTATCGCCTGAATCGCTGTATCACGTATTGCTCGCCCCTGCTGCAACGGAGCAAAATCCTGTATTTGCTGTAGTACATCGGGAGATGCGTTGAATAACACCCAGTTGATGCCGTCACTGCTGACGCAAATAGATGACTGTGTACGCTTGGTCGCCTTAATCGTACCTTTGCGTATTCCATCACAGTTAAAACAATTACAGTTCCACTGCGGGAATCCGCCTCCTGCGCCTGCGCCTAATACGTGTATGTGCATATAAATCTACATTTCTATAAAAACAGTTGATACAACTTACAATTTTTGTATAAAAAAGGCTTCATTCATAATTTGGAAGACAGCCTTTTATAAAAAAAGGCTGTCTTGCGGCAGCCCCTTTTTGTAATTAACGTAACCGCTAATTATTTATTCATCACGTACATTGTTACTTCAAAGCCAAAACGCATTTCTGTAGCAGCTGGTTTAGTCCACATGATAAAATTCCTTTAAGTAATTGATGATTTAATTATCGTTGCAATCAAATTTCTGCAACGTGAGAAGCATTGTGCGCCCTAATTAACAACCCTACCACCGCGAACTTATGGAATAACTACTAAGTAAATTCATGATGCAAGCATCACCAAAACATAGTTGGTAAATACTTAAAACTTAAGTGTACCTGCGCCAAGGTTTTATGATTTGATCTAGGCTTTTACGATTTGTTCTAAAACCGTCAGGAATTTAGCGTTCTCGGAAAATAGGCCAATGCTTACCCTTAAATACTCGGGCATTTCATAATTGGCAATTGGCCGCACAATGACGCCACTTTTAAGCAGTTTTTGATAATAATCAGCGGCATCGCCAACTTTAATACTGATAAAGTTGGCAAATGACGGAATGTATTCTATTCCCAAGCTATCCAGCCCTTGCTTCAGCTGTGCCATGCCCGCCTGGTTTAGCGCGTAGCTGCGCTCAACAAAATCGTCATCGGCCAAAGATGCAATTGCAGCAGCTTGAGCGATACTGTTCACATTGAAAGGTTGGCGCACACGGTTCATCATATCGGCCACATGTGGATGGCATAAGCCAAAGCCTATGCGCAAACCCGCCAAACCATAAGCCTTGGAGAGCGTGCGGGAAATAATTAAATTGCCAAACTCCGGTAGCCAGCCAATGGCTTCTGATTTAAGCGCAGCCGGTAAATATTCATCATAAGCTTCATCAAGCACAACCAATACATGCTTGGGCACTTGTTTCAAAAAGGCATACAACTCGTCTTTATCCAACAAGGTACCTGTTGGATTGTTAGGGTTCGCAATAAAGATCATGCGGGTTTTATCAGTTACCGCTTTCAGCATTGCGGCTAGATCATGGCCATAGTTTTTAGCTGGCACAACAACACCGGTGGCTCCCATCGCTTGGGTCACCAGCGGATAAACAGCAAAGGCGTGCTGTGAATAAACGACTTCACTGCCCACTGTTAAAAAAGCACGCGCCGCCAACTCTAAAATATCATTTGAGCCGTTACCAAAGACGATTTGATTGGGTGCGACATTAAATTTTTTACTCACAGTGTCACGCAACGCAAAGCTATTGCCATCGGGGTAACGCGCAATATCCAGCAATGCTTCCTGTATCGCAAATTCCGCCTTGGGGCTAATACCAAGCGGGTTCTCATTAGAAGCCAGCTTAACAATATCTTCTACCTGCAAACCCATTTCGCGGGCAAGCTCGGTGATAGGTTTACCGCCCTGATAGGGTGCAATTTCTCGAATATAAATTGGTGCTTGAATAGTCATCGTTTGAATTAGAATTTAATTGTTTAGCTGAGGTTTAAACCTTTAAACCATCGCCACTGGATAGGAACCTAGATGTTTCAGATAAGATGCACGGCTTTCAATGTCATTAATTGCTGCAGCGACATGTTTTTCCTGTTCGTGCCCTTCAATATCAACATAGAACACGTACTCCCACATACCAACCTTAGCGGGTCTGGACTCAAGCTTAGTCATACTGACACCGTGCTGTGCTAATGGTGTCAATAATTCCAAAATTGCACCGGGCTGATTTTTTGTCGCCATTACCAGCGAAGTTTTATCTTTTCCGGATGGTGCAACATCATGCGGTGCTATAACCAAAAAACGCGTGGTATTTTTCGGATCATCTTCAATATTTTCAGCAAGCACATTCAAACCAAACAACTCTGCTGCACGCTTGCTTGCTATGGCTGCTACCGAAGTATTCTCTGCAGTAACAAGCTCATGCGCCATTTGTGCTGCGCGCGCATTGCTTATTACGGCTTCACGCGACACATTGGGCATCATTCTGTTGAGCCATTCATGACATTGTGAAAGTGATTGCGCATGGGAAAATATATGACTGATTTTATTAATATCAGTTTGCGCAGATAACAAACAGTGATGAATTGGAATCGTGACTTCACTGCAGATTTTCAATGGGCTGGTCAACAGTAGATCCAATGTCAGGCCTACCGCGCCTTCATTTGAATTCTCTACAGGCACAATCCCGTAATCAGCCTGCCCGGCTTCTACAGTGCGGAATACCTCATCAATCGACCCGCATACCACCGCACCACGGCCCAATCCGAATTGCTTGAGTGCGGCTTCTTCGCTATAGGTGCCCAATGGCCCCAGAAACGCAACGGTAAGTTCTTTTTCCAAGGCACGGCAATTAGACATGATGCTGCGAAATATATTGGTCACAGCCTCAACAGATAACGGGCCCGCATTTAATTCAGCCAGACGTCTTAACACTTGCGCTTCGCGCTCAGGTCTATAAATAACGCCATCATCCTTAAGCTCGCCAATATGCCGCGCATGGCTTGCCCGCTCATTTACAAGCTGAAGTATCTGCTCATCAATGGCATCTATCTGATCGCGATGTTGCTTAAGTTGATTTGACATTTCTAGTGTGCGCTTTCAAATGCTTTCATATAGCTGACCAGTGCTTGCACGCCCTCTATAGGCATAGCATTATAAATAGAAGCACGCATACCTCCCACCATGCGATGGCCTTTCAGCTGCAATAAACCATTGGCCTCTGCACCCTTCAAAAATGCATCATTCAATGACTCATCTTTCAGGAAAAAAGGTATATTCATGCGCGAACGATTATTGATTGCAATGTTATTCACGTAAAAACCAGTACTATCAATATAGTCATAGAGCAATTTCGCCTTGGCAATATTCACCTTTTCTATTGCAGCCACACCGCCCTGCTCCAGCAACCACTCAAACACCAAACCCGCTACATAGATACTGTAAGTAGGCGGTGTATTAATCATGGACTGGTTTTCAGCCTGAGTTTTCCAATTAAATACGGCAGGCGTCAACGGTGAAGCCCTGCCAAGCAAATCTTCACGCACAATGACTATACACAACCCTGCTGGGCCGATATTCTTTTGTGCCCCGCCATATATTACGCCATATTTTTTCACATCTATCGGTCTGGATAGGATGTGTGATGACATATCAGCGACGATTGGCACGTCACCTGCATCCGGCACACCGTCAAATTCAACACCATTGATAGTCTCATTGGTGCAAATGTGAAGATACGCTGCGTTTTTATTCAATTTCCAGCTTAAAAATGCGGGAACATGCGTAAATTTTTCAGCCTCACTGCTCGCTACCACGTTGATTTTACCGTAAGCTTTTGCGTCCTCTACACTGCGCTTGGACCATGCTCCGGTAACAACGTAATCAGCTTCGCCACCATTGAGCAAGTTCATGGGAATAACAGCATTCTCAGCAATCGCACCGCCTTGCAAAAACAGTACTTTGTAGTTTTGCGGAATATCCATCAGCGTGCGCAGGTCAGCTTCAGTTTTAGCCAGTATGCTGGTAAATTCCCTGCCCCGATGTGACATCTCCATCACGCTCATGCCGGAACCATGCCAGTCCAGCATCTCTGCTTGAGCACGTTGAAGAACCGGTTTTGGCAATACTGCAGGACCAGCAGAAAAATTATAAATTTGTGTCATTTATTACTTATAACCTTAATTTTTTAATTACAGATCAGCATTAATTAAGCTGATTAAACTATAAATTTTTAATAACCGATTTAAACAGCAAACCCGTTATTTATACAGCACTTTCCTCGTCTTCAGTTTCTACGATTTTTTCAATGCCAGAAAGTTTCTCGCCATCACCAAGATTAATCAGGGTTACGCCTTGTGTTGCGCGACCCAATTCACGAATCTCTTTTACTCGTGTACGGATTAAAACTCCACCAGTGGTAATTAACATGATTTCATCTTCATCATTCACCAGTTTAGCTGCTACAACCAAACCGTTACGCTCACTCACGGCAATCGCTTTTACACCCTGTGTACCACGGCCTGAATGGCGGAAATCAGCTAACACCGTGCGTTTACCATAGCCGTTTTCTGTAGCAACCAACACTGTTTGCTTATCATCTTCGGCAATGAGTAACGATAGAACCTGTTGTTTTGCCGCGAGTTTCATACCACGCACGCCACGTGTCGCGCGACCCATCTGACGCACTTCTTCCTCATCAAACCACACGGCTTTACCTCCATTGGAAACCAACACGATATCATTGTTACCGTTGGTAATTTCCGCGCCTATCAGGAAGTCGCCCTCATCCAGGTTAATCGCGATAATGCCAGACTTACGAGGGTTGGCGAACTCAGTCAATGCTGTTTTCTTCACGGTACCTAGTGAAGTTGCCATAAATATAAAGTGATTTTCATCAAACTCTTTTACTGAAAGAATTGCGTTAATTTTTTCGCCATCTTCCAGCGGGAACAAGTTAACAATAGGCTTACCACGACTTACGCGGCTGCCTTGCGGTACTTCATAAACTTTCAGCCAATACACACGACCACGACTTGAGAAGCACAGAATGTAATCATGCGTATTTGCCACGAACATCTTATCGATGAAGTCATCTTCCTTGGTGGCTGCGGCCTGCTTGCCACGCCCGCCACGTCTTTGCGCGCGATACTCGTCCAGCGGTTGTGATTTAATGTAACCAGTATGTGAAAGCGTCACCACTACATCCTGCGGTGTAATTAAGTCTTCTAATGACAAATCTTGCGCATTCGCTACAATTTCACTGCGACGTTTATCACCGAATTGTTTCCTGATTTCAGTGAGTTCATCACTGATAATAGTCGTCACGCGCGATGCTGTTGCCAGAATATCCAGCAAGTCTGCAATCACATCCATGACTTCTTTGTATTCATTGACTATTTTATCCTGTTCAAGACCAGTCAAGCGTTGCAAGCGCATTTGCAGGATTTCCTGTGCCTGCACTTCACTCAACTTATAACCGTTTGGCGTCAGGCCAAAATCAACATCCAGGCCATCCGGACGAGCCGCTTCCATCGCCGCACGTTTCAGCATTTCTTCAACTACAGTGGAATGCCATGCTTTAGCCATCAAATCCTTTTTAGCTTCAGGCGGCGTTGGTGCGGCTTTAATGATGGCAATCATTTCGTCAACGTTTGCCAACGCAACTGCTAGACCTTCCAGTACATGTCCACGTTCACGCGCTTTACGCAGTTCAAACACAGTACGACGTGTCACTACCTCACGGCGATGACGCAGGAATGCTTCCAGCATCTGCTTGAGGTTGAGCAAGCGTGGCTGACCATCCAGCAACGCCACCATGTTCATACCAAACGTGTCTTGCAGCTGCGTTTGTTTGTACAAGTTATTCAGCACGACTTCCGGTACTTCACCACGCTTCAGCTCAATCACTACGCGCATGCCTGATTTATCAGACTCGTCACGCAGATCGGAAATGCCCTCGATTTTTTTCTCGTTAACAAGCTCAGCGATTTTTTCAATCAATGTTTTCTTGTTAACTTGATAAGGTAATTCATCAATAATGATTGATTGGCGGCCACCTTTATCCATATCTTCAAAATGGGTGCGGCCACGCATCACCACACGACCACGACCAGTGCGGTAGCCTTCTTTCACGCCGGTGGTACCATAGATAATACCTGCTGTCGGAAAATCCGGCGCCGGCACCAGCTCAATCAACTCCTCAACCGTAGTCTCCGGGTTTTTAAGCAATGTAAAACAGGCATCCAACACTTCATTCAGGTTATGAGGCGGAATGTTTGTCGCCATACCCACCGCAATACCGGAACTGCCGTTAATGAGCAGATTTGGAATACGCGCCGGCATAATGAGCGGCTCATGCTCCGAACCGTCATAGTTAGGACCAAAATCGACGGTTTCTTTATCTATATCGGCTAAAAGCTCATGGGCGATTTTCGCCATGCGGATTTCGGTATAACGCATTGCCGCCGCGTTATCACCATCTACCGAGCCAAAGTTACCCTGGCCATCCACCAACATGTAGCGCAGTGAAAAATCCTGCGCCATACGCACAATCGTGTCATAAACAGCAGTGTCACCGTGCGGATGGTACTTACCGATTACATCACCCACGATACGTGCGGATTTTTTGTAAGGCTTGTTATAGTCGTTAGATAACTCATGCATCGCAAATAAAACACGACGATGCACAGGTTTCAAACCATCTCGCACATCCGGTAATGCACGTCCTACAATTACGCTCATGGCGTAATCAAGGTAAGACCGACGCATCTCATCTTCTAAACTAATCGGGAGGGTTTCTTTAGCGAATTGATCCATGTTTTGACTAACTTTTAATGGTTATTATATTGCACAAATTCTAGCATGATTAGCGCGTAAATTAACGGTTTTACCCGTACTTTTAGCATTGTTTTTAACGTAAAAAAATCAGGGTGTTTTCACCCTGATTTCTAAACCACACGCCAACGCTATTCACTGCCAAATTGACAATCTAAATTCTCAACTTAACAAAAAAACGCAGCCCTTGTGCCAATCATTATGAAAGCAATGCCAAATCTGCTTTCAGATCTTCAATATGCTCCAAACCTACCGCAATCCTTACTAAACCATCACTAATGCCAGCGGCCGCACGCGCTTCCGGTGTTACGCGGCTATGTGTAGTTGTCGCCGGATGTGTAATTGTGCTTTTTGCATCGCCCAAGTTAGCAGTGATTGAAATCAACTGGGTTGCATCAATCAATGCCCAGGCAGCCTCTTGCGCTGTTTGACCTGATTTTGGCTTCACTTCAAAAGTCACAATACCACCGCCGCTGGTTTGCTGTTTCATTGCCAAAGCATGCTGCGGATGTGATGCCAGACCAGGGTAATGTACACGTGCAACTTGCGGCTGCGCTTCCAGCCATGTTGCCAAAGCCAAGGCATTTTTAGCATGCGCTTCCATACGCACATGTAATGTTTCCAGCCCCTTCAAGAACACCCAGGCATTAAACGCACTCATCGTTACGCCCGCGGTACGTAAAAAGCCATATACCGGCTCCATCAGTATTTTAGAGCCTAATACCGCCCCACCAAGGCATCGGCCTTGACCATCAATGTATTTTGTCGCCGAATGAATGACAATATCAGCCCCCAGTGACAAAGGCCGCTGAATCGCCGGGGTACAAAAGCAATTATCCACAACCAGGTGCGCACCTGCTTTATGCGCGATGTCGGCCAACACCTGTATATCGCAAATCTCTGTTAACGGATTGGAAGGCGTTTCAACAAAAAACAGTTTGGTTTTTGGCGTAGCAGCTGCCTGCCAGGCATCAGGGTCAGTCAATGACACAAACGTCACATCCAGTCCCCAACGTTTTAAAATATTGCCGAACAATTGCACGCTGGTGCCAAAAATACTGCGTGATGCCACTACATGGTCACCAGCAGAACATAAACCCATTACGCACGCCAAAATAGCAGACATACCGCTTGATGTGGCCACGCACTGCTCAGCACCTTCTAGTGCTGCCAATTTATTTTGGAACATTGTCACTGTCGGGTTGGTGAAACGCGAATAGATGTTGCCTGGCTCCGTACCACCAAAGCGTGCTGCCGCCTGCGCAGCACTTTTAAATCTAAAACTGGAATTCAAAAAAAGCGCTTCGGAGTTCTCTCCAAACTCGGTTGCCTCGCTACCGGCACGCACACTTAATGTTTCTGGGTGAAATTGTATATTTTTCATTGTTATCTCAATATTTCTAGGTAATAAAAAACCCGTTAAAGCGATTAGCTAAAACGGGTTTTTTGTTACTCGCTTTAGCTGTGTTTATAATGCGCCCGCAAGCTGAGTATGGCCTTGATTAATGTCGGCAAACTCAAATCAGCGCAACTTCATGTTAGCCCTATGTTAAAACAGAGTCAAGTCTGAATAGGCTAAATATGCCTACATACCCTCTTCCATCTCCAACTCACTCGCGTTAATCAAGTTCAAATCCAACTGCGTACTCGAATTTGTCGGTTTTTGGCCTTTCTTACCATCGGCACGTGCTGATTCAATTTTAGCCAAATAAGCCTCACTGATATCGCCGGTCACATATTTACCGTCAAAGCATGAACAGTCAAACGCTTGTATTTTTGGATTCCGCAATTTAACGTCATTAACCAACGCTTCCAGATCTTGGTAAATAAGTGCATCCGCACCTATTTCCTTACAGATTTCATCATCGGTGCGTCCTGTCGCAAGCAACTCATCACGGCTGGGCATATCAATACCATATACATTTGGGAAACGTACCGGTGGCGCTGCCGAAGCGAAATAAACCTTATTGGCACCGGCATCGCGTGCCATTTGTACAATTTGCTGCGAAGTAGTGCCGCGTACAATTGAATCGTCCACTAATAAAACATTCTTGCCTTTGAATTCTATGCCGATAGGATTTAATTTCTGGCGCACTGATTTTTTTCTTAACGCCTGGCCGGGCATAATAAATGTACGGCCGATATAACGATTTTTGATGAAGCCTTCTCTATAGTCCAGACCTAAAGCTAAACCAACCTGCAATGCACTGGGACGGCTGGTATCGGGGATTGGTATTACCACGTCAATTTTTTTGTCTGACCATTCACGCTTAATTTTGTCCGCTAAACTTTTACCCATATCTAAGCGGGTTTGGTAGACAGATACACCATCAATAACTGAATCTGGACGCGCTAAATATACATATTCAAAAATACATGGGTTTAGTTTTGCATCTTCAGCACACTGGCGTGAGTAAAAATTGCCGTCCATATCAATAAATATGGCTTCACCAGGCTCAACGTCACGCACCACCTTAAAGCCCAGCACATCCAGCGCTACGCTTTCTGAGGCCACTACATATTCAGTACCTTTGTCAGTCTCACCTTTGCCAATCACCAACGGACGGATACCGTTAGGATCGCGGAATGCCAGTAAACCAAAATTGGCAATCATTGCCACCACGGCATACGCACCCTTGCAACGCTTATGCACACCGGCAACCGCATCAAAAGCCATATCGGTGTTGAGTACAGCATTGCGTGATGTTTTTTCAATTTCATGCGCCAGAACATTCAACAATACTTCTGAGTCTGAATTGGTATTGATGTGACGTAAATCCTGGCGGAACATTTCTGATTTCAGTTGTTCAGAATTGGTTAAGTTACCGTTATGCCCTAACACAATACCGAATGGTGAGTTGACATAAAAAGGCTGCGCTTCCGCAGCATTTGAAGAGCCTGCTGTAGGATAACGAACATGTGCGATACCTGCATTACCAATCAAACTGCGCATATGGCGGGTTTGGAATACATCTTTCACCAAGCCGTTATTTTTATGCATAAAAAATGTATTGCCGTCACAAGTCACTATACCGGCAGCATCTTGTCCTCTATGCTGCAATACCAGCAACCCGTCATACAACAACTGGTTAACTGGATTTTTACCTACAATACCTATAATTCCACACATTTATCAAGCCTTAACTGATTAATTTACGGTGCTTCTATAAAAATATTCTTTGAGCACATTACTGCGTTGCTCGGTACTCGCAATCTCGATGTATAACGCATACTATCTCAACTGCTGTGTTCCGTGCGCCTTGTACTGCATCTCAAATAATACTTTTACAAAAGCCCCCTTTTATTTCAAATGATAACTTTTAGTCGTATTTAACATGCTTAGCGATGCTTTCCGGTATCCATGGCAACATACTGACAACTAAAGCTTCAATTGGTGCGCTAAACATTGCATTTTTCCATCTGGAATCCTTTGGAAAATCTGTTAAACCAGCCAAAAATACTACGACACAAACAATTAACAAGCCGCGAAAAACCCCAAACACAGCGCCTAACAAACGATTAAGCCAACCCAGGCCAATTTTCTTAAAGATTGCAGATATTGCAATTGCAAGTAAACTTGTCAGTAAAAGTGTTGCTAAAAAAAGCACCAAAAAAGCTGCGAGTACACGTAGTGATTCAGATGGAATATCCGCCGGCATCATAGGCAAGAGCTGGCCGGTGTAAGTTCTGCCGACATAGAATGCGGCCACCCAGCCTAGTATGGCTAGCACTTCCCTAACCATACCGCGCATCACGCTAAATATGATAGACAACCCTATGATTGTAAGTACTGCGTAATCAAAAATCGTCATCGTTATTATCTCAGTCGAACATAGCGTATAAGTAGCTGATTATCTTAACGCCTCCGTCCATTACTACTTTACTCGTTACTAATGACAATGCCCGGCAATCCTATTTCTTTTAATTTACCTAATGCAGCAACTGCGTCTTGACGGGAAGTAAAGTTACCTGCTTTCAAGCGAATGCTTTCACCTTTTGGTGTTTTAATTTTTTCTGTATGCGTACTGAATCCAGCCTGTTTTAATTGATCTTGCAGGCGTTTTACGTTGGTCACATCTGAGTAGACACCCACTTGTACTGTAAAAGTTTCATGTTGATTGGGAGCGCTTTTAAGTTCCGGTGTTTTTACCGGTGCCTTTTTTTCCACCTGAACAACTGGAGGAGTAATTTCAGTTTTTTTGTTTTCAACCTCTTTGCTTGCAATCGGCTTTTCAATAGGCTGTTTGGGACTCTCAACCTGATGGGTATCATCAACAATGGTGCCGCTAGGCTTAGACAGTTGCTGATCAACTTGAGGCTGAATGGGGGGGGTATCAACGACAGGTTCGGAATTGTTACCGGCAGCATCAGGCATTGTAATCCTGATAGCTTCTTGCTGGGTCAAAACCGCACGGTCTTGTAATACTTGCGGCAGAACAATCACCATCAACAACACAAGTGCTATTGCGCCTACCAGACGGCGGCGTGCTCTCTTTTTAAGCATTAGCTCTTGTTCATTTGGTAAATCAGGTGGCATTACCGCTTCCTTCAAAGATGAATAGTTGCATGATCATTTAAGTATTGCATTACGTTTGAAACGGTAAAAAAAGAACCAAACGCGACTATTTTATCATTTTCATTTATATCAATACAGGCTTGTTTACAGGCGTCAGCTGCTGTATCAAAAACTTTAACGGTTGCGTCAGGGGCAACTTCAGAAATGACTTTCACCAAATCGTTTGCTGATGCGCCTCGCACATGATCAATATTAGCCACGTACCAAACATCTATTTCATCTTTTACAGCGCTTACGACACCTTTGATATCTTTATCTGCCAGCATGGCAAACACACCTATAGTTTTGGCAATTCTTTCATTCTGATGTTGCACTTTAAGCGCTTTGAGATTTTTAGCAAGTGCAAGCGCTGCTTGCGGATTATGTGCAACATCCAAAATCAACCAAGGATATCTTGAGACAGTTTGAAACCGGCCAGCAAGTGTTACCTGTAACATGGCTTTGGCAATTGCCTCCGTGGAGACAGGCAGGTAAGCTTGCAGAGACTCAACGGCAGCGACCGCACATGATGCATTCATGAGTTGATAACTGCCTTGCAATGCCGGCAATGGCAGTGCATGAACAATCGTTCCGTTTGCTAAATAATGCCAGCCTGATTCGGATAATTCAAAACCAAATTCATGATTAATGCATTTAAAATCGGCGCCAACTCTCTGTGCATATGTAATCAAACTTTGCGGCGGGTCACCATCGCCACAAATCGCAGGAACAGAAGGCCGGTATATACCGGCTTTTTCAGCACCGATACTTTCACGCGTATCGCCCAGAAACTCCTGGTGATCTATATCTATACTCGTCACTATTGAACAATCTGGCTCAAATGCGTTAACTGCATCCAGCCGGCCACCAAGCCCTATTTCCAAAATGGCAATATCAATGCCGATTTGCGCAAAATGCCACATTGCGGCCAGTGTTCCAACCTCGAAATAGGTTAACGCAACCGCCTCTTCACCTGTATTTACACCTTGCCTGGCTTGCTCCACCGCAGCGAAGGCCAAACAGAGCTCATCGTCACTCACTTCGCTACCATTTACACGCACACGTTCGTTATATCGTAACAAATGAGGTGAGGTATAACACCCGACCTGATAACCTCCTTGCTTATAAATTTGCGCCAGCATTGCACAAGTTGATCCTTTGCCGTTGGTACCGGCAACAGTAATAATCTTAAACTTTGGCTGTAATGATAACCTCTGAATAATTAACTGAACGCGCTCCAATCCCATCGCTATCGACTTAGGGTGAAGATGCTCAATATGAGCCAACCATGATGCTAGGTCCCTGTGTTCCATGTTGGACACTGAGTTTTTAGACATACAAAAAACTTTCAGACCTCACAGAGACTCTCAGAATAAAATACCGGATAAAATAGTTCAAAAAAACAATATTAATTGCCAACGTTTATTAGCTTGATTATGCAGCCACCGGCAAACGCATTAAATTAGCTAAAAGTGAAGCTAGTCTATTACGCATCTCACGACGATCGATAATCAAATCAATCGCGCCATGTTCCAGTAAGAATTCAGCGCGCTGAAAGCCATCCGGCAAAGTTTCACGAACAGTTTGCTCAATCACGCGCGGTCCTGCAAAACCAATCAATGCCTGGGGCTCGGCGACAATAACATCACCCAGCATAGCAAAGCTTGCTGATACACCGCCCATGGTCGGGTCAGTTAATACTGAGATAAAAGGTAAGCCCGCATTACTTAATTGCGTCAGTGCAGCACTGGTTTTTGCCATTTGCATCAGTGACAATAAGCCTTCTTGCATACGCGCACCGCCGCTGGCAGAAATACAAATAAACGCCATTTTGTTGTCAATAGCCGTCTGTACACCACGCACAAAACGCTCACCAACCACCGAGCCCATTGAACCGCCCATGTATTTGAACTCAAATGCCGCAGCAACTGCAGGAACACCCTTAATACTACCCTGCATCACAATCAAGGCATCTTTCTCATTAACAGCCTTTTGTGACTCTTTAATACGCTCCGCGTAGCTTTTGCTATCCTTGAATTTCAACGGATCTATTGGCTGTACATTAGCACCAATTTCAAACTGGCCCTCAACGTCTAAAAGTTGAACCAGGCGTGCGCGTGCGCCGATACGGTTATGATAGCTGCATTTTGGACAAACTTCTGAATTGTCTTCCAGGTCTTTACGGTACAGCACTGACTGACATGCCGGACATTTAATCCATAGCCCTTCAGGAACGGTTTTCTTGTCGGCGCCTACAACACGTTTAATTTTTTGCGGTAATTTATTTAACCAACCCATTGTGCATCCTTTTTTAACTATTTTGCAGCATCGACTGCTGTTTTCAATTCTGTCATGAGTGCGGCAACGTTGCTTAACAGATTTTCGTCATTTGACGCTTCTATTGCCTGCACGATACGGCTGCCAACTACCACCGCATCTGCAATCGCAGCTGTAGCTTTAGCTGTAGCAGCATCACGAATACCGAAGCCCACACCTACAGGCAAGTCAGTTTGCTTACGGATTGACGCAACACGTTGTGAAACTTCTGCAATATCCAGGTTGGCTGCACCAGTAACACCTTTAAGTGAAACATAATAAACAAATCCGCTAGCCTGGTTCACTATCAATTCAACGCGCTTAGCGTCAGTGGTAGGCGATAATAAGAATACAGGATCAATATCACGCGCGCGCAGTTCCTTTACAAAGTCACCACACTCTTCAGGCGGGTAATCCACGGTAATCACACCATCAACGTCAGCCGCTTTGGCACGATCCGCAAATGCAGTCGCACCTATCGCTTCAATTGGATTCGCATACCCCATCAGGATAATCGGCGTTGTTTTATCAGTTTGGCGAAAGGTTTTTACCATCTCCAGCACAGCAGACAAACCTACCTTATGCACCAATGCACGTTCGCTTGCACGCTGGATAACCGGGCCATCCGCCATTGGGTCGGAAAAAGGTATCCCCAACTCGATCATATCAGCGCCATGCTTAACCAATGTATGCATCAAGTTCACGGTATGTTTAGGATGCGGATCACCAGCTGTAATATAAGGGATTAAGGCGGTTTTGCCCTGTTGTTTTAAAGTTGCAAAAGTTGATTGAATACGTGACATAGTTGATTTTTATTTGGTTATATTTACAAAGTGATATTGGCGAGTTTAGCAACGGTATTAATATCTTTATCGCCGCGACCAGATAGATTAACCAGAATAATTTGATCCTTATCCATAGTTTTAGCCATCTTCTCTGCATGCGCCAAAGCATGGCTGGATTCCAGTGCAGGGATGATACCTTCAGTACGACATAAATTATGGAAAGCTGCCATTGCCTCATCGTCTGTAATTGCAACATATTCGGCACGCTTAATGTCTTTCAACCATGCATGTTCAGGGCCAACACCCGGATAGTCCAGACCGGCAGAAACCGAATGCGTTTCAATGATCTGGCCATCGGCATCCTGCATCAGGTAAGTGCGGTTTCCGTGCAGCACGCCTACCGGACTATTAGCGGTCAACGGCGCGGCATGCATGCCGGTTTCAATGCCATGGCCTGCCGCTTCTACACCGATCAAGCGTACTTTTGGCAAATCAATATAAGGGTAAAAAATACCCATCGCATTTGAACCGCCGCCAACGCAAGCTACAATTGCGTCAGGTTGGCGACCGGTCATTTCTATCATCTGCTGTTTGGCTTCAACACCAATCACTGACTGAAAATCACGCACCATCATTGGATACGGGTGTGGGCCGGCCACGGTACCGATAATATAGAACGTATTATGCACATTGGTCACCCAGTCGCGCATCGCCTCATTCAGGGCATCTTTGAGCGTTTTAGAGCCGCTTTCTACCGGGACTACAGTTGCACCCAGCAATTTCATTCTGAATACATTAGGTGCTTGACGTTTTACGTCTTCACTACCCATGTAGACCACGCATTCAAGGCCCAGGCGGGCCGCAATCGTTGCCGTCGCTACACCGTGCTGACCGGCACCGGTTTCAGCAATAACCCTGGGTTTCCCCATACGCTTGGCTAGCAATGCCTGGCCAATCGTGTTGTTGATTTTATGCGCACCGGTGTGGTTCAAATCTTCCCGCTTCAAATAGATTTGCGCACCGCCGACTTTGTCTGACAAGCGCTTGGCATGATAAATCGGGCTGGGACGACCTACAAAATGCTTCAAGTCATAATGAAACTCCTCCAGGAATTCCGGATCATGACGATACTTTTCGTACATGACACGCAATTCTTCCAGCGCCTCGACCAATGTCTCTGCTACAAACGTACCACCATATTGCCCAAAATGCCCGCGTGCATCCGGCATGTCATATAACTGCATTATTTACTCTCCAAAAACTTATTTCATCCAGACTTGTAAAGTCCTGCTACTGATAGACTTGTTGCATGAATGCAGCGATTTTTGCTGCATCCTTAATTCCTTTTGAGATTTCCACACCGCCGCTTACATCAACCGCATAAGGGCAAACTTGTTTTATCGCCTGCGCAACATTCTGTACGTTTAAACCACCAGCCAGTATGACTGGTTTTGTTAACCCGGCAGGAATCAGGTTCCAGTCGAATACATGTCCGGTGCCGCCGGCAACACCCTCAGCATGCGTATCAAGCAATAATGCTTTTGATGCAGAAAAATCTTTCGCACATTGTACCAAATTTGTGTCTGACTTAACGCGAATTGCCTTGATAAAAGGCAGGCCGTAACTTGCGCACTCTTCGGGACTTTCATCTCCGTGGAATTGCAGCAGATCCAGCCTGACCTGGGAAATAACGGCATTAACAAAGCTGGCCTCTGCATTCACAAACAACCCGACCACACTCACAAAAGCGGGGATTATGTTTGCAATTTCCATAGCTTGGCTGATACTTATGTAACGAGGACTCGGTTCATAAAACACCAATCCAATCGCATCAGCGCCATTTTCAACCGCACTCAATGCATCTTCAACACGCGTAATACCGCAAATTTTAACTCGAACTCTCACCCGGAATCCTTATAATATGGCTAACAGCCCATAAGCAAAAAAACATTGACATTGTAACGCTAAATAAGCACATGCAGACCATCTCCTGAAGTTGCAGGCAACCCCCATTTTTCGTCATACCCGACTCCCGTCAAATATAACCCGGAGGGTGAAAAAGTTGGCGGAGATAAGGTTCGATCACGCTTCTGCAATAACTCTTTAATATAGCCGGGAGGATGAGCCCCCTTGCCCACATAGATTAGCGCACCTATCATGTTGCGCACCTGATGTTGCAAGAATGCATTTGCTGAAAAAGAAAACACAAAATAACGCCCCGCTTGGCTAACTTCAGCTCTTGTCAAATTCCTGATTGGTGATTTTGCCTGACATTCGGATGCACGAAACGCACTAAAATCATGTTCGCCAACCAAATAGCTTGCAGCTTCACGCATTGCGGAAAAATCCAATGGCAGATGAAACCAGCCAGCCTTGGTTGCCATCAGCGCAGATGCTACGGGAGCGTTATATAACAAATATTGATAACTACGGCTAAATGCAGAGAATCGCGCATGGAAATCTGCATCCACTATGCGCGCCCATTCAACCCTCACCGTTTCGGGTAAATTGGCATTCACACCACGTACCCACGCAGACAATGGACGCTCAACCTGCGTTTCAAAATGCACGACTTGACTAAGCGCGTGCACGCCTGTGTCGGTTCGGCCGGCAGCGTGCACTCTGATTTCATGCTGCGCTATACATGAAATTGCCAGCTCCAGTGCATCTTGCACACCGCATTTTGTTGGCTGGCTTTGCCAGCCGCAAAATTGCGAACCATCATACGACAGGCCTAGGGCAACTCTCATAAATAGCTCCGGAAAATCACGATACTAAAGAGCACTATCGCAAAAAACATCATCACTTTATCTATTAATTTAAAAGGCAATTTCCGAAAGTAAACTATACCTTCCCTGGGCAAACTCTCGACACTTGCATGAATCTCATCAAGCTGTTTAAAACTAAATTTGCTGTTATTTTGCGAGGCTAACTCTTCAACATAATTCAGCGTCAATAACAGTCTAGCCGCAAATTTCTCTATATTCAGCCCCAAATATTTGAGTGGCCTAAGCAACATATACAATCCAAGCATCAACTGCTCCTTGGAACTGCTGGCCAACAATATGCTCAATGCCGCCAATGCAATCAATAGCTTTTCAATCTGCAGCAATCCCAACTGCACACCTTCAAAAGTTGGCGCAAAATTAACCGGGAATTGCGGAATTAACTCACCAGGGGTACCAAATGCATAAATAACCAGTATAGACAGAAAGAGCCAACGCATTCGCCTGATAGTACATAAAAAGCTTCGAAACTGAAAACTAAAAACGATAAAACACAAGAAAATAAAAAGCAAAAAAAGTATTTGATTACTCGCAATGCTAATGAGTAACAGTATCAAAATAAAATACAATATCTTTATGAATGGATGCATAAACAAATGGGCGTTACTTTCAAAGTGATGATAGACATATTGTGTATTGCCGCTATTTGCTAAAGATAACAGACCGTCATTTGAATAAAAAAGCCGAGCAGGCAGCTCGGCTTTTTTATTTTCAAACGTGCACTAGGCCAGATTTGCCAATAACTGCTCTGCACGGAGTCGCTGCTGAGGACCACCTTCTTTAGTCACTTCATCCAATAACTCACGAGCCCCCTCTTTATCATCCATATCAATATAAGCAGTCACCAAATCAAGCTTAATATCCACATCTGGATTTTCGGATGTTACTGATGCCGGGAAATCCGCCGCCGCAATAGCCGGTTGCGGTTCTGCCGAAGCTTGTGATTCATCCTCACTCAAATCTAAACTAATCGAAGAAAAATCAAATTTATTAGCATCCTGTTGATTGGATGTTGACGCTTCTTCAGTGGCAACCAATGGCACTTGATCATCACTCAATGGAAAATCGAATGAAATTTCTTCTGCCTTTTTATCATCAGGCTGGGTTAGTGCGTTATCGAATCCTTCAAAGTTGAAATCCGTTGTATCCAATGCAACATCCTGTGTTTGAATCGACGTATCTTCTGTAGTTGTATCAGGGAAATTAAAATCCAGTCCAAACTCAATTTCATCACTCTTTGAACTCTCCGGTGCGCCTGCCGCGCCAAACTCAATCTGATTATTATCGCTCAACGAACTTGTAAATTCATAAGGTGAGGCACTGTCCTGCGAACTAGCAACCTCAGGCGTACTTAACAAGTCATCTGACAAACCTGAATCCTGACTACCTGCACTTAAACTTACTGAATCTAAACTAGCTGAATCTAAACTAGTGGAATCCAGATTAGTCAAATCAAAATCCATGGAATTATCTACGGCCGAACCCTCTTTCGGTATATTGGCGATGCTCTCACCGGCCTGAACATCAGCAGCAGAAGCCTCCATAGACAAGCCATCATCCAGACTGCCCAAATCAAAAGCTTGGTTCTGCTCAGCGTCTTTTGTTGATGCAAAACTTTGCATCACTACAGAGCTAGGGTCTTCAGGCGTAGATTGTGCTTCACTTACAGGCTCATCATCAAATGAAAAATCCAACCCGTCACTGACTGAAGCCTTAACATCATCTAAATTTTCGACATCTTGTTTCGATGTAGCCACTTCAGTTGAAGCTACTATTTTACTTACATCATAAAGTGGATTATCCGGCTCGACAGTCGCGCCCAGTTCAGCCACTTTAGCCCATGTAGGATCATCAGCACCCAAAGTTGTGTAAAGTTCGCCAGCAATCGCCTCGAATGCGGAAATATCTTTACGTCCTGCGTACATTTCCAATAATTTCAAATGTAATTCGTAACGTTTAGGCTCTTTTGAAATAGCATCTTTCAGTATTTCTTCCGCCTGCGCATCACGGCCGTAGGCCATATACACTTCGGCTTCAGCAATTGGGTCCACATCATTAGTATCAATCATGCTGCCGTCAGCACTCTGGGCAAAGTCAGTCAGGAACGAAGTATCAGATGTGCTGGCATTGCCAGTGGTATTGCCGAATACTGTATTCGCGCGCAATCCGCCAGAAGTTAAAATGCCACGCTCAAAACTATCCAGGTCTTTTCTGCGCTTATTGCGCAGGAACATCCAACCGGCCCCAAGTAAAGCTACACCTGCAGCTCCACCTAATATCGTTAAATCAACAACACCTCCACCAAGCAAACTCTCAATAAATGTCGGTTCCGGCGCTGGTTCCGGCTGTGCTGGAGCTTTAACAACAGGTGGTGTTTTTTTAACTTCCTTGGCTACCGTTTGTTCTGGAACTGGAACTGAAACTGCCGCTGATGGCGGTTGTGCTGGAGCAGCAACTGCTTGATTACTTTCAGTAGGCTTGGCAACTGTTTCAGCGTTCTTCTGCAAATCCGTCAATGTCTGGTTTTTTAATGCCAGCAATTTTTGCATATCTGCAATTTGCGTTTCTAAAGCGGCTGTGCGTTCTTGTGATTCCTTTAGTGCTTTTTCACGTGCTGTAGCTTCCTCTTGCAAAGCCATGATTTTCGAGTCGAAATTAGCACCGGCTTTACCATCTTTTGTTGGTACTTTATCGCCGGCTGACAATTTAACAACATCTTGCGAGCCAGGCTTGATCGGAGCAGCTTTGTCTTCAGCTGAGGCTATTTTTCCTGATGCCGATTGTTTTTGTCCGCCTTCTTCGTCCACCGGCGCCGCCAAGACATTGCCAGCCAAGTTGTTACGATATGTATTCCAGTTTGCAGAATGCACTTTCACTGATTGCCTGGCTTGCTGGGGACTTATTGCCGTTAAAGTATCCTTAGAAGGCGCCTTGACAATCTGACCAACTTTCAATCGATTCATATTGCCATCGACAAAAGCACTCTTGTTGTTTTCATATAAACCAACAAGCATTTGATCCAGACTTACACCCTCCATTTGCATTTCTTTTGCGATTGAATTTAACGTATCGCCGCGTACTGTCATTAGTTGAGGCGTATCTGTCGGTGTGCTGAATTCAGCTTGTTGCTCAGCAGCTTGACTGCTTACTTTTTTCGATTTTTTAGATTTTTTTGTAGCCTGCTGGGTATCAGCAATAGCATTTGAATCCACTTCGGCCGCAACTCGTTCCTTACTCGCTGCAGTTGCCCTGCTGGTTATTGATGGTTTATTAATTATGGATGCTGAAACAGGCGCTTCGTTGATAGCTTGCTTGTATTCAGGGGGGTCAAGCAAGACAGTATATTCACGCAGCAAACGGCCAGATGCCCAGTCCACCTGGATAAGCATGTCTAGGTACGGGTCACTTATAGGTTGACTAGAACGCACTTTCAGGACGGGCGATCCATCTGCATTTTTTGCCAACTCAACCTTGATATTGTTATGAATACCAAGACGGGTGATGCCTTGTACCGAATAAGCTTCTTCTGAAGCAATCGCCGCAGACAATGTTGAAAGTTCTTCTGGGCTTACGGATAAAAGTTCGATTTCCGCTTTAAGCGGTTCACCTAGACCGGAATTAACATTTAGCTTCCCCAAGCCTGCTGCAAAACCAGAAAGTGGCATAAATGCCAAGCAGACCGCTAATGAAATTTGCTTTATTTTTGACTTATGCACATTGCTACCTTTTATCAAACTGAAATTTGCAATATGAAAATAACATCAAATAGTTAGGTATGCAAGCTCATAATGCACATTATATTCAGGTGCTATGTAGTTGTAGACCTTCATTGTTGTGGTATTTACAACATCAAAGGTCTGAACCTTATTATTTTTCTATTAAAATCCGCAACATACGGCGCAATGGTTCTGCAGCGCCCCACAGCAACTGGTCGCCTACAGTAAAAGCAGACAAGTAGTCATTGCCCATGTTTAATTTGCGCAGGCGTCCCACTGGCGTGGCCAATGTGCCTGTCACAGCGGCTGGCGTAAGTTCCCGCATGCTAGCTTCCCGCTCATTGGGGATAACTTTCGCCCATTGATTAGCCTCAGCCAGCATTTGGTTAATTTCATCCAGGGGCACATCTTTTTTGAGTTTAATTGTCAATGCCTGACTATGACAACGCATCGCGCCAATCCGCACACAAAGCCCATCAATCAGGATTGGATTAGCTTCGCGCCCGAGAATCTTATTAGTCTCAACGCCACCTTTCCACTCTTCCTTACTTTGACCATTACCTAAATCCTTATCAATCCAGGGTATTAGACTACCCGCCAATGGTACCCCGAAGTGTGCAGTTGGGAAATTATTATCACGGAGCGTACCAGCCACCTCACGGTCAATCTCCAAAATTGCCGATGCAGGATCTTTCAAAAAGTCACTTGCCACACGGTGCGCTTCACCCATCTGCTTGAGTAACTCACGCATATTTTGAGCGCCGGCCCCAGAAGCAGCCTGATAAGTCATTGATGTCGCCCACTCGACCAAGTCAGCCTTAAACAAGCCATTTAGAGCCATGAGCATAAGTGAAACGGTACAATTGCCACCTACCCAGTTTTTTCCGCCTTGATGGATTGCATCCTGTATTACGTGCATGTTCACAGGGTCGAGAATAATGACGGCGTCTTTTTCCATACGCAAAGTAGAAGCTGCATCAATCCAATGCCCTTTCCAACCGGCATTTCGTAATTGAGGAAAGATTTCAGTGGTGTAGTCTCCGCCTTGGCAGGATACAATAGCATCCATGGCTTTGAGCGCATTGATGTCTTTCGCATCTAACAAAGCTGGCGTTTCCTTGCCTACATTGGGCCCCTTACCACCAACTTGTGATGTGGTAAAAAACTGGGGCTCGATGTGTGCGAAATCACCTTCTTCCAGCATACGCTGCATGAGCACCGAACCCACCATACCGCGCCAACCAATAAAACCGACCTTTAACATTTTAGTTATCCACTTTTAAATTACTGACATGCCGAATTCAATTCAACCTATTATAAACCTTAGGTTTTGCATCATATTTAGATAATGCAGTTCACGGACTGCAAGATTATAATGCTGCAACCACTGCATCACCCATGGCTGCACATCCAACCTTGTTGCTGCCTTCTGTCCAGATATCAGCCGTTCTAAAACCTTGTGCCAATGCTTTTTTCACTGCATTTTCAACACGTTGCGCATTGGCCTCATCGTTGAATGTATAGCGCAGCATCATGGCAACAGATAAAATCGTTGCTAACGGGTTTGCTACATCTTTACCCGCAATATCCGGCGCAGAACCATGACTTGGCTCGTACATCCCTTTATTGTTGGCATCCAGTGATGCTGACGGCAGCATACCGATAGACCCTGTGAGCATGGAAGCCTCATCAGATAAAATATCACCAAAAATATTGCCTGTAACCATCACATCAAACTGTTTAGGGGCGCGAATCAATTGCATTGCAGCGTTATCCACATACATATGGCTCAACTCGACCTCTGGGTATTCCTGTGACAGCTCAATCATGACCTGTCGCCATAACTCGGTGCTTTCAAGCACATTGGCTTTATCCACCGAACACACTTTTTTATTGCGCTTCATTGCAATATCAAATGCCACCCGGCCAATACGGCGAATTTCAGATTCAGAATAGCGCATTGTGTTAACGCCTTCACGCTCACCATTTTCCAAGGTGCTGATACCGCGTGGCTGACCGAAGTAAATATCGCCAGTCAGTTCACGCACAATCATGATATCCAGACCAGAAACCACTTCCGGCTTTAATGTTGACGCTGCCGCCAACTCAGGGTAAAGCAATGCCGGACGTAAATTGGCGAACAAATTCAGTTCCTTGCGAATACGCAATAAGCCGCGCTCAGGACGTAAATGACGTTCCAGTTTATCGTATTTCCAGTCACCCACAGCGCCAAGCAATACAGCATCTGCATCTTTTGCAAGTTTTAGTGTTGCTTCTGGCAATGGATCGCCCGCAGCTTCATAACCGGCACCGCCAATAGGCGCCTCGGTCATTTCAATATTCAGATCAAGTGCTTTTAAAACTTTAACGGCTTGTGCAACGATTTCCGGCCCGATACCATCACCTGGCAACACTGCAATTTTCATGAACTAACTTTCTTAAACTTAAATGAAATCAAATACTAAACTTAAACAAAAAGCCAAGGTTGAGATTGACGATGCTTCTCTTCAAACGCTTTAATTTTATCCTGCTGCTGCATTGTCAAACCAATATCATCCAGACCATTCAGCAAGCAATGCTTACGAAAAGCATCAACTTCAAATGGATAGACTTCTCCACTAGGAGTGGTCACAGTCTGCGCTGCCAGATCAATATCCAGCCTATAACCTTCATTCGCCGCCACTTGGCTGAATAATGCATTAACGATTTCAGCGCTTAATACAATCGGCAACATACCGTTCTTAAAGCAATTATTAAAGAAAATATCAGCAAAGCTAGGCGCAATAATCACTTTAAAACCATAGTCTTCCAACGCCCATGGTGCATGCTCCCGGCTTGAACCACAGCCGAAATTTTCACGTGTAAGCAGAACGCTCGCACCCTGATAGCGAGGCTGATTAAGCACAAAGTCTTTATTCAGCGGGCGCTTGGAATTATCCATCCCTGGCTCACCACGGTCTAAATAACGCCATTCATCAAAGGCATTAGGGCCAAAACCACTGCGCTTAATGGATTTCAAAAACTGTTTTGGAATAATAGCGTCAGTATCCACATTTGCGCGGTCTAATGGTGCTACCAAACCTTTTAATTGCGTGAAAGCTTGCATGTTATGTTCTTAAAAATTAATTCGATTTAGATAAATTCTAATTTACTTGGCTGATTTTTGAATTGCCTCGCCACCCTTTTGCAGATCCTTACCAATCCCGTCCACTGTATTGCAGGCAGAAAGTGACGCTACGATCATCATAAAAAAGAATAGTTTTTTCATTTACTTTAAATCCTCTAAAAATAATGGCCAATTAAAAATTTCTTACATCAACAAAATGTCCGGCCACTGCTGCTGCTGCGGCCATTTCCGGGCTTACCAAATGCGTACGGCCACCTGTGCCCTGACGGCCTTCAAAATTACGATTTGAAGTAGAAGCGCATCGTTCGCCTGGCTCAAGCCTGTCGGCATTCATTGCCAAACACATCGAACAGCCTGGCTCGCGCCATTCAAAGCCGGCATCCTTGAAAATCTTGTCCAGACCTTCTTGCTCCGCCTGCACTTTTACCAAACCGGAGCCTGGTACAACCATCGCCAATTTTACGTTGGGGGCTATATGCTTACCTTTAGCCACCGCTGCTGCTGCGCGCAGATCTTCAATCCGCGAGTTAGTGCAGGAGCCGATAAATACTTTATCAATAGCAATATCAGTGATCGGCGTATTTGCAGTCAGGCCCATGTATGCGTAGGCACGTTCCCAATCACCACGCTGCACATCATTCTTAGCCAAGTCCAGACTCGGCACTTTGCCATCTACGCCGACAACCATCTCAGGAGATGTACCCCAAGTCACTTGCGGCT
>JBAQME010000044.1:0-6311 GCA_049302535.1 Methylotenera sp.
TATTACCAGACCAGCTTATCAGCCAAATTGCAGCAGGTGAGGTGGTTGAACGTCCGGCTTCTGCATTGAAAGAATTGCTGGAAAACAGTCTGGATGCCGGTAGCACTGACATTCAGGTATCTTTGCAGCAAGGCGGCATTAAACAAATGCGCGTGGCTGACAACGGTGCCGGTGTTGCAAAAGAAGATTTAACATTAGCGCTGACGCGTCACGCCACCAGTAAAATCGCCAGTCTGGAAGATTTGGAGTCAGTTGCCAGTTTAGGGTTTCGCGGCGAGGCTTTGGCGAGTATCGCTTCTATTTCGCGTACGCAGCTGGTGAGCCGTCAAATTGAGGCCAAACATGCATGGCGTATCGCTTCAGAAGGCAGCGATATTTCCTTGATTGAACCTGCGGCGCTGGATGCGGGTACGGTGATTGAAGTTTCCGACCTGTATTTTAATACCCCGGCACGCCGCAAATTTTTAAAAACTGAAGCTACCGAATTCGGGCATTGCGAGGAAATGTTTAATCGAATCGCGCTGTCACGCCCGGACGTCGCACTGATGCTGCAGCACAATGGTCGTGCTTTGAGCCGTTTTGCCAGCAGCCAGCCGGAGCGCAGGTTTGCAGAGGTTCTGGGCAGCGAGTTTGCGGCAGAATCTATCAGTATTGATGAATCAGCCGCAGGCCTGCGCTTATGGGGCATGGCGGCAAACCCCACATTTAACCGTAATAGCCGCGATACGCAGTATGTGTATGTCAATGGCCGTTTTGTGCGCGATAAACTGATTGCACATGCGATTCGCCAGGCCTATCAGGATGTACTGCATCATGATCGCCATCCGGCTTTCGTCTTGTTTTTAGAGCTGGATCCCAGCCTGGTCGATGTGAACGTGCACCCTGCTAAAACAGAAGTCAGGTTCAGGGATGGGCAGGCGATGCACCGCTTTATTTTCCATTCGCTCAATAAAGCGCTGGCGACGCCAACGGGCGCTTCCAGCGCTGTTACGGCAAGCCAGGCAGGGCATAATCCATTTGAGCAGCCGGCAAATACACCTTATCCAACTTACCAGTCACAAATCAATCTGGGAGTAAATGAGTCCCCCAGTTTTTATCAGACCATGTTCGGGACCAATCCTAATATAGGACATGCGCGTGAATATGCCAGTCCGGTATGTTATGCGCCGGAGTTTGAGGGTGGCGAGACTGAAAATCAGCAGCAGAGCTATGCAAATGAATATCCGCTCGGTTTTGCAGTAGCGCAGATTCACGGTGTGTACGTATTAGCCCAGAATGCGCAAGGATTGGTTGTGGTGGATATGCACGCCGCACATGAGCGCATCATGTATGAAAAACTCAAGAACGCACTGGATAGCAAAAGTGTGCCGATGCAGCCATTATTACTGCCCGTGAGTTTTAATGCAGATAAACTGGAAGTTGCGACGGTGCAGGAAGCGCTCTACAGTAATGATGCCAGCCTGCAACAGCTAGGCTTTGATATTGCCATCCTTTCACCCACGACACTTGCCGTGCGCGCAGTGCCTACCATGCTGCAGCATGCCGATGTAGTGACATTAGCACGCGATGTGCTGCGGGATTTACGTGAATATGGCGCAAGCAGGGCGCTTACCGAGCGGCGTAATGAATTGCTGGGGACGATGGCCTGCCACGCGGCGGTTCGTGCAAACCGCAGTCTTACTATTCCTGAAATGAACGCATTGCTGCGTGACATGGAAGCTACGGAACGCTCAGGCCAGTGTAATCACGGCCGTCCGACTTGGTTTCAAGTTTCAATGGCAGATCTGGATAAGATGTTTATGCGGGGTAAGTAGTCTTGAAACTTTGGAATACACGGACTGAAGCGATTTTGTATTTAGAGCAAGAGAGTCCCGGAAAAATGGCAGTCCTATCAGAGTTGTTTGATGCTATTGACCATCTAGTAGTTAGATATGAAAAACACTCAGGCTCTAATACTTACGCCAGAATTTGTGGACTGACTTTGTTAAAAGCAAAGAATTTAGCTGTAGGTGTATTTAGCTTAATTCTAGATGGGCTCGGTCAGGAAGCAGGGGCATTACTTCGACCTTTTATTGAATATACAGAATTGTTGACTTATTTCCGTCATTTTCCTGATAGTGTAAATAACGTAGTTAATGATAATAATAAACTGCCTAGCGCTGGCCATAGAGCGGAGGCTATTAATGGGATTTATGAAGGCTTTCGAAAACATCTAAATTTACATGCTTCGCATAGCTCTTATAGTTATGATGCTTTGTCACATTTATTCGAGCCTAAAAGCTTTGAATTTAAAAAATATCAACGTCATGTTCCTAAAGTGCTAGAAAAAAATTTAAAAGATATTTCAATTCAGATTTATCTATTACTTTATGAGGCTACGCTGAATATTGAAAAATTAAATTTGATTGGGTTTGATGAGCTTGCTGATAGAGTTGATTCATTGAAGGCAAAATTATTTTTAGAATTTAAGTTGGATGTATCTGAAGAAAAATGAATCATTTTCCTGTTGAACCCGCCATATTTCTAATGGGCCCCACCGCCAGCGGTAAGACCGGCCTTGCCGTAGAGCTTTATTCAAAATTGCCTATAGAGCTTATCAGTGTGGATTCTGCTCTGGTATATCGTGACATGAACATCGGCACAGCCAAGCCTGATGCTGAAACCTTGGCTAAAGCACCGCATCATTTGATTGATGTGATTGATCCGACCAGCGCTTATTCTGCGGCAAATTTCAGGACTGATGCCTTGCGCCTGATGGCAGATATTACAGCGCGTGGCAAAGTTCCTTTGCTGGTAGGCGGTACGATGCTGTATTTCAAAGCCTTGCAGGAGGGGTTAAGTAATTTGCCTGAAGCAAACCCTGAAGTTCGTGAAGAAATCGAACAGGAAGCTGCGCAAATCGGCTGGCCAGCCATGCATGCAAAGTTGGCGCAAGTTGACCCGGAAACCGCTGCACGCTTACAGCCCAACGATGTGCAGCGGATCGAACGTGCGCTGGAAGTGTACCGGCTGACGGGCCAATCGATGACATCCTTGCATCAGACGTCTGCCGGTGAAGCTTTGCCTTACCGTTTACTTAAAATTGCGCTGGTGCCAAGTGACCGCAAAGTGCTGCACGAACGTATTGCCCAAAGGTTTGACCAGATGCTGGCAGGTGGATTTTTAGGTGAAGTGAAGGCATTGCTGGCAAAGTACCCAACACTTACAGCAGAAAGTACCTCGATGCGCTGTGTAGGCTATCGCCAGGCTTTGGAATATCTGGCAGGCGAATATGATGAAGCTGAATTGCGTGACAGAGGTATTTTTGCCACCCGGCAATTGGCAAAGCGCCAGCTGACATGGCTACGTGGCATGGATGACCTGGAAGAAGTGGATTGCCTGAATCCTGCAATGCATGAATTGGTGTTGGAGAAAATTACGCGGTTTATTAACGGGCATAATTAAAGGATAGCGGCATGAAAAACTTTATTAAAGAAAACCTTGTATTAGTCATTGGATTGACCCTGCCACTGTTGCTGATAGTGCTTTTCTTTGTGGCTACAGTGATTCCTAAAGTGATGGGCACGCCGCCGCAATATGAAATGCTGTTCACGACCGTACGCTATGAGTATCAGAATTCTCCTGATTACCTGTTGGATTTTGCAGTCAAGAATCAGCAACTCACTGTTAAAGCACAGAAAAATGAAAAAAAAGATAGAAATTACAACGTAAAAAAGTTGATGGCTTATGATGGCAAAACTGAAACGGTACGTGAGATTGCCATAGACATTGCTAAAACAGCGGAAGCTACAAAAGGTATAGAGGTTGTTTTAGAAGAAACAAAAAATATGATCATAGACACATCAAGCGTTTCGCCGGATGGATATACGTTGGATGGGCCTCATTATGGCAGTGTTGGCCTGATGGGCGGGATGTTTGGCGGCGGTTATCGCAATAGCGGTTTCAGGATTAAAAAAAGCAGTGTCAGTTACAAAATACCTAATGAGCAGCCGAACTATTACTACAATCAAGTGCAGTTTATCGGCTGGGTTGTTAAAAAATAAGGGGTTACCATGACGCTTAAAGAAGATGCCCTGCAGGACATTGTTTCTCTCGCCAAGCATAATCAGATTACGCTGGAAGAAATTGCACAGGCGTTAAATGCACCACGATCTCAGTCTAGAAAACACTCTACCAGCGTGCTGTCCAAGCTGTTTGGTTATATTGGCGGCATTTTTGTATTTGCCGGGATTGGCGTTTTTATCTCAATGTATTGGGATGACTTTGGCTCTGCGGCGCGTGTCATCGTGACGCTGGGCACTGGGTTGCTTGCCTTTGTTATGGGGTTGGTCTGCCTCACGGATAAAAAATACGAGCGCGCTGCAACGCCGTTATTCTTAATGTCGTCACTATTGCAGCCTACGGGTATCCTGGTCATGCTGCATGAGTATGCTTCCGGCGGTGATGCGCGCCATGGTTTGCTTTTTATGTCAGCCTATATGCTGATCCAGCAAGGCGCTGTTTTTTGGGCTAAAGGGCGCACTGTTCTGGCTTTTAGTGCGATTCTGTTCGGATGTATCTTTTTTGCGAATTTATTTGATATCTGGGATATGAATGAAAAGCTAATTGGCACCGTGATAGGTATTTCGCTGTTATGCATTGCCTATGCGCTTAACCAGTCAAAGCATCTTGCCATTGCGTCGTTCTGGTATTTTGCCGGATCGGTAATACTGTTATGGTCAATATTTGAAGCGGTAGAAAATTCTCTGCTTGAGCCTATATACCTTGGCGTATCTGCATTGATCATCTTTTTGAGTACTTATGTGCGCAGTAGAACGTTATTACTGGTGGGTACAATTTCCATGCTGCTGTATATCGGTTATTACACGGCAAAACATTTTGCCAATACCGTGGGCTGGCCGATTGCGCTGGTGATGATCGGCATTGCCTTAATCGCGGTGAGCTCACTGGCGGTAAGATTGAACAATAAGTATATTAAAGCTGGCAGCTAAATACTGCACCGTTAAACTCAGGATGTGAATTTAACGGTGCTTTAAAAAGGGACTGGTGCAAACAGGGTAACTAAAAGTGTTCGCGAATACGATGCGCAGCTTCAATACACTCGTCATACGAGGCAACCAGCGCTATGCGGATGAAGTTTTTTCCCGGATTTACCCCATGAGCTTCACGCGCCAAAAAACTGCCGGGCAGTACGGTGATATTTAAATCACGGTAAAGTTTAACGGCAAGTTCTGTGTCAGTGATTTTGTGGTCTTTAATTCTTGCCCATAAATAGAATGCGGCATCTGGAACCGCTACTTCTAACAAGTCACTCAGTAATGGTGTGACGTCTTTGAATTTTTCCGCATACAGTTTGCGATTTTCAATCACATGCGCTTCATCGTTCCATGCGGCAATTGAGGCAGCCTGTACCGCAGGGTTCATTGCGCAGCCATGGTAGGTGCGGTATAGGGAGAATTTTTCAATAATGGCTTCATCGCCAGCCACAAAGCCAGAACGCATGCCTGGCACATTAGAGCGTTTGGAAAGAGAACTGAATACAATCAGGTTCTTATAGTCTCTGCCGAGTTGGTGCGCTGCTTGCAGTGCGCCCAAAGGTGGGGTTGCTTCATCAAAATAAATTTCTGAATAACACTCATCGGCAGCGATTACAAAGCCATACTTGTCGGATAACTCAAAAACGGTTTTCCATTGGTCTAGATTCATGACCTTGCCGGATGGGTTGCCTGGGCTGCAGATATAGGCAAGCTGCGTGCGTTTTAATATGTCAGCAGGCACGCTTGAGAAATCCATCACGTGATTCTGTTTTGGGTCTTCATGCGGCAATGTGTTTAAAAAATAGGGTGTGGCGCCAGCCAGGAACGTTGCGCCTTCATAAATCTGATAAAACGGATTAGGTGAAATTACAATCGGGTCGGGCCTAGTGCTGTCGATAACGACCTGTGCAAAGGCAAATAGCGCCTCGCGGCTGCCATTAACAGGCAGAATAGCCTTTTCTGCACTGAGTGCCGGTATGCTGTAACGTCTGGCAATCCAGTTAGAAATTGCTTCACGCAGCTCAATTGAACCTATAGTCGTGGGATAATTGGCTAATCCGGCCAAATTGTTGACCAGTGCGTCTTTAATTAACTGTGGCGTGGCGTGCTTGGGTTCGCCAATCGATAAGTTAATTGGCTTAAAAGCGGGATTGGGCGTAATGCCTTTGAATAAATCACGCAGGCGTTGAAACGGGTAGGGCTGTAGTAAATTTAGATTTGGATTCATAAGGTAACATTATAGTGAGCAATAGCAATAATAAAAACTCTTTTGCG
>JBAQME010000045.1:0-16067 GCA_049302535.1 Methylotenera sp.
AGGCGGTACGCCAGTCCAGGTGGTCAATCGTGTCATTAATGGCGTCAAAATTCTCGCAAACTTCAATCGGGGTATAAAGTGCGGCAACGCTTACGCCGGCAAACAGGCTGATGCTGACATTGGTACCACAGGGCAATTCACCAATCAGCCTGTGCATCATGTCTTGCATAAATACCATGCGCGATACCGGTTTGCCGTTAAGGCTCTCATCTACCGTATTCATGCTTTGTGAAATGTCAGCGACCAATATGTAACTATAGATGTCGCGTTTGACAGGGATTTTAGGGTTGAATAGTGCGATGATGAGCAATAGCAGTGCTGCAAACAGCAACGTTACATCACGGCGGTGGCGGAAATAGTTAATCAGTTTATGCATAACCAGCCTATCCTTTATGGCAATCCAACCGGGATATTGCCCATGATCAGCCCTGGCGTGTCGCTTTCACCAACACCCGGCGTCGGTGTGCCTGGTAACATGGTGAGTAGGCGGTCCAGATTGTGCCGTGCCCCCCAGTTTGAATGATTCAGTCTTAATGATTGCTGATAGGCCGTTTTAGCTTGTCGGAACAAATATTCGGCTTCATCGCGTACAGTCATGCTCGTGCCATTGATAATAAGGCCGCGCCTGAAAAAGATATTGCCCAGGTTGTACTGAATCGCGGCTTTTTGCTCCGTAGTGGCGCCGTTAAGCGCTTTGTTAAAGAGTAGCGTGGCTTCTTTATAGCGCTCATTTTGTGCCAGCCAGTAGGCAGTAGAAAACTTGGCTTCAAAGCTTTGCAAGTCCGTTTTTGGCGGCTTGCCTGCGCTAATCGCCTCGTTAAACGCTTCAATTTGTTGAATACGGTTGAAGAAATAGAGGCTGGAAGCTGTGGCAGCTACTGCGATAACTGCAAAAAGCCAGGTGAGTCTTTTCACGGTAAAAAAATGTGAAATCCTGAAAGATAACGGTTTTTGTATGTTTAGTGCCATGTTTTTACCTCTAAGTGTTTCACTCCCAGCAACAGCGCGATCATCATGGCGGCGATGATAAAGCAGACATTTGAATAGTCGTGACCGGGTATTTTTTCAAAGTACTTGATGGGTTTCTTCTCGCGGTTATTAATATCGTTCATCGCCAGCTGTAAAGATTTAGGGTCTTCCGCTTCATAGGCTTTAAAAGGTGTTTTGAGTGTTTTGAAGAATTCATTGAGCTCAATTTCCGGCGGCAATGCCTGGTCTTCAGCCGGTTTGTAGGTGGTATCAAAAATACTCAAACCACCGGGCTGACGCAGCACTATCCAATACAGGCTGATATGCAGGCGGTCAAACCAGTCTTTAACTTTCTGCTGCGTGTTCGCATCTAAACGGCCAGCACCGTCAGACAGCAGAATTACCGCACGTGAGCCAGAGTCCGGGATTTTGTCGAATAAACCGGCACTGCTGGTTAATCCGCTGCCGATGTTGGTTTGGAACAGCGCGTTGCCGCCGGTTGCCTGTACCGCAGCAATTACCGCTTTTTTATTTTCACTGAGCGGCAGCACATACATCGCTGAGTTACTGAAAGTGATCATGCCAAACATGTCCTGCTGGCGTGATTTTACAAAATCGGTAATGAGCCTTGCTGCTGCTACAGATTTGGTTTCGCCCACTGTGGTGTTGCCGGCAGTAGTTGTAGTGCCGGAAAACGGGTCATCCATACTTGCGCTGCGGTCTAATACCAACGCAATTTGGGCACCGACACCAACACGTTCTATTTTTTGCTCAGTGGTATGCGGTGCTGCCAGGCCCAGGATAATAAAAACCAGGGTCAGTACAGCCAGGATTTTCAGAACAAGCCCGATTAAGTCGGATAATGGGTCTGCGGGCAGCATATTGACCCAGGAGTAATGCTTGGCGTGCACGCGTTGTAACAGCAAGGGAACAATAGCCAGTGGCAGTAGCCACAATAACCATGGATAGGAAAAAACCATGGCTTACACTCCTGCCTTCAATGGCGAAGGTACAAGGCCGCGTTCACAATCGCGGCAGCGGCGTGTGAATTGTATGAGCCATTGGTGAGGGTCGGAACCTGCGCCATGTGCCGGTTCCGGTTTAAAGTTTGGCTCAAAATACACTTGGCGTGATAAGCCAAAGAACTGTTGAATTTCTGATCGTAACGGTGAGAAATTCGGGTGTCTTGCCAGGAAAGCATCCAGGTTATCATTAAATACACTCATCATTGCGGTGCTGTTTAAGGATTGATGCACAGCAGAAACGGCCTGTTTTAAGCCTTCCGCCGTGTCGGGTGTTTTGCGCAAGGTGCGGTACGTTTTAGCAAAAGCACCGCCCATGCGCGGTAACCAGGCATGCTTGCCTACTATGTAAAGTAAGCCGATCAGGCTCAAGGCAAGAAAACCCAGTGCTACTTTCAGCCATTGTTTTTCATTTTCATTCGACATCAGCAGCGGCCCAAGAAACGGGCTCATGTTGTTTTCAATTTTCACCTGGCCAAAAATAGCGATCGGGGAAATGGCAATGTCCAGGCTGGGAATGCGATATTTAACCAGATCCTTACTATTTTTGGTGTTGATCAGATTGATATACTCAGGTCCCAGAGCAGCATTCTTGGCCACCACATTATTGGTAAACACCTGGTATGCCAATTTAATGTTGTGAGTAGTGTAATTTTTGTGCTCTTCTTTTATATGATTGATGCTCTTGAGTTCGATACCAATTAATTGGCCTTTGTAGCGTTTTTCATAGCCGGTGATAGGCAAAGAGGTGTCAATTAATTTGTATGGAGCCTTGACGGTTAAAATCACCTCACGCTCTATGACGTCTCCTACGGTATAGCCGACCAATTTTACCGGGTCTTTTGTTTCTATGGTGACGATGCCATCTTTAACGTCCGGCAGGTCCTGGCTATCGATTGCCATTGCCGGTAATGGTGCAGTGCACAGCAAAAACATGAATGCACAGATACGGATAAATTTTGTCATAGTGAGTTTTTTTACTTAAATTAAGCCGCTACAAATTGGTGGAAATATTCTGTGAGTAAATCCGCATTGAATTCACCTTCTACATAAAACGGTGGCATATCAAAGCGCATGAATAATTCATATATTTCTTCGCGTCTGTTTTCAAAAGATTGCACGATCTTTTCGCGTAATTCCTTGCGTATGAACAAGGTACGCTTTTCGCCTGTTTCGGCATCGGTAACACTGGTTAAGCCAAACTCCGGCAAATGCCTGTATTCAGCGGCATCCCACAATACGATTGGCACAATGTGGTGACGCAACAGGTTGGATAAGGCTTCTTCCAGCAAGTCGTTAGGCATGTGGAAGTCGGAAATCAAGAACACCAACGAACGCTCACGCGGCAAATAACGGTAAACCTCGGTGATGCCATTGCAGTTTACCGGTGCCGGGTGAAAGTCTTTCAATGACTCTGCCATGGCAATCGCATGGTGTGATTTGAATGAAGTCACGCTTATCCAATCCTCCCGCACTTTTTCATCAAAGCCGATAAATCCAAATGGATCATGATGTTCACTGGCCGATTGCGCTACTGATTCTGCAATTTCAGCTGCAAGTTTGATCTTTCGTTTCTTGGCACCAAAATTCATACTGCCGGACAAGTCACAGATCACATAAACAGGCGTTGCACTTTTTTGGTTAAACAGCCGTACATAGACCTGCTCCAGCGGATCGCGGATTGTCTGGCGAATATCAATGCGGCGAGGGTCTGGGTAAGAGAGCAGTGTGGTATGACCGCGAAACTCCATCCCCATGCCGCGCTGCGTGCTGGCGTGGCGCCCGGGATGACGTCCGCGTGAACGCCAGCCTATGTGGTAGTCAAAAGATTTGATGTTTTCAATCATAAAAATCCATTTTATGGGCAAATTGCGTCGTCGTGTACTCGCTCATTCCTTGCCTATACAAACGATATGTCTGCGTCATTCGCTCCGCGCCTCCTAGCACTTCATCCCATAAAAGTGAATTTTTGAGTGCATTATTTAGCATTGGCTATGAACTTATAGATTATGGTGCGGCAACCGCATTCACAATACCGTGCAGCATTTCACGCGCGATTTCAGTGCGGCGCATTTCATATACGGGGCTAAATACCAAACGGTGCGCAATAGTTGAGTGAAACACTGCGTGAATATCATCCGGCAATACCGCACTGCGGTTGTTTAACCATGCGTTTACGCGCGCAGCACGGAGCATCATGCTCATACCGCGGGGACTGGCGCCGGCCAGCACCAGACGATTCATGTCTACGCCGGAAACTTTTACGCCATAGTCGAGTGGTGCCTTGGTCGCTTTCCACAGATTTAAAGCATATTTTTTGAGTGTGTCGCTGGCTTCAATGTTGCTCTGTATTATTGCTGAAAAAGCATTCAGTTCATCGAATTGCAGAATATCCTGTTTTACCGTTTCCACTAATGCATCAACATTGTGGAATCTGGTATCGAACACCAAAGCTTCCATAATGGCATCATCATTTGGTACGACGATGGGGATTTCCATCATGAAACGGTCACGCGCGGCAGATGGGATTTCAAAAGTTTCTTCTTTTTCAACCTGGTTACGGTCGGCAAACACGATCATGTGCGGGAAGTAGTGTTCTGCATTGAATGCAGACAGGCTGCGTTCGGCCATGACGCGTAGTAACAGCGAATGCACTTGCGGGCGTGCACGGTTAATTTCGTTAAAGAAAAATACAGATAAATTTTCGCCGGACATCAACAGTGGGCCAGGGCTTACGTGTGGCTTGCCGTCTTCGCCTAGATAGGTGTGATACACCAGGTCATTAGGCATCAAGTCGATGGTACCTTCAATACGTTGGTAGCCGCCGCCAATGCCGCGTGTAAATGCACGCAACAATGTGGTTTTACCTACACCGACATCACCTTCAAGCAGAACGTGGCCACGTGCAAAAATTGAAGTGGTAATTAAGCGTACAGGCGTGTGCTGACCTACTACGACTTTATTGACTTCTGACTCTAAGGTAAGCGCATGATCGCGCCAATCGGCTAGCTGAGCGTCACTCATTGAAATTTCCCGTATCTTTTTTGAAATGGTTAGAATTAAATTAGGTGCATAGTAAACGTTTTTTTACCGGGGGTAAACAGATCGGTATACCCCTTGCGCGAATTTATATGAATTTATGCAAAAAAATGATAAAAATACCGATATTAAAGTGAATAACGCTTTCGTAAAAACGGATTTCCAGCGAAAATAGCATAAGTTGAATCAAATTCATGGGTTTAGTGCAATATCTTGCTAAGCTGAAAACCTGCTCAGAAAATAATTAAGAAATAAAATCATGCAAAGACAAAATAGTTTCACAAAAGAAGAATTACTTAAATGCGGCCGTGGCGAAATGTTTGGCGAGGGTAATGCCCAATTGCCATTGCCACCGATGCTGATGTTTGATCGTATTGTTTCTATTACTGAGGATGGCGGCAAATATGGCAATGGCCAGATTATCGCTGAACTCGATATTAAGCCTGATTTATGGTTTTTTGAGTGCCACTTTACCGGCGACCCGGTAATGCCTGGTTGCCTGGGTTTGGATGCGATGTGGCAATTGGTAGGTTTCTATTTGGGTTGGATGGGCGGTCCTGGCCGTGGCCGTGCGCTTGGCGCTGGTGAGGTGAAATTCACTGGACAGGTGTTGCCTACGGCAAAGAAGGCAACATACACCATTGATTTAAAGCGCGTGATTATGCGTAAACTGGTGATGGGTATTGCGGATGCCACGATGCAGATAGACGGTCGCGAGATTTATGCGGCGAATGATTTGCGCGTAGGTTTGTTTACGCGAACAGATAACTTTTAACTAAATCTAATTACAATTAGTCTAAATCAATTTTAAGTTAGAATTCAGTTATTAATTTATTTTATAGGAGTGCACGATAATGCGTCGTGTCGTTGTCACTGGAATGGGGATTGTTTCCAGTTTAGGAAACAATAAAACCGAAGTTTTAGATAGCCTGCGCCATGGCCGGTCAGGTATTACGTATCAACCGGAATACGCAGAGCGCGGCTTGCGCTCGCATGTGGCCGGGTCAATTAAAAACCTCAATGTTGAAGAGTTGATTGACCGTAAATTGCTGCGTTTTATGGCAAAGGGTCATGCTTATGCCTGGCTTGCCATGCAGGAAGCCATTGCTGATGCCGGACTGCCGGAAGAGATGGTGTCCAATGTGCGCACAGGTTTGATTGTGGGTGCGGGTGGCGCTTCGCATGAAAGTATCCTGGAAGGTATTGATACGCTGCGCGAAAAAGGCGTGCGCCGTGTCGGGCCGTACATGGTGACCAAGGCCATGGCGAGCGGCGTATCGGCCTGCTTGGCGACAGGGGCAAAAATTAAGGGCGTCAATTACGGCATCAGCTCGGCATGTTCAACCAGCGCGCACTGTATAGGCGCCGGTGTGGAGCAAATTCAAATGGGCAAGCAGGACATTGTATTTGCCGGTGGTGCAGAAGAAGAGCATTGGACACTGTCATTCATGTTTGATGCAATGGGTGCACTGAGCAGCAAATATAACGAGACCCCCGAAAAAGCTTCACGTACTTATGATGCTAATCGCGATGGCTTCGTGATTTCTGGCGGCGGCGGCATTGTGGTGCTTGAAGAGTATGAGCATGCCAAGGCACGTGGCGCAAAAATCTATGCTGAAGTCATCGGCTATGGCGCCACCTCGGATGGTTACGATATGGTGGCACCGAGCGGCGAGGGCGCAGTGCGCTGTATGCGCATGGCGCTGGATGGCGTTGCAGACAAGATCGACTATATCAATACTCACGGTACCAGTACGCCAGTGGGGGATGTAAAGGAGTTGGAGGCTATCCGTGAGGTATTTGGCGAGAATGGCTTGAAACAGAATCCTGCAATCGCTTCGACCAAGTCGCTGTCGGGCCATGCGTTGGGTGCGGCTGGTGTAAATGAAGCGATTTATACATTGCTGATGATGAAAAACAATTTCATTGCTGCATCTGCCAATATTGAAACGCTGGATCCGGCCGCAGAAGGCCTGAATATTGTGCGTACTGTAATAGAAAATGTAAAAGTTGAAACGGCACTATCGAACAGTTTTGGTTTCGGCGGCACCAATGCGTGCTTGATTTTATCTACAAAAAACTTGTAAGTTAGGGCGAGAGACGTCCGGTTTACGGAAACGAAGTAATGATAAAAGCTAAACGCTTAGGCGTGCTGTTGGCTTTATTTGTCCTAAGTAGCTGTGCGGTAATGGGTGACCGCACAGTGAATGTCTCTGCTGCGCAAATTCAAACCAAGCTCAATGAGCGTTTAGCTATCCCCATTTCTTTACTAAAGGTTTTTGATGTCAAATTAAGTAATGCTTTAGTAAAGTTTGATGATGCATCCGGGCGCATACACACAACGCTTGATACGCGATTAGCGAGCCAATTAACGAATCAGGTACTGGCGGGCAAACTGGCTATTTCCGGCAAGCTGCGTTTTGATGCGGAAACCAATTCAGTAGTATTGGATGACACTAAAGTTGAAAATCTGAATTTCAATGGTTTTGACGGGTCGTCTAATGATGTATTGAATGAGTTTGCAAAATCCATGGGCGGTGAATTACTGAATGGCTTAACGCTTTACACCATAAAACCGGAAGATCTCAAAATAGGTTCGCGGCAATATCGACCCAAAGATATGCAAATTACAGGTAAAAACCTGGTAATCACGCTAAGTCCTGAAGAGTAAGCCAGCCAGCGAAATGTCCAGGTGTTTTACAAAAGTCAGGTGTTGTTACAAAACTTAGGTGTGTTTACAGAATAAGTGCAGCGACGACGGCGCGACCTTCACTCATCAGTATGTTATAGGTACGGCAAGCGGCCGCAGTGGTCATGCATTCCAGGGCTATGCCATTATCAGTCAGATGTTGGTAGTGCTTAGGGTGCAGAAACGAATGCGTAGCGCCAGTTCCCAGTAAAACCACTTCCGGTTTCAGGTCTGCAATTTGTTTAAAATGCTCATTGGCCAGATCGGCAAAGCCAGCCACTTGCCAGTCAAGAATCAATGCTTGGGGCATTATAATCAGGTTTTGCACATAACGCTGTCTGTTGATTTCAATATAATCTGCACCATATGCAGTAATTAAGTTGTTATTTTCGGCGGTGGTTAAGTGTAATTTCATCGGTGATTTTAGGCTGCTTAGGCTAGGCTTTAATTGAACGAATACAGCATTCTAATGTAAACTAGCACCTTTAACTATTATGCTTTTTAAGCGCAAAATCACGCATCATGCAGCCCATACTCAAATCTAATAAACTCAATAATGTCTGCTACGACATTCGCGGCCCTGTGTTGCAGCGTGCGCGCGAAATGGAAGAGGACGGTCAGCGTATCATCAAGCTCAATATCGGCAATCCTGCGGCGTTTGGTTTTGAAGTGCCGGAAGAGATTCAGCAGGATGTGATTCGCAATATGTCAAAGGCTGGTGGCTACACCGACAGCAAAGGTCTGTTTGAACCACGCAAGGCGATTATGCATTACACCCAGAGTAAGCAGATTCAGGGTGTGACTGTTGATGATATTATCATTGGTAACGGTGTGTCTGAACTGATCGTAATGGCCATGCAGGGCTTGCTCAACAATGGTGACCAGGTATTGGTTCCTATGCCTGATTATCCATTATGGACGGCAGCAGTGAACTTGGCTGGCGGTACCGCACGTCATTACCTGTGCGATGAAGCGACTGGCTGGATGCCTGATCTGAAGGATATCGAGTCCAAGATTACCGCCAATACGCGCGGCATTGTGGTGATTAACCCGAATAACCCAACCGGGGCGCTGTACCCGCGTGAAATTTTAGAGGGCATTATTGAGATTGCCCGTCACCACGGCTTGGTGATTTTTGCCGATGAGATTTATGACAAGGTTTTATACGATGGCAATGTTCACACTTCTATTGCATCGCTGGCTGATGATGTCTTGTTCGTCACGTTCAATGGCTTATCAAAAAACTACCGTACCTGTGGTTACCGTGCTGGCTGGTTGATTATAAGTGGCGAGAAAAAACACGCAAAAGACTACATTGAAGGCTTGAACATGCTGGCATCCATGCGTTTGTGTGCCAATGTGCCCGGGCAACTGGCGATTCAGACCGCGCTTGGCGGCTATCAAAGCATTGATGATCTGGTAGCGCCTGACGGCCGTTTGTGCAAACAGCGTGACATTGCCTATGAGATGCTCAATGCGATCCCGGGTGTGAGCTGTACTAAGCCACAGGCCGCAATGTATTTATTCCCTAGGTTAGATCCGGAAATCTATCCGATCAAGGACGATCAGCAGTTTATTCTGGATCTGCTGTTGGAAGAAAAAGTATTACTGGTGCAAGGCACCGGTTTTAATTGGAAAACGCCGGATCATTTCCGCGTGGTATTTTTACCTAATGTTGATGATCTTGCTGAAGCGATTAGACGCATTTCCAGATTCCTGGAAAATTATAGAAAAAAGCATAATACGAACAATATTGGAGCAAAAGCTTGAAACAGTTGAATGTAGGCATATTAGGCTTAGGCACAGTGGGCGGTGGTACTTATCGAGTACTCACGCGTAACGCATCGGAAATTTCGCGCCGCATAGGCATTGCTATCAATGTGGTGCAAGTGGCCGATAAAAATGTTAATCATGCAAAAAACATAGTTGCCGACAATGTAGATGTGACTGATGATGCCTTTGCAGTTGTGAATAACCCGGATGTAGATGTCGTGGTTGAGCTCATTGGCGGCTATACGCTAAGCAAAGAATTGGTGTTGAAAGCAATTGCCAATAAAAAACATGTGGTGACTGCCAATAAAGCGTTGATTGCCTTGCATGGCAACGAGATTTTTGCAGCAGCACAAGCGAATAATGTAATGGTTGCGTTTGAAGCGGCGGTGGCAGGTGGCATTCCTATCATTAAAGCATTGCGCGAAGGATTAGGCGCTAACCGTATCGAGTGGGTCGCCGGCATCATCAATGGTACGACCAATTTTATCCTTACTGAAATGCGTGAAAAAGGTTTGAATTTCGCTGACGTATTGGGTGAAGCGCAACGCTTGGGTTATGCTGAGGCAGACCCGACTTTCGATGTGGAAGGCATTGATGCGGCACATAAATTGACGATTATGTCTGCGATTGCTTTTGGCATGCCCATGAAGTTTGAACAGGCTTACACAGAAGGCATTACCAAGTTACAGCAGGTGGACATTAAATACGCTGAAGAATTAGGTTATCGCGTGAAGCTATTAGGCATTACCAAACGCACGGATAAAGGCGTGGAACTGCGTGTTCACCCTACACTTATTCCTGAGAAGCGCTTGGTGGCGAATGTGAATGGCGCCATGAATGCGGTAGTGGTGAAGGGTGATGCCGTTGGCCCTACGCTTTATTACGGTGCCGGAGCAGGAGCCGAGCCAACTGCAAGTGCAGTAGTGGCTGACCTGATGGATGTGGCACGTTTGATTGATGCAACCAGCGCGCAGCGTGTGCCTTACCTGGCATTCCAGCCGGATCAGGTACAGGATTTACCTATCTTGCCAATTGATGAGATACAAAGTGCTTATTATTTGCGCCTGCGAGCAAGCGACAAGCCTGGTGTGCTGGCAGAAGTTACCAAAATTCTAGGTGACCGTAACATATCGATTGATGCAATGATGCAAAAAGAGCCGGATGAAAACGAAACAGAAGCAGATATTGTCATTCTGACGCACATTACGATTGAAAAAAACATGAATGCTGCGATTGACGCGATTGAGTCGCTCGCTGCCATTACAGGCAAAGTAGTGCGCATCCGCATGGAAGAGCTTGCGAAATAAAACATTAAGTCATCAAAATTAAGTATTTAAACTATGAAATATATCAGTACGCGCGGGCAATCGCCCGCACAAAGTTTTAGCCAGATTTTACTTGGCGGCTTGGCTCCGGATGGCGGCCTGTATCTGCCGGAGAGCTATCCTCAATTCACGGATGCCGATTTGACAGCCATGCGCGGCTTGTCCTACGCTGACTTGGCATTTTCAATTCTGACGCGCTTTGTCGATGACATTCCGGCAGGCGACCTGAAAGCAATCATCGATAAAACCTATCGTGCCGATGTGTATGCCTACACACGCAAAGGGCAGTCTGCTGCGGATATTACGCCAACGCTTAAATTGGAAGATAACCTCTACCTGTTAAGCCTTTCTAACGGCCCTACACTGGCGTTTAAAGACATGGCGATGCAGTTGCTGGGTAACCTGTTTGAATACGTGTTGACCAAAGAAGGTAAAACGACCAACATTCTGGGCGCTACTTCCGGTGATACAGGTTCGGCCGCAGAATATGCAATGCGCGGTAAAAAAGGTATCCGTGTCTTTATGCTGTCACCGCATAAAAAAATGAGCCGTTTCCAGACTGCGCAAATGTTCAGTTTGCAGGATGAGAACATCTACAACATCGCGGTAAACGGTGTGTTTGATGATTGCCAGGATATGGTGAAAGCCGTGTCCAATGATGCAGCTTTCAAGGCGCAATATAAAATCGGCGCAGTTAATTCTATTAACTGGGGCCGTATCGTAGCGCAAGTGGTTTACTACTTTAAAGGCTATTTTGCCGTTACGCAGAATAATGCACAAAAAGTAAGTTTCTCTGTACCGTCAGGTAATTTTGGCAATGTATGTGCCGGTCATATCGCACGTATGATGGGCTTGCCGATAGATAAACTTATCGTGGCGACTAATGAAAATGACGTATTGGATGAGTTTTTCAAAACAGGCGTTTATAGCCCGCGCGGCTCCGCCAAAACCTACCATACCTCAAGCCCATCGATGGACATTAGCAAGGCATCAAACTTTGAGCGTTTTGTATTCGACCTGGTTGGGCGTGACAGTGAAAAAACCCGTGCCTTATGGAGCAAGGTAGATAATGGTGGCAGTTTTGATTTGAAAGCTGATGGCTATTTTGCAAAAATCGCCGATTACGGCTTCGTTTCCGGCAGCAGTAACCATGCTAACCGTATGCAAACGATTCGTGATGCAGCAGCTAAATATGATGTGGTAATTGATACGCATACTGCTGACGGCCTTAAAGTTGCACTGGCGTATTTTGATAAAAAAACACCGATGGTTGTGCTGGAAACCGCGCTGGCAGCCAAGTTCGAGGATTCAATTGTTGAAGCCCTGGGCCATGCGCCTGAGCGCCCGGCAGCGCTGAATGGCATTGAAGATTTGCCACAGAAATTCACGGTGATGAATGCCGATTCAGCAGCAATTAAACAGTTTATTGTAGAAAAAACGAGCTAAATCAAGATGCAGGTTTATCATGAGCTACTGAACCATGTTTTAGAGCATGGTAACAAGAAAGAAGATCGCACCGGTACTGGCACCACATCGGTATTCGGTTACCAGATGCGCTTTAATCTGGCTGATGGTTTTCCTCTGCTCACGACTAAAAAACTGCATTTAAAGTCTATTATTCATGAGCTGCTGTGGTTTCTGCAGGGCAGTACCAATATTGCTTATTTGAAAGAAAACGGCGTTCGTATCTGGGATGAATGGGCGGATGAAAACGGTGATTTAGGCCCTGTTTATGGCTATCAATGGCGCAACTGGCCTAAGGCTGACGGTACGCATATCGACCAAATCGCACAAGTCGTGAGCGCGATTAAAAAGAACCCTGATTCACGCCGGTTGATTGTTTCTGCGTGGAATGTGGCGGATGTAGACCAGATGAAGCTACCGCCTTGCCATGCGTTTTTTCAGTTCTACGTTGCAGATGGCAAGCTTTCTTGCCAGCTGTATCAGCGCAGCGCGGATATTTTCCTGGGTGTGCCGTTCAATATTGCGTCATATGCCTTGCTTACCATGATGGTGGCGCAGGTGTGTAACCTGAAGCTGGGTGATTTTGTACATACATTGGGCGATGCGCATATCTATTCCAACCATATGGAGCAGGTGCATGAGCAGCTTACACGCACACCACGAGCCTTACCTACCATGCGTATTAATCCTGATGTAAATGATATCTTCAGTTTTAAATTTGAAGACTTTACTTTGGAGAATTACGATCCATATCCTGCCATTAAAGCCTTAGTAGCTGTTTAGGTCTTTTAATACGATCATGAAAAAAGAGGTTGCCCTTCACTAGTAGGGCAACCTCAGCTTGTGATTTTAGGGGGAAAATCACAAGTAGGCAAACACAAAAAGGATAACAAGTTACTGCAAATAGTAATTAATACCCTGCAGGTGCAGACTCTGTAGTTTTAACCGCAGAGGCTGCTTTGTAGCTGGCATACTCATCCGTTGTTATCATGCCGTCATGGTTAGCATCAGCTACATCAAACACAGTCGCTAAAGTCTTGTCTTTAACCGCTTCTTTCAACGAGATTTTTTCGTCGCCATTACGATCCAGTTTTTTGAAATCTGCATCTGCTGGCGCCTTTGCAATTGAATCATCAACTTTTGATTCAGCTATTATGATTTCAGCAGGTTTACTGTTCTTGGCGGCAGTGCTTTTTTGAGCATTGTTGCTGTCTGCAAATGCTGGTGTGCTAAGACCTGCGATAAATAGCGAAGTGATCGCACCAGTGGTAATTAAGCTAATGGTTTTGCTGGAAAAATTGAATTTCATTGGATTTACTCCTAAATAAATTAAAAACTGCAAGTAACACAGCAATTAATATATAGCTAACATCGTGCCAACTTTTTTTATTATTAATAATCAATAAGTTAGTGAAAGTTTGGTTTAATGAATATTGATTATTTTGTCGTTGGATTACGACTAATAAAAATCAATATGACTAACTATATGATTTTTAAAAAGAAAATTTGTCTCTGAATGGCGACAATAAATAGAAATAAATTTTATATTAAGATTTTTCGGAGTAGCTAAATAAATCATTAACATGGTCCGGCAGTCAGTAGCAGCTTGTTTTTAGCATTTTAGATTGTCATAAATACTTTATCTTCTGGTCTCCAAATTGTCATTGGCACAAATTATGCTTGTTATGCTATGCAGTACTATCAAACTTGATAATAAGGAGATGAAAAATGAAAAGTTTATTTAAACAAACGCCGTTATTCGTGAGTACGATATTGGCATTAGGAGCACTTACTGTTTTTGCCAAAAATAGCCCCACATTTGATATTCATACCAGTGTGATTTCCAAGGCGGTACAAAGTGAGAATGGTGTAATTTTAGTCTTGACTGAGCGCGGAGACATTGCTGCGGAAGCAGCCTATTTGTTACTGGCGCAAACCAAGCAGAATGAAGGCTACGCGCCGTTATTAATGGCAGTAGAGGATGACAAAGTTGCTGGGTATAAGATTGCTTTAGGACTACCCAATGCGTCATTACCAGCCGTGATTTTTTTCAATAAGTCCGGTAAAGAGATAGTGCGCGTGGTCGCAGCCAAGTCTGCAATGACCAATTTTGGTCAATTGCAATATAAAGTGAGTTAGTATGACTTATTCAGGTACATGGGGCAGCGATCAATCAATTATGTAACATGCCTGGATTTCTGCCTCATCTTCATGTACGACACTCCAAATTTCTGAATTTACCTTAAATTAAGCCAAGCTAGTTTTGGGAGGTATTGTTTTTGAAGGCATTGGCTTGTATATGATGTCGTTCTAGCAGCCGATAAAATTCTGTACGGTTCCGCTGTGCAAGTCTGGCAGCTTGCGTGACATTGCCTTGGGTTAATTTTAATAGACTTACAAGGTAGTTCTGCTCAAAGTTTCGGCGTGCAGCATCTAGCGAGATAATCGTGCTTGATTCATTCTGTAAGGCTTTCTGTACCAAATTAGCTGGGACAATCTGTGTGGTCGCTAGTACTACTGTCTGCTCAACAAGATTTTGTAATTGACGTACATTACCTGGCCAAGGTGCTGCGATTAGTATTTCTAAAGCGTCAGGCGCAAAGCTGTGGACCTTTTTTTTGTATTTTTTGTTGAAAACATTGATGAAGTGGTTCGCTAATAAACTGATATCTTCAAGGCGGTTGGCTAGAGAGGGAATTTCCAGACCAACTACATTGATTCTGTAAAATAAATCTTCACGAAAGCGTTCCTTGCGCATTTCGTCGGCCAAGTTACGGTGAGTGGCTGATATCAGCCTGACATCAATACTGACATCGGCGGTGCTGCCAACAGGACGGATTGTGCGTTCCTGCAATGCTCTTAAAACTTTAACCTGCAGTGCCAGCGGCATATCACCAATTTCATCTAAAAACAGCGTGCCGCCGTTAGCACTTTGAAACAGGCCAATGTGTGCTTTTACAGCGCCTGTAAATGCACCCTTGTTATGACCAAATAGCTCGGATTCGAGAAGATTTTCTGGAATTGCGCCGCAGTTAATTGCCACAAAAGGTTTGGAATGACGGGGGCTTGCATGGTGGATAGCGCGTGCCAGTAATTCTTTACCAGTGCCACTTTCACCTTGTATAAAAACACTGGCATCAGTTGCAGCGACAAGTTTAGCTTGTCCAAGCAGGTTTTCCATTTGCGGACTGCGTGTAATTATTTCTGCGCGCCAGCTGCCATTTTCTTCAGTGTCATAGTTAACAGCATGAGTGCCGCTTAAACGTAGCGCAGCAGATACCTGATACAACAGTTCCTGGCTATCGAAAGGTTTAGTTAAAAAGCCAAATGCCCCGCGTTGCGTAGCGCGTACTGCATCCGGGATCGAGCCATGCGCAGTTAATATGATCACAGGCAGGGTAGGGTGTGCACCATGCACAGCTTCCAGCAGGGCCATACCATCCATGGCTGGCATGCGTAAATCGCTGATGACAAGGTCTGGGCGTTGTAGTGATATGGCTGACATCGCCTCAGCGCCATTTTTTGCGATTGCAGTGTTGTAGCCAGCTGCATTGAGACGTATGCTGATGAGCTTTAGTATGTCCTGGTCATCGTCGACGATGAGTATATTAGGTTTTTGCATGTGTTAAGGCTAATTGCTGGGCTTGGTATCGCGTTCGCTCATGGTTTTTTCAATGTTTTTCAATTCATTCAATTTCTGTTCTAACGCTTTGTTTTTTTGTTCCAGGACCTCATATCTTTGTTGAATGGAATCAAGTTTTTTTATATCTTCGCGACTCTTCTGTA
>JBAQME010000046.1:0-7516 GCA_049302535.1 Methylotenera sp.
ATACGATTGGCGCTAACACGTGCAAGTAGCAGATCGTCCAGCATTGCGTGTGAACTACCTGTGTCAGGTAGCATAAAATATAGTCGGCGGTTCATTTTGTACCTCCTTAATCTGTTCATTATGGAGCCAAGTCTTACACAAACAACTATGCAAGTCTCATACACTTGCATAGTATTTAGTATTAAAACTGAGTGCACAATACGCACAACTACTTATATCTACCTGAAACTGGCGTCAAAATCCCAATAAGGTCTCATGAGCCGGCTTAACTGTTACTTAATTCTGGCTAAAAGTTCCTCAATTTTTACACCAACTTCAGGTACCCCGTCAAAACCAGTACCTGGCTTAAGCGCTTTCCAGTGTTTATTTACGGCAACATACTCATTAGGCGGCAAAGAAATATATCGGATCTGTTTCGTCAACTTGGGCGAGCTTTTAAGATACAGGTAAAAATCAACAAAATCTTTTACTTCAGGCTTAAATGCAGCTGCAGTAGCATTTACGTAAATAAATAGAGGGCGAGATAGCGGCTGATATGAACCGTCTTTAACGGTTTCCACAGAAGGTAATACTGCTGGAGAGTCCTTTTTTGCAACAATAGGCACTGCCATTAGTTTATCTTGGTTCTCTTCGTAATAAGCATAACCAAAATAACCCAGTGAGCCTTTGTCTATTGCAACACCGTTTACTAAAACATTGTCATCCTCACTCGCCATATAGTCACTGCGGCTCAATTTTGCCTTACCTACTACCGCTTCTGTAAAGTAATCAAATGTACCTGAATCAGCACCTGGACCATAAAGATTTAGCGATATGTTTGGCCAAGCCGAGTTCACCTGACGCCAGGTTTTTATTCTCCCCTGCGCTGCAGGGCGCCATATCTTCTTAAGATCCTCGACTGACAAGCTCTTAACAAAATCATTATTTTTATTTACAACAACTGTTATTGCATCGTAAGCAATAGGTAATTCAATATATTGAACACCTGCTTCTTTGCATAATTCCATTTCTTTTTTAAGAATGGGGCGCGAAGCATCCTGGATCTGAGTTTCGCCTCGGCAAAATTTGGCAAAACCGCCACCAGTACCGGAAATGTTTACATTTACTTTTACTTTTCTTATTTTCTGAAATTCATCTGCCACTTCTTTAGTAATTGGGTACACGGTACTGGAACCATCGATATTGATTACTTTTTCAGCTGCCTGGGATGTTGGAATAATGAATGCAATAAATGCTGCAACAAGCATGTTTTTAGTTTGTGTTCTGCTCATAATGTCCTAATTTAATACTTAGAATTGTTGTGATTAAATCAACCAGGCCAAACAGCAATGACCCTTATTAAAATTAATTTGATGACAATTCTATGTTTAACTTATGACAACGTCATGACTTTTTTATGACAACCTCTGCAGATTTCAGGGGTCAAGAATTGTTTCCACAATATCTGTGGATAACTCTGTGGTTTCTTGTGTAACTAAAATGTAACTTTAAGATTTATAACGAATTTTTCTTAATTGTATAAAATTTAAACTAATAACAAATCATTTAAAATCAAAGAGTTATTAACTTACCATTGATTGATAAGGGTTTTTTAGCCATATTAAAGTAGAACTTTAACTAATGTGTATAAATAGCTCTAATTCGGCAGGCATTTAGAACGAAAATTTCAACTAACAGCTTGATGCCAAGCCATCCTGTATTATTTAGTCACACCCAAAAAGCCCAAAGGCCTATGCGTAAACATAAGCCTCGGTTTTAACTTGCAAGAGATACGAGTCTCAAACTCGCGACAGAAAGATTAAGAACCAATCGACTCTTAATGTTACTTACTCACCACCTCGAGCTAAATTTCACTGACAATCGTCATAATTGCCATATTTTTAATTTAATGCCAGCTTATAAGAAAAATTTAACTTCATGTCCGTGATTATTCAAGTAATGGGTTTAAAGAAGGCACTCGTCTTCAACTCAATCAGTGCGCTTTACTTTTCCCGGCAATATAATCCATCACGGCAAACAGTACACCTGAGAAAATGAAAGCCAAATGTATCGCTAGCATCCAGCCCATTTGTTCGTTAGTAATATGCTCGGAATTTGTCGTACTTTGGTGAACAAACGCTTTAAGTAAATCTATTGCAGAAATTGCGACTATCGAACCGATCAGTTTAAGTTTTAGCCCGGAAAAATCTACTTTACCCATCCACTCCGGCCTGTCTTCACTACCTGCAGTATTAATTTTTGACACAAAGTTTTCATAACCGCTAAAGATTACCATAATCAGTAAATTGGCAACCAAGGTCATATCGACTAAAGCTAGCAGTGACAAAACTACCTCTTGCTCTGCTGAACTGAATATATGTATGACAATATGAAAAAACTCTTGTGCAAATTTCACCATCAAAATAACAAGACCGCCAACCAAGCCTAAATACATAGGCGCCAAAACCCAGCGACTTCTAAAAATAATTATTTCAACTAATCGTTCTATAAAGTTAATCATTATGTAAATCTGTATCCTTTTTAGGTGGGAGTTGATGCTTATTATCAAAGTGATAAGCCTCCAGAATTATGCTGCAAATTGACTGTTAATGTAAATCTAATTGGCGAAATCAGCAGCTAATTAGCTTACGGATAAAATGATTTATGTTGAAGGCAAAATTCTATATAGTTGCCACATAAATCTACAAAAAAACGGCCGACATTTCTGTCGGCCGCTTCTGTATTGGTGGCCCCCTGTGAATCGAACACAGCACCAACGGATTATTAGTCCTTATTGTTGCATCACTATAAACCCCCAATAATTTGTTCTTCGATAAATTTGTTCTTCTTCATTACTTCCACTCCATTGAGTGGCCTTTACTAACTTTTAATTGGTATGGCAAATGGGGAGCAGGTCACGAAGCCTAAACTAAATATTAATGAATCGGATTTAATAGTGCTGGTTGCCCAAACTCAACAAGCTCAGCATTAGATTTCTGGAACCAACTCTTCCAGAATCCTGCTAACGCCTGCATAGTTTGAGGTGATCGATAAGAGCCTTTTGATTGCTTCGCGTCTTCAGTCAACAGACCGGCACCAATCACATAAACCTTTGCGCCACCGAAATCACCGAACATCTGGTTGTCGGCCGCTAATTTCAACTCTTTTTCAGGGTTAATTTGGCGTACCTTATTCTTTGAGTAGAAGCTAGTGACGGATGAGTTTTCCAGCATGTCTGAAGCAATTAATACAACTTTATTTTTTGCATCAGACTTTTTTACTCGACTAGACAGTTCTTTTAAACTGGCAAGCACATCAGACTTAGCTAAATCAGAACTGCTACCACTTAATGCCTTATTTAAAGCAATTGCTGCGACTCTCATGCCAAATTTTGATTGCCCTTGCATACAGGCATCAAAGTTACGTAATAACTTGACACTAATATCTTCGCGCGCTTCATCATCAATAGTCTTTTCTAAGGTACCGGCAGATAGCACCTCAAGATATCGACCTTGACTGAATGAAGAAAAGTCGGCGATTGCAAATGCTGTGCCTGGCTTAATGAATCCACCAACATTTCCACGGATAGCGTTTTGCAGCTTATCGTCAAACACTGTGGTTTGATCAACCATGACAAATAACTCTTGTTCTTGTTGTGCCGGAACCGGCAATTTGCTCGCAGCATAGCAGCTTGGAATATCATTGCTAATACCTGCTAGGCATGTCGTTGACAATAAGCCAATAGTGCTCAGTAAGACGGCTAGAATCGATTTTTTAATCATCACTTAATTCCTAAAATAACTCTTCTAAATTGACTTTTTGCTTAGCAGCTTCTTCATCTTTTCGCTGTTTCAACCATGGACTTAACTCAGCCTGAATGTTTGTAGGTAGCTTCAAGAAGTAATCAATTTGTGCTGGTTTATCAGCTAAACCAGCAATGTCTTTTTTAGCCTGATTTAGTAAGGATAATGTTTCTGATGGCACAGTTGTAGCTAATGGCTGGGATGATTCTGGCTCAATGACAACTTCCCTGTTCATTTTACTACGACTCAAATTTGTGTTTACTTGTTGCTCTTCTAGATAATTAGAGAATGTCTTATTCAGCGTAAGATTCTCATGTGCATGTTGTTTTAAGCGTTGTTGAAGATCCTTTAATCGACCATTAACAATGTCTACGAGTGGTTGGAATGTTTCCCAGTATCTGTCATAAGTAGAAAAGCCACCTGTATCAGCGTATGCGCCATCTTTTTGCGCCCAAAACCAAAAGGCATTAGAACCTGCAGCTCTCTTATATGTTTCTTTTCCAGAAAACCCATATTTGTAGCCAGCACCAAACCCTACAATTTGCGTCACAACGAAGATAAATCCAAGCATCAATATTGCTGCTATTCCTTCCATACCGGTACTTGCAGCAATGTCTTCGCGCGCTTTTTTATCAGCATTTTGTTGAGGAACCATAACTTCATCTGGCAATGCATTTGCAAAAGGATTAGCTTCTGCCGTTTGTGATTGTTGCGTTGTTTCTCTTGTTAATTCACTTTCAAGATTTGATATACGCATAATAGTGGATAAGAGAAAAATGGCCACGATAAATGATCCAGCAACCCACGACCAGCTATACGATCCTTTGTCATGGTGGTCGTTAGCAACACGATTCAGTCTACGTGTATAGTCAGCCTCATTAGCATCTACTTCTTGATTATCATTTAATGCAACTGTTTTAGATGCATACTCATTTCCATTTTTCTCTTTGTATCGTTGGAAACATGAACGAAGTAATGTTGTGCGGTGATATTGGTGACCTGCGGCATGGGTGATCAAAGCTAAGATCACCCCAATAACAAATACAATTGCAACCATCAACATATTGTGTGTGTTGGCACTACCTTCACGCGCCATCCATGTACCAAGTATGTATGAGAAACCTAAGCCTTCAGCAATAACTAATACAAACAGAAGTGCTTTAAGTCCAGTCGGCATTGGAGTGCGGCCAAGATCTCCAGCATTACGCATATATTCGATGCGCTGATTAAATTTCCTTTCAGGCATTAATGAAATGTATGGTTTGTATTTTGCACACAGCTTTTCTTCAGCTGACATCCAGCCGTCACTGCCTTTACTGGTGATTGTGGAATATCTAGCAATTAGACCGATAAAAGGAAATGTCACTATGAGATCTAGAATCCAGAATCGCATACTTTGTTGTGATAGTACGACAATGACTGTTGCGAGTGCCGCAACCACCATCAGCAACGTGGCATTGGCGGCCATAAATAAATTAAGTGCAGACAACATAAAAATATCCCTTATAGTTATTTTGCTAGTTTTGGATTGAATGAGGCAGAATAAAGCGTTTCTGAATGGTTGTAATACACCATAGAGTTTGGCGCTTCTTTTGGATCATTATTTGGTATAACAACATCCATACATTGCACTGGGCCGCTATCAAAAACACGATAGATCATAGCCTTGTCTCCACGGTAAACATTCACGGATGGATTCGTTGCATAAATCGGTTTTGCATTGCTACCAGTTTGATAATCTGAGTAAATCAGAAAATCTGGTTTTCTAGCAAGCGTATTACCGTCACGTAAGACTGCCACATGCGTTAATGCGATCAAATGGCCATTTGCTTTACCGGCCCATGAGCTGTTGTAAACGCCTGGCAGATATTCAGAAGTAGAATATTCTTTATCATCCTTAAGATATTTTACGGCACCTGATTCACGTGGGCGATCTAAGTTACATTGACTGATGTTGCGCATATCACTAGCTTGCGCATCATTAATAAATGAGAACTTTGCCTTAGCTTTTTCTACATGACCAATATCTGCAACCTGGTTCGCCGCGGTTACTGGTGACCCACCGAAATCAATCCAAGTACGAACTTTTTCTGGTTTATTCACAATGGAGTTTGCGGCAACAGTTTGTTGTTTTGTTGCAATCTTTTGATTATCAGACTTATTGGCCAGTATCAGCTTTTTAACTTTTCTAGCCGGAATGGGTTCAGTTGTACTTGTTGCAGCGATAGCTGGCTTATTAGAAGTCGCCTGTGGAATTGTAGCCACTTTACTTGCAGTCTCAACTGGACGGTAAAACTCAGTTTTAGCGCGTTTATTCTGCAGGTAAAGCTTGAATGAATCGTCATCAGCCAGGTCTACGATTTCTACGCGACGGTTCTTAGCGCGACCTTCAGGCGTGGCATTATCATCAATAGGCATTGTCTCGCCAGCACCCTGATAGTAAAGTTGGCTTTCTCCAACGCCAGCTGATTTAAACAGTTCCGCTACTGATTTTGCACGTTTTTCTGATAACTCTGCATTCAATTTTGAATTACCGGTATCGTCAGTATGACCAATAAGTAAGATGCGTTTCTTACTTAATTCTTCATAGATATTTGTCCTATCCTGAACGGTCTTACCTTTACCTAGTATCTCAGTTTGATTGCGCGCAGAATATCGTTCTGCAATTTCATTAAAATGTACCCTTGCATCTGGTTGTAAATCTCCAGAACCGCTATTAAATTGGGGCTTTCCATCAACATCAATCACAGATACAGAAAGTCCAACTTTTTGCTTTCCATCTGGTTTCTTGGCTGTAGTGTCTGAAGTGGTTTCAGTAGATGTTGGAGTCGTCGGATTGGCTGTTGCGACTGAAAGTGGAGTGACTTGCATATCTAGATTGTATTTTTTAGCAATTTTAGAAATTTCACATTGCCTGTCATCCACTTCTGATCCGATAAAACCACCTAAAGCACCACCTAAACCTAGCCCCAGCACGGCGCCCATGGATTTGTTCTTTGAAACCTGGCTCCCGACGATGCCACCTAAAATTGCGCCGGCGACAATACCGATGTTTCTTGCACTATTGGCGCATGGATCATCATTCGCGAATGTTGATTTGAAAGAATCTTTAATGGAAAGTTGTTGGCCATTTTGACTGGCGCACCCTTGTAATACCAGTGTAGAGATAATTGCAGTCACAACAGGTCGGAAGTCGAATTTATTATTTTCCATATGCACCTTATTATTGTTAGTGTTATTTACTTAAAGACTATTAAAAATAGTTACTTTAACGCCGATACTTTCTGAGATGCCACTCAGATTCGTTTCATATAAATTATTAAAATAGCGCAGAAATTATGCTTAAACTTCAAGTCCAGTCAGCATACATACCATAGATAGCGTGAATAAACGCTTAAGATTTTCATGATTTGAGCCCATTATTTTAATTTTTATTTTGCTCAATTAGAGCTAGCAATTTTTGATCTAGCAAGAGTCTTAACCCTTACCAAAGTAAGTCTATACTAACCGTATAATAAAAGACGTGTCAATATTACGAATTACGCTCATAAACTGTCAAAAATACCTCTCACCGCTCAATACAAAATTCAAAGCCAATCAAAACCACAGACTTAAACGTGTACCAAAACGGTCTACTACCAGATTCACTTTTTTGATAACTTTGAATTATTCTCAAAATTTGTTACATTGGCTTTCCTAGTAATGATTAGCGACTGACTTCTATTGACCGATAA
>JBAQME010000047.1:0-3762 GCA_049302535.1 Methylotenera sp.
CGTCCCCCGCGCACTCGATAACCCGCCGTCGCCAGCCGGCCTAACCCTTGCCCGCCATGCGCGTGACAGATAGCGCAGGCCAAGGCGTCGGCAGAATCCGGCTTAGGGGTGGCAGGTAAATTAAGTAAACGTTTTACCATTTCCTGTACTTGCTCTTTTTGTGCATGGCCATTACCAACTACGGCCTGCTTTACCTGCAGCGCAGTGTATTCTGCCACGGTTAAATTTCGTATCACTGCTGCACTAATGGCGGCACCCCGCGCTTGGCCCAGCAGCAGCGTTGATTGCGGATTTACATTCACAAACACTTTTTCAACGGCTGCCTGATTGGGCTGGTAAGTATCAATTACCTCAAACAGGCCATCTAAAATAATTTTCAGGCGTGCAGGTAATTCTTCCCTGTCGTCCTCGCCCTCGATTTTGTTTTTTTTGCCACTTGCGGTTTTTATCGTGCCGCTTGCGATGTAAATAATTTTCTCACCGACTTTTTCAATCACACCAAAACCCGTTAGACGTAAACCCGGGTCAATACCAAGAATTCTGATGTGGTTCAAATCAGTCTTCTATTACTACAGAAGTATAAACGTCCTGCACATCGTCCAAATCTTCCAGCGCATCCAGGATTTTTTGCATTTTTACTGCATCGTCGCCAGTAAACTCAACTTCATTCTGCGCTTTCATCGTAACTTCGGCTAACACTGCTTTCAGTCCTGCGGCCTCCATCGCCTCTTTAACGGCAACAAAGTCACCCGGCGCAGTAATCACTTCGATACTGCCATCTTCATCTGTCACTACATCTTCAGCACCCGCCTCAAGTGCAACTTCCATCACTTTGTCTTCGGAAGTGCCTGGCTCATACACCAGGCTGCCGCAGTGCTTGAACATAAACGCAACAGAGCCATCGGTGCCTAAGTTGCCGCCAAATTTGGTAAGTGCGTGGCGCACATCGGCAACAGCGCGCTGTTTGTTATCGGTGAGGCAGTCAATAATGATCGCTGCGCCATTGATACCATAACCTTCGTAGCGGATCTCTTCGTAGTTCACGCCTTCCAGTTCACCCGTACCTTTTTTAATGGCACGCGTAATATTGTCAGACGGCATATTTTCTTCTTTTGCCAAGGCAACTGCTGCACGCAGGCGCGGGTTCATGTTGGTATCACCGCCGCCTAGACGTGCTGACACCGTAATTTCTTTAATGATTTTAGTGAAAATCTTACCGCGTTTTGCGTCTTGACGCCCTTTGCGGTGTTGAATATTTGCCCATTTACTATGACCAGCCATGTCCCTAACCTTTAATACAATCAAATAACCATGATTTTATCACAGGCTTTAGAGTGAGCTAAGTAAACACCAAATTATACAATTCAGGTATGCAAATCCTGGTTTTTTAATCCTGTGCCATGGCAGGGTCAATCGGGGTGTGTTTGCGTATGCTGATCATCGAGATGATAACGAGCGATGCGGCAATCAAGGTCATACCAATGGATTCAGTTAAAGTTGGAACTTCATTTAACTGCACCCAGGCTGCCAATACGCCAATGACCGGCGCCAGCATGGAAGACATGCTGGCAACGCCTGCACTCAAACGCTGCAAAGCATATAGCCATAACACCCATGCCAGCGCATTACAAAACACTGAATTATAAATAATCGCACCAATAAAATAAGGGCTCCACTGAATCGGTGAGGCAGGTATTAATAGCGCCGCGATTGCCAAAGGGATTGACCCAAACAGCATCTGCCAGGCGGTGAGTGTCAATAAGTCCAGGCCAGGTGAGCGTTGGTGCAGTTTTTTTGCGACGATTACCGACAGTGCCCAAAATACGCCAGATAACGCCGCTAAGAACATGCTAAAACTATCCGTGCCTAAATGTAGCGGATCCAATATAAACAACATACCCATCGTTGATAATATTGCCGCCGGCCATTGCAGCCCCCGCAGCTTCTCGCCCAGCATGGGCCATGCAAGCACCATTACCCAAAAAGGCATGGTGTAGGTCAAAACCGCTGTTTTCCCTGCGCCACCTTCTACCAAGGCCCAGATTAACAAACCGGTAAACCCGCTTGTTTGCAAAATACCAAGCAAAATTAACGTCGGCATTTCCTTGACACTTAACCGTTTACGCATAAATAGCAAAACAGCAAACAAACAGAGCGCCCCCAATACCGTGCGCAATGCCGCAAATTGAAACGCACCGGCATAGGCCAATGCGCTTTTCATCACCACCCAGTTGTACCCCCAAATAATGGTCAGCAGTACCAGCGCGGCGAATGCCCTAATGGCTACTTTTTTACTGTTTTGCATATTATTTTGCTAGTTTTTGTTGTTACCTGACTTTATCACCAAACTGACTTTTTTACACTTTGACTTTTTGTCTTTTTCATTCATCATCGTCATTGAATTAAGTACAAATCACTGAAATTTATGCCGAATTATTGGCGAAAATATTTATTGGTGTATATTTAAACTTCATTCCGCATTTCAGCGATTGCTAGGAGATTGCCATGAAAACATTGCAACAATTACTAGACAGCAAAAAATATAAGGAAGTGATCTCGATTGCCCCGCACCGCCCGGTATTCGACGCCTTAGTGGTACTTTCCGAGTACGAAATCGGTGCCCTGGTGGTACTTCAGGGTGAAAAACTGGTTGGTATTTTTTCCGAGCGCGACTATGCGCGTGAAGTTGTCCTTAAGGGAAAGTCTTCAAAAACTACTGAGATTAATGAAGTAATGACTCATAACGTATTATGCGGAAAACCTGATGATACCGTTGAGCAAGCCATGACACTGATGTCAGAAAAACATATTCGCCATTTACCTATTGTCGAAAATGACAAAGTCATCGGCGTGCTGTCAATTGGCGATCTGGTAAAAGAAACCATTACTTATCAGCAGAGACTAATTAAACAATTACAAGGCTACATCACCCAATAATACCTGTGCGCTAGTCGATAGCGGCAGTTACAAAAAAGGGAGATTAAACTCCCTTTTTTATTTTCCAACATCTTTAAACCAAGCGCTATAGGTATTTAACCACCATCGCATTGCTCAAATCGCCAGCCGCAATCGGCAGCCTCACGAAATAACCGCTGCCGGATGCCTCTTGAATCGGCTCGCCTTTTCTATTGAACATGGTTTCGACCAGCACATCCTGATTGCCTGTCGGATGTATTACCTGCAGGCGATCCCCTACCCCGAACTTATTGCGAGCTTCAATATCAGCCAAACCTTTTTCCGCATCATAAGCAACAACATCACCTACATACAGGCTACGATTTGAGCTTGAATAACCTTGTTTGTAATTTTGATGTTCTGCCGTGTGATGGCGCTGGTAAAAACCATCGGTATAGCCACGGTTGGCAAGGTTCTCTAAATCGCCTAGCAAACTCCAGTCAAATGGACGTCCAGCCAAGGCATCATCAATGGCTTTACGATAATTCTGGCAGGTACGCGCCACGTAATAACGTGATTTAGTACGTCCTTCAATTTTCAATGAATCCACGCCCATCTTGATCAGCCGCTCCACGTGCTCAATCGCGCGCAGATCTTTGCTGTTCATGATGTAGGTACCATGCTCGTCTTCCTCGATTGGCAGCAGCTCGCCAGGACGGCCTTTTTCTTCAATCAAATAGACTTTATCAGCCAATGGATGGCGCGGCAGACTACCGCAGCCGGACAGACTGGACTTTTCCATCTCCGCCTTGAAATCAAATTCATCCAGACGAATCACACCAGCAGCATCTTCAGCCGCATCATGCA
>JBAQME010000048.1:0-5522 GCA_049302535.1 Methylotenera sp.
GCCGCCTGTAGACTCGTGATTGCATGATGGCTCATATTTTGCTTATCTGTTACCAGCCAGCTTGATAATTAGCTGAGGCCAGTACAACATTTGGAGCGGAACATGAGTCAAACAACTTCAATGCAAATTGATAATTTTCTTCCCTACATGAGGGATGTCATCCGTTGTGAACAGTCATTGCATGAACTCAACCTCATGTGGCGCATTATTGAGTCTTCCGCCAAGATGAATTGCCCGGTCGAGGCCAAAACCATCCTGCCCACCATGGCCGCCACGCGGGTAGGTTTCAACCGGCTGGAAAACGAATTGGTGCTGAGCCTGGTGCAGCAGAAAGTGTCGACCGTGCTGGATGAGATCGGCACCAAGGCACAGTATGTCATTGATATTCTGGTACGTAATTTGTATGAGCGCACCGCCGACGTAGGCTTTCTGGCGACAGATAATGAATTGTGCGCGTTTGTTGCCGGCTTATCCGGCAATGAAGAGGCAATCCGTCACCGTTTGCGTGCATACAGGAGCAAATACACCGTCTATGATGAAATCATCCTGCTGGATGTGCATGGCAATGTTTTGGTGCAGATCAACAATGAAACACCGATTGAAGGCAGCCTTGACCCACTCATTATGGAAACGCTGGCATCGGATCATTATGTGGAGACTTATCGTGCCACTGACCTGCGGCCCGGTAAACACAAAGCGCTGGTTTATTCCAAGCGCATGCTGCATCCGGGTACCGGTGCGGTGATCGGCGTGCTGTGCCTGTGTTTTAATTTTGTAGAGGAGATGGCAGGTATATTCCAATCGCATGGTGATCCCTCCGGGCGTTCAGTCATGCTGTTGCTGGATGGCGATAACCGGGTCATTGAAGCGAGCGATCCCCAATGGATACCGCTAGGTGCCTTGGTGCCGGTAAATCGTGATGCCAGCCCGCACTTGATGATTTATGGCGGACGCGAGTACCTGGTGCGTACTTTTCTTGCCGATGACTACCAGGGCTACAAAGGGCCGCCGGGTTGGCAGGGGCAGGTGATGATCCCGGTGGAGATTGCTTTTGCCGGCATGGATACTGATACATTGAAGGCTCTGGACCCTGATGTTGCAGATGGCTTGCTGACACACGCCCAGTCTTTCTGCCCACCACTCTACGAAATCATGACTGCAGCAGAAACCATACGCCGCGTGGTGTGGAATGGCCAGGTAATGACGGCAGGGCAGGGTGGGGAGCTAATGAGGCTGAAGGCGATCCTGGACCAGATCAGTGAAACGGGTACCCGCAGTAATGAGCTGTTTGCGCAGTCGATTAATGATCTTTACGAGACCGTGCTTGCTTCCAGGCTGCAGGATTCGGAATTCGTGTCGCACCTGCTCGTAGACCTGCTCGACCGTAATCTATACGAACGCTCTGATGACTGCCGCTGGTGGGCGGTGACGCCTGAATTAAGGGCAGCTTTCGCATCGCCGGAGTTGAACAGCAGCACGGTTGCGCGCATCACGGATATTCTGGAGTATATCAATGAACTCTATACCGTCTATACCCGTATTTTTGTCTACGATCACAGCGGCCGCATCGTCGCCAGCACCAACGCGGCTGATGACAGTGGCACTATCATTGGCACCAGTATTGATGACATCACGCTGGAACAAGTGATGTCATTGCGGACAGAGCAGCAATATTACGTAACGCCTTTTGTGCCGGACGCTCTATACGGTAACGCCCCGACTTATGTCTACCATGCAGCCATCAGGGCGCCCGGCAATGACAGGGTCGTAGGGGGTATCGGTATTGTTTTCGACTCTGCGCCTGAATTTCTGGCCATGCTGCGAGGCGGAATCACTGAAAAAGAATCCATCAAGGCATTCTTTATCGACAGGCAGGGCAGGATTATTTCGAGTACGGATCCAACCCGCCCGGTAGGTGACGTTCTGGATATTGATGCGGACCTGCTTGAGTTACCCAATGGTAAAAGCGCATCGCGCATCGTGATTCATGATGGGCATTACTCGATTCTTGGGTGTAGCGTTTCCCATGGCTACCGGGAATTCAAGGTCACCGACGGGTACAAGGAAGACGTGATTGCCGTTGTCTTTGATTCATTCGGCGAGGTGCGCGGACGCTCGGCTTCAGGCAACAACTCGGCATCCATTGTTGAAACCTCGCTTATCAAGTCCGGCGGCCAGGAATTTGCCACATTCTTTATCAATGGCGGGTTATTTGCGATAGAAGCCGAGTATGTGCTGGAAGCGCTGGCCGCATCGGAAATCTCCCCGGTTTCCATGGGTAGCCGTTCCGAACGCGTCGGCGTGCTGGCCATACAGCATGAGAGCGAAGACAAGGCTTATGTCTGGGTATTTGACCTTGGCTATTTGTTAAGCGGTGTGCCTTCTGTCAGGGATAGCAGCAGCCAGGTTGTGGTTGTCGAGCAAGGGCAGCACAAGATCGGCCTGCTGGTCGGAGCACTTCATTCCGTTGCAGAATTTAACGAGAGCCAGATTACCGTTACTCCGCTTGCAGCCGATAGCCGCGGTATCTTAATCAAGCAGATTATTAAAGCCAATGGCGGCAAGCTGTTGATTCAGGGTATTGATATCAGCTATCTGTTCAACATGCTCAGCAACCCTTTTGAGCCGGCTAGTCAGGAGAGACCGTTAAGCCAGGAGAAGAAAGCTGCTTGAATGTTAGGGTGAACTTTTTAAATAATGTGTATTTTTGCTAAAAAATTCACCCGCAATGGCTGATGGAGATAATCGTCAATGCTTATCTCCAAGTTTCAAATACATGAAGCCGCACACTTTCATGCCCGGATATTGGGTAACTCCCATGCCTGTAAATTAATTTTATGCCGGATAAGTAACAACCGGATTGTAATCAATGGCAGGAAAATCTTCATTGACATCTTCGCCAAACTCTTTGATGGTGTCATCCTCCTCATCATAGTGCCAATTAAGTGCAATCCTGTTACTTGAGCATGCAGAGTCATTGAGCAGCATAAAAATACTAAACAGCATTTTTGTGCTGGCGCTATTAAAATAAGTCAGGTGGAAATTAAATTCTACATCCTGGTTATCTATACTGTTCAGATAGTCTTCAAGGCCAACCAAAACCGGATAGAAAAATTTGTTTGCATCTTCAGGAAACGCTTCGCCGGAAATATTGAGTTGATTTAAAGAAAACTTGAAATCAATTTCTGGAGAGTCTGAGGTTCTAGCGATATATAGATCTTTCATAAGAGTTCCTTTAAAAAAGTGTTTTTAGATGTAGTTCTGAATATTCATTTTCGTAGCCCGGTACTTCCTTAAATGAATATTCGATGGCAGAGCTTGAGTCTCTTGCAAGCGTTAGTAAGCCTAAACCGGCGCCTTTGCTCACCTCGTCCTGGCTATGTTCTTCATTTTTAAGTTGTGTCCGATAGGCTAGCCTTACCTCGTCCCTGGTCATGCTATTCACATGCTCAATTTTTTCGGAGATTCTGCTCACGTATTTCTTATCAACCAGGTTCCCGCAGATAATATAAAAATGCTCATCCGTTTTACCTACAGCGACCGCGCCAATTTTTTCAAAGCTTGAGTCGGGGACCAGCGGCGAGTAATGAAGTGCGTTCTGGATCATTTCTATAAAGCTTGAAAATAGCTTTTTAGTCACACTGCCTTTTGCATCGTTGTTATCAAGACGCTGCCTTAAAACATCGCTCATGGTGGCTATTACGTTTTGGGAAAGTGCTCCACTGTAATAAAAAACAATTCCCTTTTTACCTGCATCGTCCTGAAAAGAACTGAATAAATCAATTTCCACATAACCTCCAATTTAGAGCCTGAAGCCCATTAAACTTAAATCATCACGTCGTTTTTGCTTGCCTTGATAGTCGTAAAAAGCAGTCATTAGAATGTCTTCCTGCTCGATCATCGGTTTTGCATGATGTTCCAACAGAATGTTGGCATAGCGCTTCTTGCCAAAAGCAATGTTTTTGGGGCCGCCTATTTGGTCAATAATGCCATCGGTAGTCAGGTAAACGCTCATCCCTCTGGAAACAGGAATCTCCTTATTCGTCCAGGTGAAGTCATAAGGGGTATCTACGTAGCCAACCCCTTTTCTATCCGGGTCGACAATGGACACTTCCTCATCGTTTTGCCCAATATAAAAAATAGGTGTTTTTGCCCCGGCATAAATTATTTTTTCATCCTGGCGGCTGACCCAGAAAAATGCAGCATCCATGCCATCGTCTGAACCATCTTTACTCACCATTTTTGTGAATTTGGATTCATCGGCAGGCAATGATTCCGTATCTTCAATCTGACCTAACGCTGTCTTTACTTTTTTATTCATGATGGACAAAGCCCCCGCTGGATCGTGGCGGTTATCCTCAAGCAATATATGGTCAATAAATGAGGCCATAATCAAAGTCATGAACGCCCCTGGAACACCATGGCCGGTACAATCGATTAATGCAAAAAAGAAACCATCGTCAAATTTCCTGCAAAAATAATAATCGCCACCTACCTTGTCTCTCGGTTCCCAATGCATATAAAAATCTTTCAGGCACGCGTTTAAATCCTCTCTTGAACTACGTAAAAACGATTTTTGAATCACGCTCGCATAGTTAATGCTTTCCATGACCAAACGATTTTTTTCAGCCTGTAAGTTGGACACGACCCTAACCAAGTCTTCACCAGTACCAACGCCTAAATACTGGCCATTGTCGTTAGTGATGATGAAGCCATCATTAAGTGTTTTTTTGCCCGAGTTAACCACTCGAAAACTGAGGTCCTGGATACTCATATTCTCGGGAACTACTAACGGCTCCTTATCCATGAAAGCGATACAGCTTTTTCTGTTGAACAGATCTCTATGGAATGGTTTAGCCATTCCGTCCATGAAAATATTGCGGTTAATGAGGCCAACAGGATTTCCATTTTCAACCACAGGTAAACCAACGATGTCTTTGTATTCCTTGAATATATTAAAAACATCATCATTAGTTTGGGCCGTGCCGACAACCGGGACATCAATCAGGAGGGATTTTGCAATAAATTCTGCTTCTATTTCGGTCAAACCAGCTTTTGAATTTATTTGGAGGGCAGTCATTTAATTAACCTTTATTATCTTTAAACAAAGGATAATTTAACGGACTTTTATGTAGTTATTATTACAAAAACATAATTAAGTTATTGTTTTTATTGACTAAAAATAAGTTGATGCATAATAACGGCATTCTGGGGTAAAACTTTAGTGCCGGATTAATAAATTTCCAGATTATTTTTTGGAAATATTAAATCGGCTGAGTCATATTCATTATGGGTTATTTTTTTGCGGTGCGATTTCCAGAGGGGAGTCTTCCTGGTTCTGTGATTCATAAAGAATCATGATTGATACCCGGCGGTTTCTTGCACGCCCGATCGGTGTTTCATTTTCACTGCTGGGGTGGGCTGAACCCAAACCCAAGGCGCTGAGCCGACTGTCAGCGATGCCTGCCTTGCTCAACATTCTCACCACGCTACTGGCGCGTACCGCAGATAGTTCCCAGTTT
>JBAQME010000049.1:0-16695 GCA_049302535.1 Methylotenera sp.
ATCTTGAAAATTCGGATTCTGCCAATTTATTATCAAAATTGGAAAACAGTAAATTGCAGCATATTGTGGCGGCGCATTTAAGCGCTAAAAATAATACGCCATTGTTGGCAAAAACTGCGCTAGCTGGCGTTTTGGGGTGTGAACTGGAATGGATAGGGATAGCAGACCAATTACAGGGTTTTGACTGGAGAGCAATTACATAATTGACTTATGCCAGTAAAGGCAATGTCGGTTAAATGTGGATTTCTAGTTAAATTTGGATTTATAGTGCGGAAACAAATAGCGCAAAAACAAAAAAACCGACTAAAAGTCGGCTTTTTTGCATTTGTAGCTAACTAAATAATTACTTAGCAGCTTCAGCAGGAGCAGCTTCAGCAGCTGGTGCAGCAGCTTCAGCAGCAGGAGCTGCAGCTTCAGCAGCTGGTGCAGCTTCAGCAGGAGCTGCTGGTGCAGCAGCTTCAGCAGCAGGAGCTTCAACAGCTGGAGCTTCAGCAGCTGGAGTTTCAGCAGCTTTTTGACCACAAGCAGTAACAGCAAGAGCTAACAATGCAGCAAGTAGAATTGAACGTGTCATTTTTAATTTCCTTAAGGTTTAACTAGTTAAAAAACTGTTTTCGATAACTGCTTAAAACTTTTACCTAATTAGCTATATCGAGTGGTGCAAATTTTATCAGTTATTATGAAAAAAACTAGCATTTTTCGAGGATTTATGTGTAATTGTTTAAAAAAGTTCCTATTTTCAACAATTTTTTTAACGACAGTTATTCAACGCGGATCAAAAGTTTATTATTTAATGATTGATGACTGGCCTGCCAGTTTAAAATTGCACGGCTAACGTCATCTTTTTGTTGCATGATGCCGCCCAAATCTACCCATTCGCCCCGATTCGCGCGTATCACGGTTGTGAGTACTTCAAAGTCAAGAAATCCGTTTTGATTCAATTGTGTAAATCTAGGGGTGATCTCCAGTTCTATCTGATTACCAATGCTTCTTGGGCGTATTGCAAACCCGGTATTTATTTCGATAAATTCAGTAGTGCGTTGAACGCTCACATAGCGGTGCGTTAGGCTAACCCACTCTTGGGTATACGGTATGGATTGTCCCACCAGTATAAAAGCGCGTTCACCATCCATTACCTGAATGAATTGATTGCTACTGTTACCGGTTTTGCTTTGTCTGTTTTCAATATCAATCTGCACACCATCATTTGCATTGTTGGGATAGCTCCCGGTGCCAACCGCTACATTACCTATACGTTTGCGGCCACTCACTTCTGCGCTGCTCTTGTCCGAGAGCCGATTGTCCTGACGACTGACCGTGATTTTCAGATTCTGGCGTGCGGTATCTAAACGGGCGATAATCTGCTCGATTTCTGCCATGTTCCTGGAGTCAGTGCGGATAATCAGATTGTTTTGCATGGCAGTGGCCGTGCCTTCATTACCGACGAGTGGCTTGATAATGGGTAAAATCTCCTCGGCAAAGCGATGCTGCAAGGTGATGATTTTAAATTCTGGCGCAGCAGTGGCATGCAAGGAAAAACACAGGCACAACATGGCAACAATGTATTTTTGTCCAGGCATCAATATTGCTGCAAGTTTATCCATCATAGTCCGAGCGGTTTAATTGTGACTACGTCCTGAATAGCTTCTTTTAGTTCTTTAAATCGATTATTAAGTACTTCAACGCTAGCTTTATCATTGAGGGCATATTTAAAGCGTGCCTGGTCAATATGAATGCGTTTAATGTAATGTTGTCCGTCAGCTAATATAAAACAGTCTTTTACATGTTTCACTGAGGAATTAGTGACATGGACACTCATTTTATGGCTATGAACAGCCAGTAAATTGAACAGGCGAGGGCAATGTTCCTGAAAAAAGGCAGTGTCTTGCAGGATGATTGTTAAATGGCTGGTAATGTTCGTATTTAAAAAGTCTTGAAGTAAGGTGTATTTTTTTAAACTGGTAAAATTACCGTGACTCAGGTCCTGGTCAAAAATTAACAACTCCTGCTGCGCGCTGGCGAGAATGAGGTCGATTGCATCGCTATAAAGATGCTCACCCACGATGATCTGGTCAGGTACAAGAGTGGCGATATTGTTTATCATTATTTAACGCATTAGCTGTTAATCGGTCGCAAAGTAAAGATAACCGGCAATGTACCAATCGTAAAGCTGCTGCAAAAGTTTTTCCTCTACTGCATTAATTTGGCCTAGATAGCCAGTTTTAAGATCACCAGCTTTTAGCTGCCGGTAGTCTGCCAGTTTTTTGAGTATGGCTGCAGATTCACCAGTAAATGTTGCTACTTCGCCATTTAAATAAAAATCTTCGCCGGTAAATAGCATTTGGCTTTTTAGGTCTAGTGCAACGCCATGTTTTGCAAGCTTTTCATTAAAGTTGCGCAGGGATATTTTTTTGTGAGTATCAAATACTACATCGGCCTTGGGGTCGGAAAGATAGGTACCCAAAAATGCAGCTACGTCTGTATTTGACCACCGGATTTTTTGTAAGATTTCAGCAACCTTGCCTATCATTGCTTGGCTAATTTCAGCCGGGTGGTCTTGCAAGGATAAGTCGGCGTCTTGATAGATACCTGCTAAGGTAAGTTGATCCTGATTTAATTTATCTTGCATGAAGCCTAGAAATTCTGTGGCGAGTTCCTGGTTTTTTGGTGCACGAAAACCGATAGAATAGGTCATGCAATCTACATTGCCGTCAGTCACGGCAACCCCCCAGTGTGCAAGGTGCGGGGGCAGGTAGAGCATATCTCCAGCTTCCAGCAGCCATTCCTGCGAGGTGTCAAAGTTTTTTAAAATACGTAATGGCGCGCCTTCCACTAAACTGAGGTCAGTTTGCTCACTAACACGCCAGAGCCGTTTACCTTGGCCCTGTAATAAAAACACGTCATAGCTATCAAAATGCGGGCCTACACCACCGCCATCCGGTGCATAACTTACCATTAAGTCATCCAGCCTAGCATGTGGAATAAAATCGAATTGCTGTAATAATTGGCTTGCCTCAGGCAAATAATGATTTACGCTTTGTACCAGCAATGTCCAGCGGTGTTTTGGGTCAGGTTGTTCCGGTAACCTTGCAAAATCTGCATCATCAAAAGGGCCGTGACTTGCATGCCACTTGCCGTTGATCTGTTCAACGATACGCGATTGCACTTCATCCTCGCATGCTAGCCCTGCTAGTTCCTCAGGGCTTAATAAGCCCCGGAAATCCGGGATTGCATTTTTAATCAGCAAAGGTTTTTTCTGCCAATATTCTGCTAAAAATTGCGTGGGTGTCAGGCCACCTAGTAGTTGTAGTGTTTGGTTTTTTGCCATTGCGATTGCTGGGCTGCGGTTGATTGGTAAGATGGCATTATGCCATTGCTATGTTGAGGTGACCACTACATGATCTGTAGCACCTTAATAAATAGATGTTTTAATTTATCAGCATTTGTCCATGATCGTCAGCACTCGCCATCACTTAAAGTGTTTTTCAAGTAAAATCATGTTATGGACATTTACTCACTCGCAAAACCTTTTATATTTCAGTTCGATGCTGAAACGACCCACGACCTTACTTTAAAAAGCCTTAAATATGCCGAAAAGTCAGGCCTGTTGAAGCTGTATCCCGTGCCTCCGGTCTGCCAGCCACGGCAGGTGATGGGCATTACTTTTCCTAATGCAGTTGGTCTTGCGGCAGGTTTGGATAAAAATGGCGCAGTGATTGATGGCATGGCAGCATTGGGATTCGGTTTTATAGAGATCGGTACCGTAACGCCACGTCCACAACCGGGGAATCCAAAACCACGATTATTCAGAGTCAAGGAGGCACAAGGCATCGTCAATCGTTTTGGTTTTAATAACCTGGGTGTAGATCACCTGATCGAGAATGTGAAAGCGGCTAAATACAAAGGCGTGCTGGGCATTAATATTGGCAAAAATTTTGATACGCCCAATGAAAATGCGGTTGATGACTACTTGATCTGCATGCGAAAGGTGTACGCATATGCCAGTTACATTACAGTGAATATTTCCTCTCCCAACACTAAAAATCTGCGTGCCCTGCAAGAAAAAGAGGCTTTGTCGCATTTGCTGGCAACCCTCAAGCAGGAGCAGTTGAAACTGGCTGACCAGCACGGCCGCTATGTGCCGATTGCATTAAAGATTGCACCGGATTTAGAGCTTGAACAAGTCAATGAAATTGCTGATTTGTTGATAGCACACAAAATAGATGCCGTGATTGCAACCAATACAACCCTTGCCAGGGATATGGTGCAAGGCATGGAACATGCAGATGAAACTGGCGGTTTATCCGGTGCACCGGTTCGTGAAAAATCCACCTTGGTGATCCAGCAGTTATCACAGCGATTGCAAGGCGCAGTGCCTATCATCGGGGTGGGCGGCATTTTAACCGGGGCAGACGCAGTGGAAAAAATTGCCGCAGGGGCAAGTCTGGTACAGGTTTACAGCGGCTTGATCTACAAAGGTCCCAAGCTGATTCATGATGTCTGTAAGACCTTAGGCTAAGTCCGGATTTACTGGCCTTTGTGATGGCGTTGCCAATTCTTTATTCTTACCGCCGCTGCCCATATGCCATGCGCGCCCGTATGGCACTCAGATATGCGGGTGTTGCGGTGGATATCCGTGAAATTTCGCTTAAAGATAAACCGGCTCATATGCTTCAAGTGTCGCCTAAGGGCACCGTGCCCGTATTGGTGCTGCCAAGCGGGCAAGTGATTGATGAAAGCCTGGAAATCATGATCTGGGCTTTGCAACAGCAGGATGATGATGGCTGGTTAGAGGCGGATAATTTGCAGACTCAGCAATTGATTGCTGAAAATGATGGGCGATTTAAACAGAATCTGGATCAATATAAATATGCAATTCGCTTTCCGGAGCACACTGTGGAATATTACAGAACCCAGGGTGAGGAGTTTTTAACTAAACTCGAGCGGCGGCTGTATCAAACCGGTTTTCTGATTGGAGATACAATCAGTTTGGCCGATATTGCAATTTTTCCGTTTATTCGCCAGTTCGCAGCGGTAGATAATGCCTGGTTTGAATCGACGGATTATTCAAAGCTTAAGCTCTGGTTAAAGCACATGCTTGAATCAGCGCTGTTTCAGAGTGTGATGGAAAAGTAGTTATTTTGTAGACTATTTATTTGATTCCATTTTCCAGCGTGGCAATCGCCACTCAAGATAAATTGCCAATATTCTAAAAAGAAAAATCAATCCGGCGGGAATGAAAATACAAATCCATTGCGGCAGATTGATTGCGTTGAGCGCCACCACTAAAAGACTACCGACAAAGGCAATGACTGCATAGGGTTGGTAGTCATTAAAGGCTTTGGGAATTTCATTACAGAAAATATCCCGAAGTACCCCGCCGAATACGGCTGTCATTACACCCATTAATGCGCAAATAATCACCGGCAGTTGAAGTCCAAGCGCTATTTGAGTACCTAGTGCCGCATAGAGGCCCAAACCCAGCGCATCGGGAATCTGGATGGCGCGCTCTGTAAGCTGGATATGTCTATTGCGCATAAAAATCATGGCAAACAGGCAGAGAAACAGCATGAGCCATATCCAGCCAGCATGATCTACCCAGAAAAAAGGTCTTCTATCAAGCAGTACATCACGCAATGTACCGCCGCCAAATGCCGCAACACCAGTGACAACAAACACACCGAAAGCATCCATTTTTTTTCTGGCACCGGCAATCAAACCAGAAAGCGCAAATGCAAAGGTAGCGCAAATTTCAATAGGTACCTGAAATGTTGATGCTGTCACGATGGCCATAGATAGGTTACCCGCAATGTACCATTCTGATTCTTAGGTGAAGACATCAATGTGGGGCAAGAACACGAATGATAATTTTACGTGTTTTTATTCCACAGCCGCCATGTCGGTTTCTTTGCTAGGCCTGTTTGCCTCAAACACGAGCTTCAGTTCATCTTTATCGTCAATATCAACGTACACACTGCCACCGTTGGCTAATCTGCCGAACAGTAACTCGTCGGCCAACGCCTTGCGTATAGTGTCTTGAATTAATCTTGCCATTGGACGTGCACCCATGACCGGGTCAAAGCCTTTTTTACCCAAGTAAGCTTTCAATGCATCACTGAAAGTAGCTTCAACTTTTTTCTCGTGTAATTGATCTTCAAGCTGAATCAAGAACTTATCAACCACACGAATGATGATGTCTTGTGACAGCGCGGTAAATGAAACCGTGGCATCCAGGCGATTACGGAACTCGGGTGAGAACAGACGCTTGATATCAGCTTGTTCATCACCGGCTTGTTTAGCGGTAGTAAAGCCCATGCTTGATTTAGATAAACTCTCGGCACCGGCATTGGTAGTCATGATGATAGTTACATTTCTAAAATCTGCTTTGCGGCCGTTATTATCCGTGAGCGTGCCGTGATCCATCACCTGCAGCAGGATATTGAAAATATCCGGATGCGCTTTTTCAATTTCATCAAGCAACAGTACACAGTAAGGGTGCTTGGTGATGGCTTCTGTCATCAAACCGCCTTGCTCAAAGCCTACATAACCGGGAGGCGCGCCGATTAAGCGTGATACCGCATGGCGCTCCATGTATTCACTCATGTCAAAACGAATCAACTCAATGCCCATGATGTAGGCTAATTGTTTAGCGACTTCAGTCTTGCCTACTCCGGTTGGGCCACTGAATAAAAAGCTGCCGATAGGTTTGTTGTTTTGCCCCAGTCCGCTGCGTGCCATTTTTACTGCAGAGGCTAACGCTTCAATCGCTTTATCCTGGCCGAACACAACTGCTTTTAAGTCTCGCTCTAAAGTTTTAAGCGCGTTACGGTCATCGGTTGAGATATTTTTAGGCGGAATGCGTGCGACTTTCGCGATAATGTCTTCAATCTCTTTATTGCCGATCACTTTTTTCTGTTTGGATTTAGGCAATATGCGCTGTGCTGCGCCAGCTTCATCAATCACATCAATGGCTTTGTCAGGCAAATGGCGGTCGTTAATGTATTTGGCGGATAGTTCGGCTGCCGTGCTAAGTGCAGCAGCGGTATATTTCACGCTATGATGTGATTCAAAGCGTGATTTGAGTCCTTTTAATATTTCTATGGTCTCGGCAACGCTAGGCTCAGCCACATCAATTTTTTGAAAACGGCGTGATAAGGCGTGATCTTTTTCAAACACGCCACGGTATTCCTGGTATGTCGTAGCGCCGATGCATTTGAGGGAGCCATTTGATAGTGCCGGTTTTAATAAATTGCTGGCATCCAAAGTGCCACCGCTGGCAGATCCTGCGCCAATAAGGGTATGGATCTCATCAATAAAAAGAATGGCTTCAGGTTTCTCTTCCAGTTGTTTCATCACCGCTTTTAAACGCTGCTCAAAATCACCGCGGTATTTGGTTCCCGCGAGCAAAGCGCCCATATCGAGCGAGTAAACAACTGCGTTGGCAAGTACATCCGGAATGTCTTTTTCTACAATACGACGTGCCAAGCCTTCGGCAATTGCGGTTTTACCGACGCCAGCCTCACCTACTAATAGTGGATTATTTTTACGGCGGCGGCATAGTGTTTGTACCACACGCTCCAGTTCAGGGGCGCGACCAATAAGCGGGTCAATTTTGCCGGCAGCCACTTGTGCATTCAGGTTGAGCGTATAACTTTCCAACGCACCGCTTGGCGCTGCTTCGGTCTCGATTTCCTGGTCGCCGCCTTCAGGTTTTGCAGTTTCACCAACTTTTGAAACGCCATGAGAGATAAAGTTAACAATATCCAAGCGCGTAATGCCTTGTTGATGCAGGAAAAACACCGCATGGGAATCTTTTTCACCAAAAATGGCCACGAGTACGTTGGCTCCGGTGACTTCTTTTTTGCCGGATGACTGCACATGGAGCATGGCGCGCTGGATGACACGCTGAAAGCCAAGTGTAGGTTGCGTATCTACATCATCCTGCCCAATGACGGTCGGTGTGTGTTCTTCAATGTATTGGTTCAGTTCGGTACGCAATACTTCGAGGTTTGCGCCGCACGCACGCAATACTTCAGCCGCAGTCGGGTTGTCTATCATGGCGAGCAGCAAATGTTCAACCGTGATGAGTTCATGGCGCTTTTGTCTGGCGTCCATAAAGGCCATGTGCAAACTTACTTCCAGTTCTTGCGCTATCATCTTGTTACCTGACTTTCTCGTATATTCATGCTATTTCTATGATGCACTGCAAAGGATGTTGCGATTCCCTTGCGTGATTCGTTACCTGATTCATTTTTGTTTCTGCAATATCCTGTGGGTAAACACCACAGACACCTACACCCTCAGTATGTACTTTGAGCATGATTTGCGTCGCTTGTTCACGGGTTTTATTAAAAAATCTCTCAATGGTCTCAACGACAAACTCCATAGGAGTGTAATCGTCATTTAACAGCAGTACTTTAAACATGGGGGGCAATTTTGGTTTTGCAATATCAGGTTTAAGTACTGTATTACTTTCGTGAGCAGAATTCGCCATAATTTAATTCTAGTTAGTTGAGTCTATTCTGAGCTAATCAGAAAAAAATTCAAGTTCAATTTGACAGGTTTTAATTAGATAGTGTTACGAAGGCGTAGCCTTAAACAGCAGGGCGGAAATCAGGGGAATATCTTAACGCTTTTCACGATTCTGTCTTGCGTCTGCACGATTTCAAGCCGATGTGTGCCGATTTTAAAACTGGTATTAGGTTCAGGAATGTCTTCAAAATGTTCAAGTATCAGGCCGTTAAGTGTGCGCGGCCCATCTAAAGGCAAAGTGAGGTTCAGTTTTTTGTTGAGATCGCGTAATGAACTGCTGCCATCTACGAACCAGCCGCCGTCTTCTTCCTGGTGATAGCTACCCAGGCGTGAAGGTGACTGTGTGGTGAAATCGCCTATGACTTCTTCCAGAATGTCTTCCAGCGTAACCAGACCTTTAAATTCACCATACTCATCCACAACTAAAGCAACGCGCTGCTGATTCTCCTGGAATTGCTGGATTTGCGTAAAAAGCGGGGTGCCTGACGGGATAAAGTATGGCTCGGTAATCACTTCAAGTAATGCATCTTTATCCAAACCTTTTCCATGCAGATGCTCGCGTAATTGGCTGATCACTTTACGCACATGTAAAATGCCCGTAATCTCCTCATGCTCGCCCTGGCGTACTGGCAAGCGCGTGTGATGGCTATTTGAGATATGCTGCAATATGTCTTCAATTGGCAAATCAAAGTTGATGCTCTCTACCATGGTGTGTGCAGTCATGACATCATCGACAGTGATTTTTTCCAGTTCAAACAGGTTCAATAAAATCGTACGGTGTTTTTGCGGCATAAAGTGCCCGGCATCGGTGACGATGCTGCGTAATTCGTCCATGGTGAGGGATTGTGTGGACTCTTCAAAATTCACTCTTACGCCAAGCAAGCGTAATAGCGCACCTACAAATAAATTGATGAACCAAACCACTGGATATAAGATTTTAAGCAGCGGATAGAGTATATAACTGCAAAATATGCCCAACTTTTCCGGGTAAGCTGCGGCGATGACTTTGGGTGAGATTTCGCTAAATACCAGAATGGCAAATGTCACTGCCAGTGTGCCAAACATCAGTATCCATTCCCCTTCGCCAAATAGTTCTACCGTTATGACGGTGACCAGTGTGGCTGATGCGGCATTGGCGAAATTATTGCAAAGTAAGATAACACCTAACAACTTATCGGTTTTGGCCAGTAATATGCTGGCGAGGCGGGCTCCGCGGTGCCCCTCTTTCACCAAATGCCTGAGCCGGTAACGGTTGAGCGACATCAAGCTGGTTTCGGCGATTGAGAAAAAGCCGGAAATGAATAGCAGTAAGGCGAGTCCGCCTAGCTGCAATGAAATAGGAACATTATCCAATGGGTGCGTTTATGCTGTTAAAGATAGGTAGAGTTTATACGCGAGGGGCAATATTAAGCAAGTGCGGTATTTATACTTGCTGTGCCAAGTGCTGGTGTAGCACAGCGAGTATTTAATGATTGAGATTTAATTTAATGATCGGATTTAGGCAAATTCAGAAGGGTCTGGCTCAACGATTTTTTCTTTTTTCTCGCCTTCTTTTTTCTCAACGTCGCCGATCAGGTTGGCGCGGTTAACACCTAGCCACATGGCAATCGGGCAAGCGACCAGTACTGAAGAATAAATACCGAATAAAATACCGATAGTGAGTGCCAAGGCAAAGTTATGCAGTACTTCGCCCCCGAACAGCAGCATTGAGCCGACCATGGTTTGTGTCATCAGATGGGTAATGACGGTACGTGACATGGTGCGTGTAATTGCATTGTCAATGACTTGTACTACGCCGGCTTTGCGCATTTTGCGGAAGTTTTCGCGTACCCGGTCAAACACTACAACGGATTCATTCACTGAATAACCTAGCACAGCCAGCACTGCGGCGAGTACTGTGAGATTGAATTCCCATTGAAAGAATGCAAAGAAGCCCAGAATGATGACCACGTCATGCATGTTGGCAATAATCGCGGCAACGGCAAAACGCCATTCAAAGCGTAGCCATAAATAAAGCATGATGCCCACGCATACAAAAAATAACGCTAAGCCGCCATTTTCATAGAGTTCATCACCAACTTGAGCGCCAACTGATTCAACGCGGCGTACCTCTGCTTTCGGGTCTGCATTAACTAGTGCGCCTTTAACTTGCTCAGATAGTTGTGATACTGATAATCCGGGTTTGACCGGTAGACGTATCAGTACATCACGACTGGAACCAAAGTTCTGCACGGTGGCTTCTTTTAGTCCGATGCTATCAACTGCTTTACGTATGCTGTCCAAATTGGCGGCTTGCGGATAACTTACCTCCATGACAGTGCCGCCGGTAAAGTCCACACCAAAGTTTAATCCACGCGTGGCCAGGAAGAAAATCGCCAGGATAAAGGTGATTAATGAGACAGCCGTAGTCAGGCGGCTGTAACTCATGAAGGGAATATCACTTTTAATTCTAAATAATTCCATGATCTATACTCTAAATAATGTGTGGGTTTAAGCTTACGCTTTGAAAATCTGGCCGATAGAAAGCTTGGTGAGTTTTCGACGGTAACCGTAAACCAGATTCACAATTGCGCGTGATACCAGTACGGCACTGAACATTGAAGTTAAAATGCCCAGTACGTGTACCACAGCAAAGCCTTTAATCGGGCCTGTACCAAACATAAATAGTGCCAAGCCGGCGATAAGCGTGGTGACGTTTGAGTCCAGAATCGTGTCAAATGCGCGGTCATAACCTGCATGAATGCTGGCTTGCGCCGTGTTCCCATTGCGCAGTTCCTCCCGTACCCGTTCGTTAATCAGTACGTTGGCGTCAATTGCCATACCCAGCGCCAGGGCAATCGCTGCCAGACCCGGTAAGGTAAGTGTGGCTTGCAGCATGGATAAAATAGCCACCAGGAGTAATAAATTGATAGCTAATGCCGCAACAGATACCGCGCCAAACGCTACATAATAGATCATCATCATCACAGCAATGGCGGCAAAGCCCCATAACGTAGAGTGAACGCCGCGATTGATGTTATCCAGACCCATGCTGGGGCCAACTGTACGCTCTTCAATGATGTCCATTGGGGCGGCAAGTGCGCCGGCACGCAGTAACAATGAAATGTCAGTGGCTTCCTGTGTGTTTGCCATGCCCGAGATTTGTACGCGGCCGCCGCCGATTTCTTCGTTAATTACCGGTGCCGTGACCACTTCTGTATTGCCTTTTTCAATCAGCAATATGGCCATACGTTTACCTACATTTTCACGTGTAACTTGTTGGAATACACGGGCGCCGCGGCCGTCCAGTGTTACGTTAACCACAGATTGTCCTGTTTGGCTATTAACCCCGGGGCCGGCATCCGTAATGTAATCACCCGTCAGTACAACGTTCTTTTTCACTAAAATTGCGCGGCCTTCACGATCCTTGAATACTTCATCACCTATCGGTGCTTGACCCTTGTTTGCATTTTCTAGTGTGATTGCGTCAGATTTTTCTTCATCGACCAAACGAATCTCTAACGTGGCAGTACGGCCTAAAATTTCTTTTGCTTTAGCCGTGTCTTGCACGCCAGGCAGTTGTACCACTACGCGGTCAGCGCCTTGTTGCTGGATAATCGGTTCTGCTACGCCAAGCTCGTTAATACGGTTATGCAGGGTTTGAATATTCTGTTTTAAAGCAAAATCCTGAATGCGTTTTTGTTCAACCAAATTCAGTGAGGCAGTCAGCAGTTTATCTTCGCCATTAACAGTCTCTTTAAGCGTTAAATTGGGATATTCCTTGTTGATGATTTTTTTTGCTTTTTCAAGTTCCGTTATGTTGGTAAAGCGAATTTGTACGGTTTGACCTTCACGTGTAACACCGGCGTATGAAATACGTTCTTTACGCAATGCTGTTCTAAAATCACCAATAAAACGCTCAGCGGCTTTATCCAAAGCCGCTTTCATATCTACTTGCAGTAAGAAATGCACACCGCCACGCAAATCCAGGCCCAAATACATCGGTTTTGCGCCAAGGCTGCGTAACCAGTCAGGTGAACGTGATAGCAGATTGAGTGCAACGGTGTAATCGTTGCCCAGGCTTGTTTGTAGGACGTCTTTTGCCTTGATTTGCGTATCCGTATTGGCGAAGCGCGCTTTAACGCCGCGCGCATCCAGATAAATGCCGTCGTATTGAATATTTTCCTGCTTGAAAATGGCTTCCACCTGGCCTAGTAAGGCCGGGTCGAGTTTAGTGGTGCTTTTGGCAGGGGTGACTTGTACCGCTGGCGATTCACCAAAGAAGTTTGGAATAGTGTAAATAAAGCCAATCAAAATCATGAAGGCAATAAAAATATTTTTCCACATTGGGTAGCGGTTCATAGTCAGGCTCTAGTCAATTGTTTGCAATTTGGATCTACAAAATGGGTTCTAATAAAAAGCGGCTATATTCAGCCGCAATTAATTAAATACTCTTAATCGTACCTTTTGGTAAGGCGCTTTGGATGGCGTGTTTTTGCACGGTAATTTCAGTGTTTGGTGCAATTTCAACGCTGACAAAAGCCTCTGTCACTTTGGTGACTTTGCCAACAATGCCGCCAGAGGTGACCACTTCGTCACCTTTTTGCAGCGCCGCAATCATATTGCGCTGTTCTTTGGCTTGTTTCATTTGAGGGCGGATAATCATGAAGAAAAACAACACAAAAATCACGATGAGCGGTAAAAAGCTTGTGAAATCAGTCGTTGTTGCAGTTGCAGCGTAAGCATTTGAAATAAACACGATATTACTCTCTTAAAATAAACTGAAAATTGGGTGAAAAATAGCTTTGAATTCTAGCACATACTCAGGTTGATTGCAGGATACAGCAAATTACGGTCATGTTGAATCACGATAAGCTTTTGCGTTTTGCCGCAAATTCCTGCTTAAACACCTCAAATGTTCCCGTTTCAATTGCACTGCGCATCCCAGCCATGAGTTGTTGGTAATAATGCAGGTTGTGGATGGTGTTCAGGCGCGAGCCTAAAATTTCACCGATTCTGTGCAAATGGTGCAAGTATGCGCGGGTAAAGTTCTGGCAGGTGTAACAGGCGCAGTCCGCGTCTAGCGGCTGTATATCATTTTTATAGGTGGCATTCTTGATTTTAACGTCACCATATTGCGTAAATAGCCAGCCATTACGGGCATTGCGGGTGGGCATCACACAATCAAACATATCAACGCCTTGCGAGACGGCGGCAACCAGATCTTCCGGCGTGCCAACCCCCATCAAATAGCGTGGTTTATCTTGCGGCATTTTAGGGGCGGTGTGCGCCAAAATGCGCAGCATGTCCTCTTTAGGTTCACCTACGGATAAACCGCCAATAGCATAGCCATCGAAACCGATCTCTTCCAGACCATTGCGGGAAATGTCGCGCAAGTCTTCATACATACCACCTTGAATAATGCCGAATAAGGCATTAGGATTGCCTTCGTGCGCCTCTTTGCTGCGTTTCGCCCATCGGAGTGAAAGCTGCATGGAATCGTTGGCCTGCTTGTGTGTAGCTGGGTAGGGTGTGCACTCATCAAAAATCATGACGATATCAGAGTTCAGTACGTGCTGAATACGCATGGATTCTTCCGGCGTAAGGAAACAGGAGTCGCCGTTGATTGGTGAGCGGAACTTCACGCCCTCCTCGGAAATTTTGCGTAAATCACCCAGGCTCCATACCTGAAACCCGCCTGAATCGGTGAGTATAGGTTTGTTCCAGCCCATGAATTTGTGCAGGCCGCCATGGGCTGCAATTACATCCAGTCCCGGCCGCAGCCATAAGTGAAAAGTGTTACCTAGTACGATATGTGCATTAATTTCATTTAGCTCTAATGGCGACATTGCTTTAACTGTGCCGTATGTGCCAACAGGCATAAAAGCAGGGGTTTCAACCTTGCCGTGTGCCAAATCCAGTGTGCCGCGACGGGCAAGGCCATCTTGTTTGTGTAGGGTGAATTGCATGGTGAAGCGTCAATATTTGAAGTGGCGATACTAACATAATCCAGTCATTTTGTAGGCTGGAGTTGAGTCTTGTTTTGATTGAATAATTAGTGGAGTCTTAATCGTGCCCAATTGTTAAACTTTGTTAATTGAATTTCATTTTGAAACTTAACTTTTTTATTCTTGTCACATAATGTTGTTATCTTAACAATAGCAATACTAAACTGGAGGATAATATGAATAACAAAATCATAGTAAGTTCTATCGTGATTGCATTCACGTTCGGTGGTTGTGCCAACATGACCGAGACGCAAAAGGATACTACAAAAGGCGCTGCTATCGGTGCTGGTGCCGGTGCTGTAATAGGCGCGGTTGCTGGCGGCGGCAAAGGTGCGGCAATTGGTGCGGTGGTAGGTGGTGCAGCTGGCGGGATAGCCGGTAATGTATGGTCGAAGCACATGCAGGAGCAGAAAGCGCAGATGGAGCGGGCTACTGCAGGCACTGGTGTTGCTGTTACGCAAACGGCAGATAATCGCTTAAAACTGGATATTCCTAGTGACATTTCATTTGATGTTGGCCGCGCCGATATCAAGTCAAACTTCAGGCCCATTTTAGACACCTTTGCAAAAGGCCTGGTAAGCAATACCGCTTCTACCGTTACTGTGATAGGCCATACTGACAGTTCGGGCACGGATGCAATCAATAATCCGCTGTCATTAAATCGTGCAGCAAGCACGCGGGATTATTTGGTGGCTCGCGGTGTTGCTTCAAGTCGTATCACAATTGACGGCCGTGGGTCACGTGAGCCGTTAGCAGCTAATGATACAGCCGCTAACCGAGCCAAAAACCGTCGTGTGGAAATCTTTGTTGCGGAGCCGGCACCAGCAGCGCCAAATTAGGCGAGTGGTATTGGTTTGAGACATGGACTTGGAAAAAGCCGACATTCGTGTCGGCTTTTTTGTTGGCAAATTGGTTATTTCTTCGCGTCTTGATATATACATGATTTATACTTAGCATATACAACGGTATGGTATTGATATGATTGAACCTAAACACAAGCTTTCTCGTCGTAATTCTGATGTGCCATTTTTACGTGCACGTGGTATTTATCTACTCCCCAATTTATTCACTTCTGCGGCTTTGTTCGCAGGTTTTTATGCCATTGTGCAGGCCATGAACAGCAATTTTGAGCTTGCTGCAATTGCCATTTTTATTGCGATGGTCATGGATGGGTTGGATGGCCGTGTAGCGCGTATGACCAATACGCAAAGTGCTTTTGGTGCAGAATATGACAGCTTGTCTGATATGGTGTCATTTGGCGTTGCGCCGGCACTCATTCTTTATGTGTGGGCACTTAAACCTCTGGGTAAATTGGGCTGGATTGCTGCATTTATTTATTGCGCTTGTGCAGCGCTACGCCTGGCGCGGTTTAATACCAAGCTGGATGATGAGCATCAGGATAAGCGTTACTTTCAAGGTTTGCCTAGCCCAGCGGCGGCGGCATTGCTGGCCGGTTTCGTCTGGGTATCATATGAATACGGGGTGAGTGGGCGCGATGTGTTTTTTGGCGTGCTTAAAATGAAATGGATGGCCTGGAGCATTACGGTATTTGCAGGCGCCTCCATGGTAAGTGATTTACGCTATTACAGTGGCAAGGATATTAACCTGAAAGCCAGTGTGCCATTCTTTGTGATTCTGGGAATTGTGCTAGCGCTGGTGCTGATTTCATACAGTCCGCCTGAAGTGTTGTTTTTTGTGATGACAGTCTATGCGCTTTCAGGCTATGTCATGTGGCTACGTGGAAGGCTTGGAGCAAAAAAACAATAATGCGGTTGAATTTGATTTATTTATTACTAAGATAAGTAATTCAAATAGTTAAATACTTGCAGAACGCGCCAAAAAATATTATATTCTTACCATTATGTTGAATACACATATCATTTATACCTCTTTTGCGCTTAGCTTCATTGCTAGTGCCCTGTTATTACGCAAAGCATTTGCGTTACGCCTGCGTGCGTTCCTGCGCTAGTGCGCAGACTATATACTCCCAATCCCTGTATTAAAGTGCGTTGCATCGAGTGTTTGTAGCGAGATGCTATTTTTGAGCCAAAATATTCCATTAAATGGTTGGCTAAAAACTGAATAAAAAAAGTTAGGTAACTGTATATGAAACAAACCAGCATGAAACAAGACCAGATTATTATTTTTGACACCACCTTGCGTGATGGCGAGCAAA
>JBAQME010000050.1:0-11110 GCA_049302535.1 Methylotenera sp.
CGATGCTGAAAGAACGGAATCATGATTAAAAACTCCCATTACAAAGCCCGCTACTGGCATATGCTGGACGATGGGCGCATGCAGTGCGACCTTTGCCCGAGAGACTGCAAATTGCACGATGACCAACGCGGCGCTTGCTTTGTGCGTATGCGCGAAGGTGACCATATGATTCTGACCACTTACGGACGCTCATCCGGTTTTTGTATCGACCCTATCGAAAAGAAACCGCTTAACCATTTTTACCCAGGCAGCAGCGTATTGTCATTTGGCACGGCCGGCTGCAATCTGGCATGCAAATTCTGCCAGAACTGGGATATCAGCAAATCAAAGGACATGGATCACCTGATGGATCAGGCTTCACCAACAGCGATAGCCGCCGCAGCTGAAGACTATGGCTGCAAGAGTGTGGCTTTCACTTACAATGACCCTACCATCTTTGCTGAGTATGCCATGGATGTGGCTGATGCCTGCCATGCGCGCGACATCAAGACTGTTGCTGTTACCGCAGGCTATATGCATGACATACCCAGGCGTGACTTTTACGCAAAAATAGATGCAGCGAATGTAGACCTCAAAGCATTCACCGAAGATTTCTATTACAGGCTGACGGGCTCACAATTGCAGCCAGTACTGGATACCTTGCGCTACCTCAAGCACGAGACCAATGTCTGGTTTGAAATTACTACCTTGCTGATTCCCGGCCACAATGACTCGGACGAGGAACTTACCGCCATGTGCAAATGGATTAGAAACGAGCTGGGAATTGATGTCCCGCTGCATTTTTCAGCGTTCCATCCCGATTACAAAATGCCGGATATTCCGCCCACGCCTCCGGCAACCCTGGTTCGCGCCCGCAACATCGGCATACGCGAAGGTTTGCAATATGTTTATACCGGCAATGTGCATAATCAGGAAGGGGATACTACATTTTGCCCAAGCTGCAAGACTCCGCTTATCGTGCGCGACTGGTACCATATCAACAAGTACAGGCTAACCGAAGATGGCTGCTGCCCCGACTGCAAGACCGCTATTGCAGGACGCTTTGACACAAGCGCGGGAAGCTTTGGCAGAAGACGAATTCCGATTGCCATCGGAACATATGCTTAGCAGAAAGTTTACTTATGTCAGAAGCCTTTGAAAAACTGGTTCATATTCCTGCAGACAGCGTTCATATCGAAGGTATGCTTGAACTACCTGAAGATGCACAGGGGTTAGTGCTGTTTGCACACGGTAGCGGCAGCAGCCGGCATAGTCCGCGCAATAATTACGTTGCCCAGGTATTACGCAACGGTGGTATTGGTACATTGCTGATGGACCTGCTTACGCCGGAAGAAGACATGGATTACCAGACCCGTTTTGATATCCCGTTACTCACCCGCCGTTTGCTGGCTGCCACACGCTGGATAAAAAACGATAAGCGCCTAGCACATCTCCCTATTGGTTATTTTGGCGCAAGCACTGGTGCGGCGGCGGCATTACAGGCAGCGGCAGCCAGCGGCAATGAAATCAGTGCGGTAGTTTCTCGTGGCGGCCGCCCGGATATGGCAGGTGCGCATGATTTGAAACAAGTAAAGTGCCCCACTTTGCTGCTGGTCGGCGGGCTTGATGACGTAGTGATCGAATTGAATCAAGAGGCCTATGACCAGATGCAGTGCCCGAAACAATTTGTGATCATTCCCGGTGCCACCCATCTGTTTGATGAAGCAGGAACGCTGGAAGAAGTAGCCCGCCTCGCCACCCTTTGGTTTAGTCAACAGCTGAAATAGAAGCTGAGCCTGAGTAACATTTGCTAACCACGCAAGATTTGAATTACCTCTTCATCTTCTACTTGCGGGAAGTCTACATAAAACTGTCCCACTGCCCTGAAATCATCAGGCGACACCAGACAAACCACCTCATCGGCCAATGCAGCTACTTTTCTCAAGGTTTCTGGTGGGGAAACCGGTATTGCACATATCAGTTTGGCTGGGTTTCTATTGCGTAGCCCATGCAATGCAGAAATCATGGTAGCGCCGGTAGCAAGCCCGTCATCAATGACAATCACAATACGTCCAGCTGGATCTATGGGGGGGCGAACCGGTGTGTATTGAGCACGACGTTGCTTAATGGTTGCCATTTGCGTCTGTTTTTCGGTTTCGATATATCTGCTGTCTGCACCGACCGATGCCGCGTGATCTGCAATATAAGTCCATCCGCTTTCGTCGATTGAGCCAATTGCCAGTTCCGGGTAATTTGGAGCGCGTAACTTACGTACCAGCACTACGTCAAAAACCCCGTCCAGTTTATCTGCAATTATTTTGGCCATTGGCACAGCACCACGGGGAATGGCGAGAATTAGCGGCTGCTTGCCTTTGTAACCTTTAAGCTCCTTGGCGAGCCTGATTGCAGCTTCGTTGCGGTCATGGAACATGATTGACACTCACAATCGAGATTTATTAATTGAACTTGTTAATTGATACCGGTTAATTGATACTGGGTTGAAGCAGGTCAATTTTGAACTCTGCCTCATAAGGCGGTACGTTGCATTCAATGATATTGGAAGGCGCCACATCAAGCCGAACGCCGGCAATGTCAGTGCGTACCGGTAGTTTATTTGCTCCACGATCTACCAGCACTACCGTGCGTATTTCTGCAGCCTGTTTTGTTGCCAAATATTCTACGGCACGTAGCATAGAATGACCATGATACATCACATCATCTACTACCAAAACAGTAGTACCTGCCAAATCAAGCGCTGAATGTTCGGGATTTTCAGTTAGCTTTGTTTCCGGATAAAGCAAAGTCAGGTCATCGGCGTAGCGCTTTATCTGTAAGTGCATCAGGGTAATATTGGTCAGTGCATATTGACTCACCAGCCTGGTGTGAAGCATTTCCGCCAGCGGAACTCCACGGCGGAGGATTCCCACCAGCACAATGCGTTCTTTACCTCTTAAGAATCCACTAGCTTGCCACGCCATGGCATCGAGCACCGCATCAAGCTGATTTTTTTGATACAGGCAGGTTCTATCTCCAACAACCAGCGGGATTTTCACGCACGTTTCCCCTATTTTAGCTGATGCTCCAGGCACTACCTATCCCAGAGAAACACAGTTCTTTGGTGCTTTTTAGTATCAATCCGCACTAAGTCGGATTTCACGACTTCGTCATGCTCCGCAATGATTTTATATTTGCCAGGCGGTAGATCTGCAAGAAAAAAAGGGCCATCTGTTGTAGTATCCAGCACGATGTTACCCTTTGCGTCTTTAATTTGTAGTTTTACCGACGCTAGATATTCTTCTATCCGGCCACTAACTTCAGTATCAGCTTTTTGCACAAATACGATTTCAAGCAAAAAATCCTTAGCTAACGATTTTAAATCACTCACCTCATCAGCGCTAATACCGCCGGAAATATAACAAATTTCATCAGGTATTTTTTTATGCGGGATGCATTTTTGTAAATTGGTTTCAGTAGCACTGTCTTCCGGTGAAGTTGTTTCAACTGGTTTTTTTTCAACTGCGGCTGTATCTGATAGGTCTTCTGGCGGGAGATACCCCATTGCTGTGGCATACGAGTTTAATCCAAAAAATACGACTGCAGCGGCGAAAATTAATTTGGCGTTTTTCATGATGTGCCCTCTCTTATTATTTTCATTTAAAATCGTTCACAATCCTTAATCTATCGCAAAACTCATTTAAAGAAAAGAATATTAAGTTCCACCACTGCCAAATTGTATTACTTCACAGCGATATTACGTTTTTTTGAAGATTCAGCCTTAGGTAAGGTGATTTCCAAAACACCGTCTTTTAGTGAAGCAGCCGCCTTTGCTGCGTCCACTGTGCCAGGCAAGGTAAAGGAGCGCGCAAATGATGAGCTGGAAATTTCATGCTTATGATAATCACCCTCCTCTTCTTTTTTCTCGGTTCGGCTCTGGCCTTTAATCGTCAAAATATTATCGGTAAGGGAGATATTCAAGTCTTTTTTTTCTATGCCCGGAATCTCGGCACGAACCATGATTTCATCATTACGGTCAACGACATCAAGATTTGGCAAGCGTTGACCGCTGAATTCGAACAGGTTATCCCCGAATAATGAATCTATCGTCGGGAAGTCACGCCCTCTCCAAAACGATGGAAAACCACGGCCAAAGAGGCGATCAAAAGCACGCTCCATTTCAGCAATCGGATGGCTGATCACGGATGAAGTACTTTTTACTGCCTTACCTTTCGACGCGGGGGCACTCTCAGTAACTCGTATATTTTGCTTATTTTTGGTGACCATGATTAACTCCATTACCAATTAAAATACTCTAACTTCATCAATTGGTTTTACTTAAAACACCGCTTGTTCTTGCGCTATGGGGCAAATAATCACTCGCAAAAAACGATGCCCCATGCATCCAATCTCGCAAAAGAACACCTTACAGACTAAATGCGCACCCTTGAGGCTTATTACATCGAATTTATAACCGACCCGGGAAAGAAAATGCAGGTATGGATTTAAATTTTGCCCTTGCATCAGCGCAATATTTTTTAATTGCGGCAATAATCTGGAAATATGTTGCCAGATTAATTCAGATGGAAGACATCCCAATAGTCTGCCGCCAGCCTTGTTGCAATCACTTATCATGCCGTTGTAATTAAGCGTCAGCACTAATTTAGTGTCATCAACATCTGTAATAGATAATCCGGCTGAACTCCGGCTATCAGGAAATTTCAAAGTACGCTTATCCTTTAGCAAAAATGTTTTACGCGAAGTAATCATTGCACTGTCTCCTTCTCGGCACTCAGCCAATCTTCCATTTCATGACCCGGCTCAAATCCGCGAGCTTCGGCCTTGTAATAAGCCAACTCAGCGATACGCCTGGTAAGGTCTTCATTACATTGATGGGGAGATGACCCGGTTTTAATATTCAGTGATGGCGAAAGCGCATTCTTGGATTTTATGCTCTTGGTCTTCATACCGACCACCTTCCAATAAATTAAGTGTTTTGCGGTGGTGACTTAATGTTGGTGCTGCCAACATCAGCAATTCAGCATTGCTATAACCCACCGAAGAAACAGTAATCTACAGACTAATTACATTAAAAAAAATTAGTGTAAACACGTAAGGGTATACGCTTATATCCTGCCTTTAATTTAAAGAGAAGTCAGTTAATTTGCGGTTATTAGCTCGGTGCGTACATTTTTAGCGAGCTTTATACGTGTTCGCGCGGATTATCTAAGCACATGAATCTTGCTACCTTACTTTTAAACAAAAATCCGTAAATATATTTTCTAGCAGAGTATTAACTCAGTGCATGAGAGCATCATTAAAGGTACCCCGTTATGCCGTTGCCAAAAGTGGAACAAAATGTATTTGAAACTATCCTCGCTAGGCGTTCCGTGCGTGGTTACACATCAAAACTTGTAGATGCAGACATTTTACGAACATTGCTGGAGGCTGCCGTACGCGCACCCACTGCAATGCACAGGGAGCCTTGGGCATTTGTCATTATCCAAAATAAACAAATTTTGCAAAATTTGTCAGACCGCGCAAAACCGCTATTTATAGAAGAACTCAAGCGGAATGGCGCAAGCATTGATATTTTCGGTCGCCCGGATGTCAGTATTTTTTATGATGCAGGCACACTGATTATTATCTGTGGTAAGGCTAATGGACATTTTTCCGAGGCTGATTGCTGGTTAGCGGCCGAGAACTTAATGCTGGCAGCCTGTGCCATGGGGCTGGGTACCTGTGTAGTTGGTTCGTCCTTGCTGGCTATCCGCCAGCCAGAAGTTAAGTCTTCACTAGGCATACCCACTGAGTTTACGGCGGTAGCACCGATCATTATAGGCTATCCAAGTGGTGAAACTGCCCCTAGCGCGCGTAAGGCGCCGTTGATACTTAATCAAGTATCAACGGCAGTGAATTGATGAGAGGCCCTGCAGACGGGCTGGAGAAAAAATAAATGTACAAACACATACTGTGTCCGGTAGATGGCAGCCCAACCTCGAATATTGGTATGCAGGAAGCTATTCAGCTAGCCAAGGATCAAAACGCCAAGCTCCGCTTTTTTCATGTGATTGATACTTACGTTCCCATTTTAGATATGGCTGGCGATTTTAATGTGGCCTACATGATTGATATTCTGCGACAGAACGGTGAAAAAGTAATTAAAAAAGCGAATGCAGCAGCGGAGAAAGCGGGGGTGGCCGCAGATGCGCAATCAATTGAGTCAGTCGGAGGCAGAGCCGCGTCATATATAGTGGCCGAAGCCGAGAAATGGCCAGCGGATTTAATTGTAATGGGAACACACGGGCTACGTGGTGTTAGCCGTTTAGTCATGGGTAGCGATGCCGAGAACGTATTACGCACTAGTCATGTACCAGTTTTGCTGGTTAAGAATCCACATTTAAAAGGGTGATTGTCATGGATATTGATATAGACCAAAGCTTACAGTTTGAAAACAGCAGCCAATTTGGATCAGCGCATCAAGTTTTGTCTTACCTGTTTAGGGATTATATTGGATCCTTTGTGATTCAACTATGGAACGACAGTGTATTGCGCATTGGTAATGACCTTTCAGCATTTACCCTTAATATAAAAGATGCTGGTGTATTGCGTGATCTCATTTTGTTTCGTGACCCGATTCGTCTCGCAGAAGCTTATTTTGATGGTTCAATTGAAGTAGAAGGCGATTTCGATGCCGCACTTGGGCTACGCTACTATCTCGAAAAATTGAAACTACCCTTTTCCAAAAAACTGGGTTTAGCATTCAAGGTACTGACGTTAGGTAATGGTAAATCACCACAACGACTGCAGTTTGTCAGGACTGACGAATCTCCCCGCCAGAATGGCAAAGAAACAATTGCTTTTCATTACGATATATCCAATGAATTTTACCAGCTATGGCTGGATAACCGCATGATTTACTCCTGCGCCTATTTTGAGAGTCCGGAGCAAAGCCTGGAGCAGGCGCAATGTAATAAACTTGATCACATCTGCCGTAAATTACGTTTGCAACCCGGGGAACAATATCTTGATATTGGCTGTGGCTGGGGAGCTCTCATATGCTGGGCCGCCAAGCACTATGGTGTGCAAGCGCATGGCATTACACTGAGCCAGAGCCAGTATGAATATGCCTGTGCAGAAGTGAAAAGACAAAAGCTGCAAGGGCAGGTAACCGTAGAACTGCGTGATTATCGCGACCTTCCGCCGGTGGCAACCTATGACAAAGTGTCCAGTATCGGCATGTTTGAGCATGTCGGCCTGAAAAATCTGCCAACTTATTTTTCTATTGTAAATAAGGTGCTTAAGCCAAATGGCTTGTTTCTTAATCACGGCATTACCACTGACGAATCGGGTTGGGATAAATGTGTATCAACCAGGTTCATTAACCGCCATGTGTTTCCGGACGGAGAACTGGAAACAGTAAGCACTATTCAAAAAATGATGGAAGATGGAAATTTTGAGATTTCCGATGTGGAAGGATTGAGGCCGCATTACGCCCTTACTTTGCGGCATTGGGTACATCGACTTGAAAGAAATTATGAAGATGCGGTGAACTTGGTCGGAGAACGAACTTATCGCATCTGGCGGCTTTATATGACGGGGTGCGCCATGCAGTTTGAACAAGGCGCGACAGGTATATATCAAATACTGGCAGTGCGTAGAAATAACAGCTTTCCGCCCCTGCCACTTACCAGACGAGATTTATACGAAAACCGGGATGCCTTTCATGCATAGCAATGACTTGGAAAAAGGGAGAAAACCTTGTCTATTATTGATATATGCAAGTGTGACGTTGTAACGCTCGGCCGTGACGATACCGTGTCACAAGCAGCAAAACTGATGCGGCAGCAGCATGTAGGTGATGTATTGGTCACTGTAAAGAAACATGGCAAACTCGAGCCGATTGGCATTGTGACCGACCGGGATATAGTGATAGAAATCATAGCGCCAGGACTTGATCCTAACGTGATAACCGTCGGCGACATCATGCAGCCGAATTTATTCACCGTAAAGGAGGATGCCGGTGTATTTGATGCAATCAAAATAATGACCAGTAAAGGTGTGAGACGATTACCCGTAATAAAAAAAGATGGTGCATTAGCTGGGATCATAACACTGGATGATCTGTTTTTAATGATGGCTAAAGAGTTCTGCAGTTTTGCCAAGCTATTAACTAAACAGCAAAAAAACGAGGCCCTCAAGCGTCGTTAAATCTTAGCCAAAATTAAAATTAAGACTAGGCTAAATAACTGCATTTTATAGCAGCATTATAAAAATGAAAGGATGTGCGATATGAACAAGCTGCCTTCTGGATTTCATCATGTCAGCCATGACCGCCCGTTATTAGAACAACATAGTGATGCTTACAGAATGCCTGGCAAACTATCAGAGCCTACAGTTTGTCCACAATGCAGTGCAGTGTTTCATAAAGGGAGATGGCAATGGATAGAAGCACCGGCTAATGCACAGCGTGAAACTTGTCCTGCTTGCAAACGCATCCATGATAACTTTCCAGCAGGATATGTCACGCTGGAAGGCGCTTACTTTAATGCACACAGTGAAGAGATTATGCGCATGGTGCATAACCGTGAACAGCATGAACGTATTGAGCATCCACTCAAACGCATCATAACAACAGAAAAGCAAGGTGGCACAACCGTTGTTACCACAACTGACATCCATCTTGCTCGCGGTATTGGCGAAGCCGTACACCATGCTTATCAGGGAGAGCTGGAATTACAATATAACCCCGGTGAAAATCTGTTGCGCGCGTACTGGAAGCGCTAATTCCAGCACCATTTAATTATTTAAGATTTTTGATCCGGAGTAGATGGGGGGGAACCAAAGTCGAACTGGTCTAAACCGCTTTGCAATCATACTAACGAAAACTAAAAAGGCGAAAGCATAAATGCTTTCGCCTTTTTAATATTTGGAGCGGGAAACGAGGCTCGAACTCGCGACCTCAACCTTGGCAAGGTTGCGCTCTACCAGCTGAGCTATTCCCGCGTAAAATTGATGGAGGCGCGAACCAGAGTCGAACTGGTCTAAACGGCTTTGCAGGCCGCGGCATAACCGCTTTGCTATCGCGCCATCATGTTTCAGCATTGTATGCCAAAACTTAATCTTTAGTATATGCCACCATACTAACTAAAACTAAAACGGCGAAAGCATAAATGCATTCGCCGTTGTAATATTTGGAGCGGGAAACGAGGCTCGAACTCGCGACCTCAACCTTGGCAAGGTTGCGCTCTACCAGCTGAGCTATTCCCGCGTCGTCGTTAAGACAGGCGCCATTATAGAGATTTTGAGCCTGTCGTCAAGTACAACTTGCGTAAATATTTAACAATTATTTGTGCTTTAATTTAGGTAATGCTGCGCGCAAATAATAAGCCATTGATAGTAATGTCAAAAATGCAGCAATGACAATCAGCACATGTCCGACATCCTGGGTTTTAAATATTCCCAGCGCGCCAAGATCCACATCATTCCAATATAGCAGGAGCACAATAGCCAGCATCTGCGCTGCTGTTTTCACTTTGCCTATCATCGCAACCCCAACGCTGCTGCGCTGCCCCTCGCCAGCCATCCATTCGCGCAGAGCACTGATTGCGATTTCCCGTCCAATAATAATTAAGGACACAATTGCCCCCACACGCCCGAACTCAACCAGCACGATAAGTGCGGCAGCCACCATCAGCTTATCTGCGACAGGATCCAGAAACGCACCAAACGAAGAGGTCTGCTTTAAGTAACGCGCCAGGTAGCCATCCAGCCAATCCGTGAGCGCCGCGACTATAAAAACGGCTGTCGCAAACACATTCACCTTATGGGAAGGCATTGCACCTAGTGTATGCAGATTTTCGGGCCAGTAAAAAGCGCCCACAAATATTGGGATCAATAAAATACGTAACCATGTCAGCATGGTAGGAACATTGCAAATCATTTAGTCATGCTCGCTTTTAACAAAATTGGAATCTAGAGAACCTCAATGCAATTCTCCGTATATTTTCTCCGCCAAAGCTTTGCTGATACCTTCAACATTGGCAATTTCGTCAATACTAGCACTTTTTACGCCATCTAGCCCACCAAAGCGGGTTAACAGCGCTTTACGGCGTTTTGCACCAATGCCTTCGATATCCTCAAGACTGGAGTGCAATCTTGCCTTGGCACGCTTCGCTCTGTGCCCGGTGATGGCAAAGCGGTGCGATTCATCACGTATTTGCTGCAACAAGTGCAACCCTTTATTGTCTTTTTCCAGGTTAATCATTTCACCGGTGTCTGAAAAAATCATCGTTTCCAGCCCCGGCTTGCGTTCTTCACCCTTGGCAATCCCCACCAGCAAGATGTCGTCCAAGCCAACCTCGGCCATTACCTCCATTGCCACGCCCAGCTGGCCTTTGCCACCGTCAATAAATACCAAGTCGGGCCGCACGCCCTCACCTGCCGCTACTTTTTTATAGCGGCGTGTAAGTACATCGCGCATGGCGGCATAATCATCGCCCGGGGTAATTCCGGTAATATTGTAACGGCGATACTCGCTATTCTGCATATCGCCACGATCAAATACCACGCAACTCGCTACCGTGGCTTCACCCATGGTATGGCTGATGTCAAAGCACTCAATGCGCTCAGTGCTGTCAGGTAAATTCAAGGCTTCACGCAACGCCACTAATTTGGCAGCCTGGTTTGCAGATGTCACGGCACGCTGGCTTAACGCCAACTCGGCATTGGTTTGTGCCATTTTCAGCCATACACGCTTATCGCCTATCGCATTGGTGTTGATTTTAACCTTGCGCCCGGCCTGCTCGCTGAGCACTTCTTCCAGCACTGCTGTTTCAATCCTGATGCCCGTCACGATCAATGGCGGCGTATTCTGCGCCACGTAATGCTGCGCTATGAATGCCTCCATGCTGTTTTCCAGGGTTTCACCATCGGTATTTTTGGGCATGTAACTTCTATCACCCAAATGACGGCCGCCACGAATCATCACCAGGTTAATACAGTGCTGGCCCTGCAATTCCGCACAAGCAATGACATCAGCATCCGCCACATTAAAGTCACTCACGAACTGCTTGGCCTGCACCTGACGCAAGGCCTGGATGCGGTCACGAAACACTCCCGCCAGCTCGTACTCCTG
>JBAQME010000051.1:0-1932 GCA_049302535.1 Methylotenera sp.
GCAAACCACCGGTAATATCACGTGTTTTGGATGATTCCTGCGGTATACGCGCTAATACTTCACCAACGCCTACTTCCTGGCCATCTTTAACTGTAATAATACAACCCAATTGGAATGTCACATTCACGGACTGCTCACCACCGGCGATTTTCACTTCTACGCCATTAGCATCCAGCAATTTAACCTGTGGACGCAAACCTTTGGTTTGACCTGCACGCTGCTTAGGATCAATCACCACTAATGATGACAAGCCTGTTACGTCATCGATTTGTTTAGCAACGGTGATACCTTCTTCAACGTTTTCAAACTTAACGAAACCTGCGTACTCGGTAATAATTGGACGAGTATGCGGATCCCATGTTGCAATTGCCTGACCGGCTTTAACTGCTTTACCGTCGGTAATTTGCAATGTAGCACCGTATGGCACTTTATGACGCTCACGCTCACGGCCGTTTTCGTCCGCAATGATTACTTCACCATTACGTGAAATCACCACTTGTTCATTACGTGCATTAGTCACATACCGCATGGTAGAGGTGAAGTTCAACACACCATTCGATTTACTTTCAACTTGAGACACTGAAGCCGCACGTGATACCGCACCACCGATGTGGAACGTACGCATCGTCAATTGTGTACCAGGTTCACCGATTGATTGCGCAGCAATCACACCGACAGCCTCACCCATGCTAATGAGCTTGCCGCGACCCAAGTCACGACCGTAACATTTTGCACAAATACCGTAGCGAGTATCGCAAGTCAGCGCTGTACGCACTTTAACTTCATCAATACCCAAGGCATCAATACGTTCAACTTCATCTTCTGTAAGCAATGTACCGGCTGGGTAGATCACTTCCTGCGTTTCAGGATTGATTACATCCAAAGCAGCGGTACGGCCCAAGATACGGTCATGCAACGGCTCAATCACTTCACCGCCTTTAACCAGAGCTTTAGTTACCAAGCCATCAGTCGTACCGCAATCATGCTCGGTTACCACCAAGTCTTGCGTCACGTCAACCAGACGACGTGTCAGGTAACCTGAGTTCGCTGTTTTCAATGCCGTATCTGCCAGACCCTTACGTGCACCGTGGGTTGAAATAAAGTATTGCAACACGTTCAAACCGTCACGGAAGTTAGCTTTAATCGGTGTTTCAATGATGGAGCCATCCGGTTTCGCCATCAAGCCACGCATACCAGCCAGCTGACGCACCTGCGCAGCGGAACCACGCGCACCTGAGTCCGCCATCATGTAAATTGCGTTGAATGATTCTTGACGCACAACTTTACCGGCGGCATCTTTAATTTGCTTGCCGTCAGCATCCAGCACGTCTTCTTCGCGCAATTGCTTCATCATCGCATCAGCAACTTTGTCACCGGCACGACCCCAGATATCCACCACTTTATTGTAGCGCTCACCTTGCGTTACCAGACCTGACACATATTGGTCTTCGATTTCTTTCACTTCAGCGTCAGCGGCAGCAATCAACTGCTCTTTTTCAGTCGGTACCAACATATCGTTAATACTGATAGAAATGCCCGCTTTAGTAGCGTATGAATAACCTGTGTACATCAATTTATCAGCAAAAATAACTGTTTCGCGGATACCTACTTTACGGAAACTGGTATTGATAAGTTTTGAAATTTCTTTTTTCTTCAGTGCTTTATCAATAGTACTGTATGGCAAACCAGCTGGCAGAATATCTGACAACAAGGCACGGCCTACTGTAGTTTCGTAACGAGTAATTTTTTCAGTTTTAACGCCGTCCAAGTCCAGGTCATATTCTTTAATACGCACAGTAACTTTCGCGTGCAGATCAATCAAACCTTGGTCGTACACACGCTGTACTTCTTTTACATCTGAAAAACGCATACCTGTACCACGTGCATTAACTTTCTCACGTGTCATGTAGTAAAGACCCAACACGATATCCT
>JBAQME010000052.1:0-3122 GCA_049302535.1 Methylotenera sp.
CGCCTATCTAGCTGTATCGACCGGGGATACGGTCATTAGGCAATGATTTTCGGCACCTTGTGCCGCCATGGGTGGGCAGTTTCCAGCTGTGCAGCCAACTGGAACAATAATTTATCATTACCTTCTGCGGCCATGAAGTGAGCGCCATGTGGCAAGCCGGTATTATCCCAATAAAGCGGTACCGACATTGCCGGTTGCCCGGTCATGTTGGCAATGGGCGTATATGGTATTGGGCGCAAGGTTTTATCAATAACGAAATCAAGTAACTGGTTGGAGTATATTTTTTTCCCCAGCCCAGTCGAAATCATAAAGCGCATTACCGTTTGCTGCAGGGCATTAAGGTCGAGTGCATTGGAAGCAAGCGGCGGAGTGGCTGCCGTTGGTGTTAGGATGACGTCGTATTTTTTGTGCAGGTTGGACATGTGTTCTGCGGCATTCTTCCATACGCTTAAAGACCAGGTGATCTGCTCATTGCTGATGCCTTCACCAACAGTCGCTATGAATCGGTTGTTCAGTTCAATTGATAAATGCTGTTTGGGTACTTTAAGCAAGGCCGATATATCTGCCACGCGTTGTGACGTACACCAGAAGACAATGGTTAAGAAAGCCCGCATTAGTTCTTCGCCATTGAAGGTCCATGCAGAGGTTTCGACTTCGTGACCAAGCTGTTCGCAGTAGTTGGCGGCAGTCTGCGCTGCCGCGATACAATCCTGATGCACGGAGGTTTTAATTGGCGGCTGGGTAATCAGGGCAATCTTTAGCCGTGGGGGTGGCTGTGTTACGGCGTGAAGGTAGGAATGCCCAGGCGGGTTGGCAGCTGAATATCCTGTATCAGGATAGGAGGTCACAACATCAAGGTAGGCGGCACTGTCCCGCACGCTCACCGTGGATACGTGGCTGACAACGGCGCCACTCCACACTTTCGACATATCTTCATAACGGTTTAGTCCGCGTGAGGGTTTAAAGCCGAATATTCCGCAGTATGAGGCGGGCAGGCGGATTGATCCACCCCCATCGCTGGAATAAGCCATCGGAACGATTCTGGCTGCAACCGCTGCAGAGCTGCCTCCACTGGATCCGCCGGAGTTCAGGCTTAGATTCCATGGATTTCTTGTTTCTCCAAAAGCATTTGGAGCCGTGAGAAAAGAGGTGCCTAATTCAGAGGTATTGGTCTTGCCGAATGTGAGAAACCCCACCTGGTTGATTCGGTCAGCCATTTCATTATTGGCTGTGGGAATGAAATTTTTCATTGCGGCACTGCCGTTTGACAGCGGGTAGCCAGCAAATGGCAGCAGCAGATCTTTTACCAGGAACGGTACGCCACAGAATGGGGCATTGATATTGATTTTTGCTGCCAAGGATTCCGCCAAGGCGTCCATCGGGCAGATGACGGCATTGAGTGCGGGGTTTAAGGCTGAAAGGCGCGACTGTGCCTCCTGCAAAAGTTCTTGTGCGGAAACCTGGCCGGTGCGAACTAAATCAGCCAGGCCTAACGCATCAAAGTCTTGATAGTTTGAGAATCCGCCCATGGAATTAAATGAGGAGAGTGCGTCTTTTGTGCGACCTGTTTGGGTGCAGAGTTATGCAGCGATTGCATAGAGATGACATAGTATTGTTCATCACTATGGGGCGTTGCCGATTAATAACGCAACGGCCAGACATGCGCCAAGTGCAGCCACGACCAGGTTCACGCCTAGGCCCCACTCGGCATTATAGCCGGAGGGGTGTTCTGCTGGAGATAACGTCTTTAAAACGTTCATATATTGGCGGGATGAGTAGGCGGCAGTAAAGGCTCCCAGCGCTATAAATGCCAACCCAAGCCAAAATGAAGTTCCAGAGGTTCTAGCAGCCGCGCTTTCGGGAGCGATAGCCTGAACCAGTATACCTGCACGCTCGACCACAAAACCAAAAGCGATTAACGCAAGACTGGTCCTGTTCCATGCCAATAACGTTCTCTCCGCTGCAAATAAAACTCTTGGGTCATTTAAATCCGACATGGTTTTCCTTTAAAAATCCTGTGCTTCTTATCCTGTGCTTCTTAGTTGCTATATTAGCCGGATATTCATTGTTGTTGATTTAAAACTGGTTCCCTCTGCTCTTTTTTGCTAAATACATGGCCTCATCGGCATAATTTAGTAACTGTTCAGCGTTGTCGCCATGGAGTGGAAAATGTGCAACCCCGATGCTTGGCATTATGTTTATTTTTTGTTCTTCAAGGTCAAAAGGCTGGTTAAAGGCGGAATGTATTTTTTCTGTGACCAGCCTAGCGTGCTCCGGTAAATCGATGTTCTCCAGTATTACCACAAACTCGTCACCGCCAAAACGCGCTACAGTGTCACATGCCCGAACACACTGCTCAAGACGGCGGGCAATTTTTTCCAGCAAAAGATCGCCGGCACCATGGCCGAAAGTATCATTCACTTCCTTGAATTTATCCAGGTCAAGATAGAGCAGGGTCAATTGCCCCTGTTCCCGTTGTGCCCTGGCTAACGCTAATTCCATACGGTCGTGGAACAGTTTACGATTGGGTAGCTGTGTCAGCTGGTCGTAAAGGGCGAGGCGCTGCAAGTTTGCAATCATCTGTTTGCGTTCAATGGCGGCGGCAATCAGGGTAGATGCAAATTGCAGCAGCGCCTGGTTCGTTTCGGTAAAGTACACGTTATCAGCGTAACTTTGCAGCATCAGGGCTCCAATAGTGTCGTTGTGGGATTTTAGCGGAACGCCCAGCCAGCTTTGTGAGTAGTTGCCACCTTCAGCCTGTGAGTGATGGCATAAAGCCTCAGGTAGGCTAGTCTCAGCTTGACTAGCCTTGCAATCCGGTGTGAGTAGCAACGCCTGCCCACTCCGAATAACCTGCGCGCAAAGCGTGGCGGAATTGAGTTTTTGCGTGGCAGGTATGGGGGCGTATTCGTCTACATGGTAAGGAAAACTCACCTCATCACTCACTTTATCGTAAAGGGCGATTGAGAAATTCCTGGCTGGCAACAGTTCTCCAATGATTTGGTGAATCCGCTGAAATAAAGTATGCATTTCCTCTGCGGTATGGGCGGCCTCGGAAATGGCATAAAGTGCAGCCTGTACAGCCTCATTGTGTTTGCGTTTTGTGATGTCCCGGGCTACAG
>JBAQME010000053.1:0-2812 GCA_049302535.1 Methylotenera sp.
AAAATTAGGCCAGATAGTGCGATATTGCTGGTGATTAACTAACATAAAAAACCTAACTTTTTATACTCTTTTTATTAAAAAATAATTAATTAAAAAGTTGACTTTCAAAAAGTTCCCGAATGTTAAAAATACTCTCCACATTATCTGTGGATAACTTTGTGAATAATTGTGACTTGAAAATGTAACATACCAATTTATAAGGGTTTTTTCTAATCGCTTAATTTTTAATCTATTATTAAATCATTATAAATCAATAAGTTACAAACTCCCCTTTGATTGATAAGGTTTTTTTACCATTCTTAAAGTAGCACTTTAACTGGTGTGTATAAGTCAGCTAATTTTGGCAAAACTTTTAACGCGTTGGTGCCAGTAATATCAACCACTTGCGACACATTTACCTGCTTTAAATCAGCTAAAACCTGTGCAATTCCAGGTAATTCCAAGGGGCTATTTCTGCCATTTTTACCTACCCATTCAGGCGGTATATCCGGCGCATCTGTTTCCAGCACAATGGCCTCCAATGGCAATTGCACGGCAAGTTCACGAATCCTCAGTGCACGGTCATAAGTCATTGCGCCGCCGAATCCAAGTTTAAAACCCAAGGCAATAAACTGCTGCGCCTGCTGAATGCTCCCGTTGAATGCATGCGCAATACCGCCTACCAGTTTGTACTTACGCAACTGCTTCAAGATATCATCGATAGCATTCCGCACATGCAGGATCACCGGCAATTGATATTGCTGGGCAATTTTCAACTGTTCAACAAAAAAAGTCGTTTGCCGCTGAATATTTTCGGGATTATCTCTAGGATTGGTTAAAAAATAGTCAAGGCCGATTTCACCTATTGCTACCGGGCGATTATTTTGTACATACTGCCTGAGTGTTTCAAGGTCGGCCAAAGTTGAAGTTTCGACGTACATAGGATGAATGCCCAAGGCATATGCGCAGTGCCTGTAGCGATGACATAGGGTAATGACTCCATCAAAGTTATCACGCGCCACAGCAGGAATAACGATGCCGGAAACACCCTTTTGCGTCGCCTGCTCGGCAACATCGTCTCTATCAGCATCAAATTCAACTGCATCGAGATGACAATGGGTATCAATCAGCATCACGGCCTCAATTCCATTTGACAACATTTAGTGTACTCAGCGCAGTGAATAACACCTTCGCCTGTTTCACTTTTACACAGAAATTGGAACGCATAAGCGACCAAAAATTCAGGCAGCTCGATGAAGTGGTTTTGCACGCAAGCGGATATCTTGCCCGATTTGGCGCACATCCAGAATCTGCAAATCCGTTACCTGCTGCATTTCAGTCAGTTCAGGCATGGCAAACATCGCTTTAGCATCGGCACCCATCAACTTCGGAGCATAGTAAAAAATAAACTCATCAATCAGGTTAGCGTACAACAACGCCCCATTGAGCCCTTGCCCGGCTTCTACCAACACTTCATTGATGCCACGCTGCGCCAGAGTCGCCAGCAACGCGCTTAAATCAACCCTGCCGGTATCAGGCAAACAAATCAGTTCTGCGCCTGCTGTACTCAATGCATCTGCGCGCTGGTTCCTGTCTTCTGCATAGGCAATGAGTATGGAACTATGCTGCAGAGTAGCCGTATCCAGCATTTTACAGCCAATCGGAATTTGTAAATGGCTATCAACAATGACACGTAACGGCTGGCGCGTAGCGTTTTCCATGCGTACGGTCATACTTGGGTTATCAGCCAGCACCGTACCGATGCCGGTGACAATAGCGCAGGACTGGGCTCGCCAATGCTGTACATCCAGGCGCGCCGGTTCACCGGTAATCCACTGGCTCCTGCCATTATTGAGCGCGGTCCGGCCATCCAGGCTGGCAGCAATTTTGCTGCGCACATAAGGCAAACCGCGTGTCATGCGCGAAATAAATCCCGGGTTTTGGGCACGCGCTTCATGCTCCATCACGCCAACCACCACCTCTATACCCAAATCGCGCAAAGCGGCAACACTACGACCGGCGACCAGCGGATTAGGATCCTGTACCGCAATGATGACGCGCTTGGGCTTAGCTGCAATCACGGCATCAACACAGGGGGGAGTTTTACCAAAATGGCTGCATGGTTCAAGCGTTACGTAAATATCAGCATCTTGCGCCCGTGTACCGGCCTGACGCAGCGCATGAACCTCAGCGTGCGGCTCACCTGCTTTAAGGTGTGCACCCTCACCTACAATTTGATTATTTTTTACTATGACGCAACCCACACGCGGGTTGGGAGTTGTTGTATACAGGCCTTGCTCTGCCATGCGCAAAGCATGTGCCATCCATTGAAAATCTTTATCGGCAGGCACACCCATATAGATATTAATGTGATGAAATACGGCTATTGATTAGCCGGTTGTGATCATCAAAGAAAATAAGCAAGCCATGATACACATGCATGCATTTGCCCAGATCATATTCAATCGCATTCTCTTCTTCAAATGCCGGGCGCCCCAGCAAAGCCGTTACCGCTTCGCGCTGAACACCTCTTGTTAAAATGTTCTGCTGCAAGTCATAGGCCATATCGCCGCGCTTGCATTCATTTTTTGTGGTTGTCGCAAGCTGTATCCATTTCACCTGGTCAAATTTTTCGCCACTGAAAACAAATCTATCTTTGAACGCCCACCAGGTAAAAAACACAATGGTGAGGGCTAATGTAAACACGGCAAAGGCAATTGATGCAATCTTAATTAACTTCATGTGGCTTCCTAAAACTCACTGTATTAATCACGCAACTAATCTAAATATCACAAGACTAGATATCAAAAGACTAGTCTAAATCACGAATCAC
>JBAQME010000054.1:0-3656 GCA_049302535.1 Methylotenera sp.
TTGCTGACCGACGGTCGTTTTTCAGGCGGTACATCCGGCCTGAGTATTGGCCATGCCTCACCTGAAGCGGCCGAAGGCGGTGCAATTGGCTTGGTACAAGAGCATGATACGATTGAAATCGACATCCCTAACCGTACTATCCATTTGGCGGTGAGTGATGAAGAATTATCGCACCGCCGTGCGAAGATGGAAGACAAAGGCAAAAATGCCTGGAAGCCGGTTAACCGTGAGCGCGTAGTTTCACCAGCTTTGCGTGCCTATGCGGCAATGAGCACCAGTGCTGCACGCGGTGCGGTGCGCGATGTTTCACAAATCGAGAAATAAATTTAAAGATAAACAGTCATTCTCAATGACTACAAAAACAGACTTAGAGTAACCCAAATGACGCAAATTAGTGCAGTAAAAAAAATTAACCCAGTTGCTGAGGCAGAACATCACCACGTTCGTTTTATCCGGGATGAAACAGGCCTGGATTACATTGAAATCGACAATGAACTTGCAACTGCTAAAATTGCTTTGCAGGGTGCCCACGTTATGGCATGGCAGCCAAAATCACAGCAACATCCCGTGTTGTGGCTTTCAAGCAATGCGCGCTATGTGCAGGGACGCTCTATTCGCGGCGGTATCCCGGTCTGCTGGCCATGGTTCGGTGCGCACCCAACCGATAGCGCCTTGTGTCCACACGGGTTTGCGCGTGTGATGCCATGGCAGCTGGTAGATACAGAAACCGTTAAAAATGGCGCAACGCGTTTAGTGCTGCAAATGCTGGAACCGGCGGAATCAAAAAGACAGCTTTCCTATCCGCACCTGCTGACTATTACGATTACGGTAGGCGAAACCCTGAGAGTGGATCTTGCTACAACAAATAAAGCGGATCACCCGTTCATGGTTGGCGAGGCATTGCATACCTATTTTCAGGTGAGCGATGTTGCTTCTATCCATATCCATGGCCTTGAAGATACGTTATACGCAGACAAAGTGTTTAACTATGAACGCAGGGTAGAGCGTGATGAAGTGAGCTTTAGCGGCGAGTTTGACCGCGTTTATTTGAATACCACTGCGGATTGCGTGATTCATGATGCAGGCTTCAATCGCGAAATCCGCATTTCAAAATCCGGCAGCGAATCAACTGTAATCTGGAACCCGTGGGCAGATAAGGCGCAGCAAATGCCTGACATGGGTGCGCCGGATGAATGGCGTCATATGATTTGTGTGGAGACTGCTAACGCGCTGGAGAATTCGGTTGTGATTAGCCCGGACAGGACCCATACCATGTCGGTAGAGTATAGCGTCGAGTCGCTATAGCTTAAAGGGCTTCCCTAAAATCCAATTTCCGTTGCCATGCAGCGTTGCTCACAAAAAATTACTCCTTACATACTAAATGTATGTGGCGTCGAAAATTTTTAGTTCGCGCCTTGCCTGACTTAGTAACTTGAATTTTAGAGAAGCCCTTATGACCAACCGCTTAGCAAATGAAACTAGCCCATATTTGCTGCAGCATGCAGAAAACCCCGTGGAATGGTATCCATGGGGTGAAGAAGCGCTTAATTTAGCCATAGCGCAAAACAAACCGATTTTACTTTCTATCGGCTATTCAGCCTGCCACTGGTGCCATGTGATGGCGCATGAGTCGTTTGAGGACGACGCAACTGCTGCCAGCATGAACCAGCATTTTATCAATATCAAAGTGGATCGCGAAGAGCGCCCCGATATTGACCAGATTTACCAAACTGCGCATAGCATGCTGTCCAATAAAAGCGGTGGCTGGCCGCTAACGGTGTTTTTAACGCCAAACCAAGAGCCCTATTTTACCGGCACTTATTTTCCTAAAACAGCGCGCTATCAATTGCCGGGTTTTGCCGACTTGATTCCACGGGTAGCAGCTTACTATCATGAGCGTAAAGACGATATTGCCGCGCAGAATCATCAGCTTGCGCAGGCTCTGGCGCGTACGATTCCTGCGGCTAATAATCTGGTGACAGCGGATGCAAACATTATTCAGACCGGTTTTGAGCAGCTAAAGCAAGGCTTTGATTTTGAGCATGGCGGCTTTGGGTCTGCGCCCAAGTTTCCTAACCCTGCCGATATTACTTCATTGCTGCATCAAGCTAAAGCGGGTAACAGCCAGGCTGAAGCAATGGCGTTACAGATGTTATCGGCCATGGCCGCGGGTGGCATTTATGACCAAATCGGCGGCGGGTTTTGCCGCTACTCGGTAGATGAACGCTGGAATATCCCGCATTTTGAGAAAATGCTGTACGACAATGGCCAGTTGCTGTGTCTGTATGCGGATGGCTGGCAGTTGAGCAAAAATCCCAGATACCGCGAGATTATTGAAGAGACGGTCGGTTGGTTGCAGCGTGAAATGATTTCACAGCGAGGCACAACAAAAGGCGCGATTTTTTCTTCACTGGACGCAGACTCGCTTGATGCGCATGGCCATGGCGAAGAAGGTGCATTTTATGTTTGGCAGCCGAGTGAAGTAAAAGCGCTGCTAACGCCGGAAGAGTATGTAGTCGCTTCGCGCTGCTTTGGATTTGACCGAGCACCTAATTTTGAAGGGTCGTCCTGGCACGCCTATGTGGCGCTAACGCCTGATAAAGCAGATGAAGCCTTGTTGCAAAGTGCAAAAGCCAAATTACTGATTGCGCGTGAAAAGCGCTCGCGGCCGGGTCGTGACGACAAAATCCTGACTTCATGGAATGCGCTGGCGATTAAAGGGTTGGCGCGTGCCGGTACTGTGTTGGATCGCCCGGACTGGGTAAAGCTCGCGCAGAATGCAGTTGATTTTATACGCGGCCATTTATGGGTGGAAGTTACCGCAGGTAAGTTTCAGCTATTAGCCACCGCCAAAGATGAAAAAGTGCATCTCAATGCCTACCTGGATGATTATGCGTTTTTACTGGATGCGCTGATTGCATTGATGCAGGCCGATTATAGAAGCATCGACATGCAGTTTGCCGAAGACCTTGCGGAAATGCTGCTGGAAAAATTTGAAGCAGAAGACGGCGGCTTTTACTTTACTTCGCATGATCATGAGCAACTGATTCACCGCGTTAAGCAAGGTTACGATAACGCCACGCCCAATGGCAATGGTATTGCGGCCGTCGCACTGCAACGCCTGGGCCATATTCTGGGTGAGCCTCGCTACCTGCAGAGTGCAGAGCGTACTTTGCAGGCATTTGATACTGTCATTAAACGTAGTCCGGCAGGGTGTGCCAGCCTGGTTCATGCCTTGAGTGAGTATTTGACGCCGCCCACCATGGTGATTGTGCGCGGGCCATCGGCACAATTAAAACATTGGCGTAGTGAACTGAACAAAAAATACTACCCGCACCATTTATTTTTCTACCTGGATGAAACGGCCAAGGCATTGCCCGGCACTTTGCAAAGAAAAATGTCGGATGATGTCAACGCTTGGATATGCAAGGGCGTTGAGTGCTCACAAAGTGTTGTAGATTTGCCAAGTTTGCTCAATCAAATCTGAATGAATTTAATCGTGATTTTTTGATTTGGCTCACTTGTTTAAATTTAAATTATGGGTATGATTACGTGGTTGTAAAACTTATAACTATTATATATTAGGCATTAATTCAAGGAGATAGCATGAAAGCTTTATTATTAACAATCGCTGCTGCTGGTTCTATGTTGGTTGC
>JBAQME010000055.1:0-4872 GCA_049302535.1 Methylotenera sp.
TCAACGCCGCATTCCAGATCAAAGCTAAAGGTGCACGTTCAGCCAAGTTGGAAGAAATTACAAATCGCGTATTGAGTGAGTTGATTACTGAAGAAACTTCAACTACAGAAGCCAATAAAATTAAAACAGAAATTTTTAATTTGGAAGCCAAAACAGTTCGCAGTCAGATCTTGAATGGTGAGCCACGTATCGATGGCCGCGATACACGTACTGTGCGTCCTATCAGTATTCGTACCGGCGTGTTGCCACGTACCCATGGTTCAGCGTTGTTTACGCGTGGTGAGACACAGGCGTTGGTTGTTGCAACATTGGGTACAGGCCGTGATGAGCAAACCATTGATGCGTTGCAAGGTGAGTACAATGACCGCTTTATGCTGCATTACAACATGCCTCCGTATGCAACCGGTGAAACTGGCCGTGTTGGTACACCAAAACGCCGTGAAATCGGTCATGGCCGTTTGGCAAAACGTGCATTAGTTGCTGCTTTACCAGCTAAAGAAGATTTTGATTACACCATGCGCGTGGTTTCTGAAATTACAGAATCCAACGGTTCAAGTTCAATGGCATCAGTTTGCGGTGGCTGTTTAGCCTTGATGGATGCTGGTGTGCCAATGAAAAACCACGTGGCAGGTATTGCGATGGGTTTGATTAAAGAAGGCAACCGCGTTGCCGTATTGACTGACATTTTGGGTGATGAAGATCACTTGGGCGACATGGACTTTAAAGTGGCTGGTACAGAAGATGGTATCACTGCATTGCAAATGGACATCAAAATCACCGGTATTACCGCACAGATCATGCAAGTTGCTTTAGCTCAGGCTAAAGAGGGCCGTGCGCATATTCTGGGCATTATGAAAAAAGCTGTGAGCGGTGCTAGTGCAGAAATGTCACAATTCGCACCACGCATTATCACTATGAAGATCAATCCTGAGAAAATCCGTGATGTGATCGGTAAAGGTGGCGCAGTGATTCGTGCGCTGACTGAAGAAACTGGTACCACCATTGATATTGAAGATGACGGCACAGTGAAAATTGCATGCACAAGTTCTGAGCAGGGTGCTGAAGCGCAACGCCGCATTGCAGAGATCACAGCTGAAGTCGAAGTGGGACAAACTTACGAAGGTACTGTTATCAAATTGCTGGATTTTGGTGCGATCGTGACGTTAATTCCAGGTAAAGATGGCTTATTGCACATTTCGCAAATTGCACATCAGCGTGTAAATGCGGTGTCTGATTTCTTGAAAGAAGGCGATGTTGTGAAAGTTAAAGTTGTGGAAGCTGATGAAAAAGGCCGCGTACGTCTAAGCATGAAAGCTTTGATTGATCCGCCTGCGGCAGAAGCCAAAGCTGAAACAGAAGCTGACGAATAGATTAGTCTTGCAAGTCGGCAGATAAACAAAAAGCCCGCGAAAGCGGGCTTTTTGCTGGAATAAAATCAAGCTTTAGCAGCGGGCTAAAGTAATTAATCTTATTAATTACTTAGCTACTTGGCGTTCTCTTAACTCGTCCAATGTTTTGCAATCGATACATAATGTTGCGGTCGGACGTGCTTCCAGGCGTTTTAAACCGATTTCGACACCGCAGCCTTCGCAATAACCATATTCATCGCTATCAATATTACGTAAAGTTTCATCGATTTTTTTAATCAATTTACGTTCGCGGTCACGATTGCGTAACTCTAATGTCATGTCTGACTCTTGGCTGGCCCTGTCGTTAGGGTCCGCAAACATTGTGACTTCATCTTGCATGGTATGCACGGTGCGATCAATCTCTTCACTAAGTTCGGCTTTCCAATCATTTAAAATCTTACGAAAGTGGTTGAGCTGATTTTTGCTCATGTATTCTTCATCAGGTTTCGGCTGATAAGGCGTGAAGTGCTTACTAATAACATCTGCCATGATTTTGACCCAAATACTAAAAAAATTAAAACTACAAAAAAGGAGCTACTTAAAAAGTAACAGGTTATAAAATTAGCGCATGAGTGTACACTGAATAAAGCTTTCGTGCAAAACCATAGCGAAAACAGCTTAATTATTTGAATTACATGATTAAGTTTTTAGTTTTGCTTCACTTAACTCCAGCGATAGCAGTGTATTTTCCATCAGCGTTGCGACTGTCATTGGGCCTACACCGCCAGGTACGGGGGTAATCCAGCCGGCGCGTTCTTTCGCACTATTGAAATCCACATCACCGGCAATACTACCATCAGCGAGTCGGTTAATACCGATGTCAATGACGATGGCGCCTGGCTTGATCCACTCGCCTTTGATTAGGCCGGGTTTGCCTGCTGCTGCAACTACTAGATCGGCATTGGCGATTATTTTACCCAGGTCTTTAGTGTGGCGATGGCAGCTGGTTACGGTGCAGCCAGCTAACAGCAACTCAAGCCCCATTGGGCGGCCTACATGGTTAGATACGCCAACTACAACTGCATCCAGCCCCATTAAGTCAATATTGGTAGCCTGTAGCATTTTAATCACGCCAAAAGGCGTACATGAACGCAGTGTCGGTTGACGCACAGCAAGCCTACCTATGTTGTAGGGGTGAAAGCCATCAACATCCTTATTTGGGCTGATACATTCAATGACGTGCTCATCCTTAATTTGAGGCGGCAATGGCGCTTGTACCAAAATGCCATCAATGGAATCATCCTGATTGAGCTGGGCTATGAGTGCGAGTAATTCTGCCTCTGTGGTCGAAGCTGGTAAATCATAAGCAATAGAGCGAATACCGACTTTTTCGCAGGCTAGACGCTTATTACGCACATATATGGAGGATGCCGGGTCTAATCCTACAAGAATAACAGCTAAGCCAGGTGCGCGTTTGTTGGCATGCACGCGCTGGTCGATGCGTTCTTTAATAGAGTTTAATAAATTTTCGGCAATCGCCTTGCCATTGATGATTTGAGCAGTCATTTGATGTGTTTAAATCTAAAAATTCTTAAAATTAACAAAATAAAGTGAGATTTTAACATATAGCAATTGACCTCGAGCTTAGTTTTGGTTATATTACTGCCTCTTCGGCGTGTAGCGTAGCCTGGTAGCGCGCCTGCTTTGGGAGCAGGATGTCGGGAGTTCGAATCTCTCCACGCCGACCAAATCTTTTAACCTGTTGGTATGTCAGTCATATCAACAGGTTAAAGTTAAAGTCAGCCCGAATTGCTTTATATTGCTAAATATAAAGTCTTGTAACCACAATCTGCCCGTAGCTCAACCGGATAGAGCACCAGCCTTCTAAGCTGGGGGTTACAGGTTCGATTCCTGTCGGGCAGGCCATAATGGTTTTTGTTTCAGCGGTGGCTGTAGCTCAGTTGGTAGAGTCCAGGATTGTGATTCCTGTTGTCGTGGGTTCGAGCCCCATCAGCCACCCCAATTTCTCGTAAGTAGTGTCTAAATATCCTCAAAGTAAGTTCTAAATAGCAGGCCTGAGTGTTGATCTGTGGCTAATGTGATTTCACGCCAAATTTTAAAAGTGATGTGGCAGGCTTTTCAATTCGTCGATAGAAAAAATTCGCCAGAATTAGACTCCCTATCCATGAAATCAGCATGAAAAAAATTCCAGAAGCCGGGTTCGTAATGTTCAGCCAGCTAAAATTCGTAATGTTCAGCCAGCTAAAAATAGCGTTGGTAATCATTAGCACCGAGAAATGCACAAGGAACAGGGAATAAGAAATCATGCCCAGATAATGTATGATTTTTTGCAGTACGAATCCTTGTCTAATTTGCACGTGGTTTGTAGCAAACAGTATCAGTGCCACGAGGACTGCAATCAGAATCCGTAATCTAAAATCAATAAACAGAGCAAGCGTAGCTAGTAATACGTTTAGCCATAACCAGACTGTTGAATGCCCTCGTTGACTAGCCCAGTAGGCTATCGCTCCCATTCCATAAGCGCCGAAAAAATACAAAGCCCAGTCGTCGTATTGCGGGTTGCGATTGAACCAGAAAAGAGAGAGGGTAGAAGTAAGGGTAACAATTACAAGGATTGCTTTTCTGGAATCTGCAGCTTTTCCGCCAAGCCAGGCAATGCAAAGCATGACTAAAAAAAGCTGAAAATCGACTGCAATGAACCATGCCCCTGCCAGTAATGAATCGAAATCCAGTACACCATGCAGTAAAAATACGTGGGATAAAAATTGTGATAGTTTGGGTAAATCAGGAATGAATTCATGATCCGCTAAAGCACGAGAGATGGCGGCACAAGTTATTGCAAGGATCAGTGCAAAAAAGAATGGAATAATTAATCTTAAGTATCTATTAAATAAATTAAATGTTAGGGAAGAGGTGTTGTTTCTTCCAGAAAATATAGAGCGGGCTGCGAGATAGCCACCAATTACAAAAAATATTTGTACTGCCATCCGTGCATAGTCATATAGCCAGGTAATCAGTGAAGGAGCTATTTGCTGCACAGTGTCCGAAATGGGGCCATAGGCTGCCAGATGGTGCAAAACGATAAGCTGGGATGCGATAGCTTTAAAGGCATCAATAATCGGAAAACGATTGGGGCTAACTCTCATGATGCACTGATTATAATGTTTTCAATGGCGATTAAGTGGCTTAGGTTGCGATTCCAGTTGTTATGGGTTCGAGCCCTACCTGTCATTTCATATTTTCCCATCCCGATCTTTCGAGTATTGCAAACTGTGTTGTTAATATCATTAACCTGTAATGTGTCTGTCAAAGCACAGAAGCATGTAATCAATAACATACCATCATTGGAGTGCGCCAAATTCAGGCCAGGTTCTGGCGCTTATTGATACATCAAGCCATTAAGGCTATAGTGATGTTGAACGCAGTTATTATCCAGTTTAATAAAAAAGGTTTTTTTAATGGCAGCGCTACGTCCAGTATTGATGATTATCGACGATGATCC
>JBAQME010000056.1:0-4515 GCA_049302535.1 Methylotenera sp.
TACATTCAGATCGCCGTAGCCTAACCTGCGGTGGAACAGTTCGAGCAATAAACTCCAGCATTGCAGGGCTAATGCCGGGTCGTAGCGGGGGCCTTCATCGCGCATAAAAGCATGCTGGCCATTGAACTCATGCCAGGTAAAGCGGGCGCCGACCTCTTCAAGGCGGGCTTTGACCAGATTGCGGCCTTCAAGCGGAATATGCGGGTCCTGGCGTCCCCAAATGTGCAGTAACTCACCTTTGATTTCGCCTGCGCGGTCTAATGAGTTGTCATTTTTGCCCAAGCCCAGGCCTTTTTTATGGATATCCGTGGCATAGAAACAGGTCGTTGCCAGTACATCCGGATTCATCGCAGCGCGGAATGCCAAGTGACCGCCAATGCAGATACCCATTACGCCCAGGCGTCCGGTACAGTCATCACGTGATTTTAAATAATCCAGCACTGCACGTGCATCGCTATCATAAGCATCAACAGGCTTGGTGATTTTAAGTTCATTGCCACGCGTTGTGCCTACTTCATCATAAGCCAACACCGTGCCTAGCGGTTCAAATTCGTGATAGATTTCAGGGCAGGCAACAATGAAGCCGTGTCCTGCAAGCATTGCGGCGGTACGGCGGATAGGGGCTGTTACCTGGAATATTTCCGAGTACATCAAAACGGCAGGGTATTTTCCCGGTGCTGCCGGGCGAAAAATATGGGCGCGCATTTTGCCTGATGGGGTATCGATATCGGCGATTTCGCCGTCTTTAATAATCATGTTTTTTGTCCTTTTACATATCTTGATATGATAATCTATGGCAGCCTTTGCGCACAATGATTTAGCATAAAAAAGCGTGACAATTCTCGCTATTTCGTGTCAAATGCGGCCTGATTTTTTTGATGTAGGTAATAATGATTATGCACCCCAGAAACACTCGCTGGACCAATTTTGAAAGTATTGAATTACTCAGGCATTCAGCCTGCGATGCCATCGTGCGCAGCGCAAACGAAGCCATTGCCGAGCGGGGTCAATTTTCTATCGTGATGGCAGGGGGCAGTACACCGCGTGCAGTGTATCGATTGCTGCGCGATATGAAAATAGACTGGTCGAAATGGCATATTTATCACGGTGATGAACGTTGTCTGCCACGCGATCATGAGGATCGTAACAGTCTGATGGTAGAGCAGGTTCTGCTGCGCCATGTGAATATCCCGGCAGACCAGATTCATGATATTCCAGCCGAGTTGGGGAATGTCGAAGGTGCGAAAGCGTATGCAAAGACATTGGCTGGTGTGCCTACCTTTGATATTGTGCTGCTAGGTCTGGGTGAGGATGGGCATACTGCCAGCTTGTTCCCAGATCATGTGGTGGATAACAGTGCGGATGCAGTGCCCGTGTTTAATTCGCCTAAGCCACCTGCAGAGCGCATTACCATGAGTCAGAATCGCCTCAATAATACACGTGAAGTAATTTTTATCGTCTCTGGCGCGGGTAAACAGGAAGCTGTTGATAATTGGCGTAAAGGTGTAGCGATACCGGCAACGCTGATTACACCGGCTTGTGGCGTAAATGTCTATTGCCATGGGGTGCATCTGGGCGATTAATTCTGCTTAAAGTACCCTTTGGCGTAGTTATTCATGATGGCTAAAGGCTCGCGCAGAGCGCCTTTAAATAACATATCCCAGGTTGCCCAGCACTGGCTGGGTGCTGCCGCATAACTGACATTAAAGTCATGTCCCAGATGACCGGCAGCCACTAATTTTTCTGCGCGCCACAAGTGGTATGGTTCGGAAACGATAATCACGCTTTTAATATTGGCGGCTTTTAAAATCGGCGCTGAAAACTCAAGGTTCTCCTGTGTCGAACTGGAGCGGGACTCAAGTAATATGGGGCCGTTGTAACCTTTATTTTTTGCATAGGCCGCCATCACCTCAGCTTCAACGCTGTTATCCTCATGATCGCGCCCACCAGTCATGGCTAGCGTAGCAACCAGTCCTTGCTGTGCTAACAATAGACCTTCATCCACGCGCCCGGTCAGGCATGGATTAAGCGCGCCGTCTAAATAAGCTCGGTTGCCTAACACCAATGCAGCATCGGATCGTGGAGTGCGGGGGTGTTTGAGCAGGTCGTGGGCATGCAGACCGACTATCACAAACAATATCAGGTAAGCTGCTGAGGCAGCTGCACCCAATGTGATAATAAGCCAGCGCAGAGGACGATAGGCAAATAACCGATTAACTAAATGTTTCAATTTAAGTAATGCCTCATGCAGCCAGCTTTGATTGAATTTATGTATTCTGAATCACAATATTGGGAAACTTGCTGCTGTAATCCAGGCCGGCATTGGCGATTTTAATTGCGGCTTTACGCGCGATTTCTTTGTAAACGCCGGCAATCTTGCCGTCCGGCTCTGCGATTACAGTTGGTTTTCCGCTATCTGCCTGCATGCGGATGCCGATATCCAATGGCAGGGAACCCAATAAATCCACGTTGTAGTCCTTAGCCATTAATTCGCCGCCGCCTGCACCGAAAATATGTTCTTCATGGCCGCATTTGCTGCAGATATGTGTGCTCATGTTTTCTACAATCCCCAAAATCGGAATGCTGACTTTCTCGAACATTTTCAGGCCCTTGCGCGCATCCAGCAGGGCAATGTCCTGTGGTGTGGTAACGATGATTGCTCCGGTCACCGGGATTTTTTGCGCCAGGGTAAGCTGGATGTCGCCCGTGCCAGGTGGTAAGTCAATGACCAGGTAATCCAGATCGTGCCAATTGGTTTCACGTAATAATTGTTCCAGCGCGCCGGTGACCATCGGGCCGCGCCATACCATGGGTGTGTCTGTGTCGATTAAAAAGCCAATCGACATCGCCTGTATACCGTGAGCCTGCATCGGCTCCATGCTTTTGCCATCCACGCTTTCCGGACGACCACTAATGCCGAGCATCTGCGGCTGGCTGGGGCCGTAAATGTCGGCATCCAATAACCCAACCGTTGCACCTTCAGCCGCCAGTGCTAAAGCCAAATTTACGGATGTTGTGGATTTACCGACGCCGCCCTTGCCTGAAGCCACTGCAATAATATTTTTAACATTCGGTAATAAGTTAACGCCTTGTTGCGCTTTGTGCGCTACGATTTTACTGCTCACATTCACGGTTACTCTGCCGATACCGGATAATGTTAAGAGCGCGTCAGCAACCAGCTTTTGTATATCTGCCATGACGGATTTCGCAGGGTAGCCGAGTACGATGTCCACGCTGATATCATTGCCGCTAATCTTGATGTTTCTTGCGGATTTGCCACTCACAAAGTCTTTGCCGGTATTGGGGTCTATGCATACTTTTAGGGTGCTTTGAATGAGTAACTCTGTGATTGCCATTGCCTGAATTCCTGATTTAATAGTAAGTTAATAACTTGAGTAAATAGATAAGGTATTTTAACTGATTGTACGATTGATTGTATAAGTAGCTAGGGTGTTTTGTACAAAAATGAGCTGATTAAAATGAATAATCAGGTCAATCTTAACAAAACCAGTAATCATGGCTGGGTGAACCATGCGGCATTTGTTAGAATAGCGTTTTAGCTTAATAGATCCATTTATCTCATGGCAACTTCAAAATCTCCTCGTAAAATCCTGGTCACTTCTGCACTCCCTTATGCAAATGGCAGTATTCACTTAGGTCATCTGGTTGAATACATTCAAACCGACATCTGGGTGCGATTTCAAAAGATGCAGGGCCATACCGTGCATTATGTCTGTGCGGATGACACGCATGGCACCCCCATTATGCTGCGTGCTGAAAAAGAAGGTATCACGCCTGAAACTTTGATTGGCAACGTGCACAAAGAACATAGCGCGGATTTTGCAGGTTTTTTGGTGGGTTTTGATAACTACTATTCAACCAATGCACCTGAAAACAAAGAACTTTCGCAAAGTATCTATAAGAAACTAAAAGCCGCAGGAAAAATCGCCACTAAAACGATCGAGCAGTTTTATGACCCGGTTAAAAATATGTTCCTGCCGGACCGCTTCATTAAAGGCGAATGCTCGAAATGCCACGCTAAAGACCAGTATGGCGATTCATGTGAAGTCTGCGGCGCAACCTATAACCCGACAGAGCTGATTAATGCCTATTCTGCTGTTTCTGGCGCAGCACCTGTGCGTAAGGAAACCGAGCATTACTTCTTTAAGCTCTCCGAGTGTGAAGATTTCCTAAGAGGCTGGACACGCTCAGGCACCTTGCAAGGCGAAGCAGCCAACAAAATGGGTGAGTGGTTCGAGAACGGCCTGAATGATTGGGATATTTCCCGTGATGCGCCTTATTTCGGTTTTGAAATTCCAGAAGCACCGGGCAAATATTTCTATGTATGGCTGGATGCGCCAATTGGCTACATGGCCAGCTTCAAGAAACTTTGTGCAGACAAGGGACTGGATTTTGACGAGTACTGGAAGCAAGACTCTACTACAGAGCTTTACCATTTTATTGGTAAAGACATTCTGTATTTCCACGCACTGTTCTGGCCGGCAACGCTGGAGT
>JBAQME010000057.1:0-2548 GCA_049302535.1 Methylotenera sp.
AAGTTGAAGTAATAACGGATGCGTGAATGTGTCAGAATCACTCTTGGCTTTACGAGCCGCCGAAGTGCTATTTTTCAGCGACTTCTTTGAATTTGCCATAGCTCATCAGGCGCTCATAACGTGTCACTAGTAACGATTTGATTGATTTTGCTTTAAAACGTGCCAACTCTTCTTTAAGTGCCGCACGTAACGTTTCCATCATCACGTCAGGTGAACGGTGCGCGCCGCCTAAAGGTTCCGGAACGATTCTATCTACCAGACCCAGCCCCTTGAGGCGGTCTGCCGTAATTGCGAGCGATTCTGCAGCTACTGAAGCCTTATCGGCACTCTTGTACAAGATTGAAGCACAACCTTCAGGCGAGATCACGGAATAAGTACCGTATTGCAGCATTAACAGCTGGTCTACAACGCCGAGGGCAAGTGCGCCGCCGGAACCGCCTTCACCGATAATCACACCGATAATCGGTGTTTTCAACTCAGACATCACATACAGATTGCGCGCAATGGCTTCGGATTGTCCGCGCTCTTCCGCGCCGATGCCAGGATAAGCGCCCGGGGTATCAATCAGTGTAATGATAGGAATATGGAATTTTTCAGCTAATCGGTATAGACGTAAAGCTTTGCGATACCCTTCCGGGCGCGGCATCCCAAAATTACGATACTGGCGCTCTTTAATGTCACGCCCTTTTTGGTGGCCAATCACCATTACCGGCTGGCCTTCAAACCGTGCCAGACCGCCAACAATCGCCGGGTCATCTGAAAAGGCACGGTCGCCATGCAGTTCTTCAAACCCGGTAAACAAGGCTTGAATGTAATCTAAAGTGTAAGGACGCTGCGGATGCCGAGCGAGCTGTGAAATCTGCCAGGCAGATAAATTTCCGTAGATATCTTCAGAAAGTTTTTTGTTTTTCTTTTCCAACGCGGTCAATTCTTTAGAGATATCCAAATTGTCGTGGTCATCATGCGATGTACGCAGACCCTCAATCTTGGCTTCTAACTCGGCGATTGGTTGTTCAAAATCTAAATAGGTAATTTTCATGCATTCAACTCGGTTATTAAGCTTACTTTAAAGAATCTATTTCAATATCATATTCCAATTAAAGCTAGGCGCATCGTCGAAGACAGTACAATAAGTACGGCGAGACGATGCAACAACGTATTAATTGGAATATGTTATTGAAGGGCTAATTATATAGGATTTTTACATTATTCTGGCTTAACCATTCAGTTAAACCAGCAATCAACTCGTCATGCAAATCAACGCGCCAGTCGTTGCCCAACATCAATTCAACTTTACTGGTCTTGTTATGATACTCCACCTTGACCGCACAGCCGCGCTGCTCATTTGAAGCACTCATACAATAGGGTTTTAACAACGATTTCAATTTAACCGAATCGGATTGCCCGTTACATGAAATTTTCAAAAAGCTTGCCCGGCTATTTCTCAGGCTGGATAAATCATGCAGTTTTCTTGCGTTAACGCGTATGCCACCAGAGAATTCGTCATTGCTCACACGGCCTTCAACAATCACCAGCTGGTCATCTTTTAACAACTGCTGCGATTGATTGAGCAGTTCATTACCCACAACAACTTCAATCCGTGTGGTGCCGTCATCCAGGCCTACAATCGCCATTTTGCCGCGCGCCGTCATGCGTATACGTATCCCTGACACAATGCCGGCCAATAGTTGCGGCTGCTCTTTCGGCGTCAAATTAGCCAGTGTAGTACTGATAAAATTGCTTAAATCTTTTTGATAAGACCAATAAGGATGTCCGCTCAGGTAAAAGCCCAAAGCAGCTTTCTCTTCTTGCAACTTTTGCTGTTCGCTCCATGCAGGCACGTTAGGCAAGACATGCACAGACTTATCAGAAATCTCGCCAAACAGACTATTCTGGTTGCTGTTAGCATTGGTCTGCTCAGCGGCACTAATGGCCAAAGCGACACCTGCCAACAACGCATTGCGATTCGGTTCCAATTTATCGAACGCACCAGCCCTGATTAACGACTCAATCACCCTACGATTCACTTTGCGTAAATCCAGACGGGTGCAAAAATCAAACAAGCTGGTAAAAGGCCCATCTTGCTTGCGTGCCTGCAATATCACTTCAATCGCCGCCCAGCCGGTGCCTTTTATCGCACCGAGTCCATACAGAATCTGGTTTTTACTGATGGGCTTGAATTTAAATTCGCTTTCATTCACGTCAGGCGGCAACACCTCTACCTGATTAGGCGCGCAGTCGTCATAAAAGATATGCACGCTGTCCGTGTTATTCATATCCGCTGACATCGTCGCCGCCAGGAATGCCGCTGGGTAATGTGTTTTTAAATATGCGGTCTGGTAAGCAACCAGTGCGTATGCCGCGGCATGCGATTTATTGAAACCATAGCCTGCAAACTTCTCAAGCAAGTCAAATAATTCGCTGGCCTGGCGCTCGGTCATATTGTTTTGGGTGGCGCCATCGGTAAATATCTTACGCTGGTCATCCATTTCTTCTTTTTTCTTTTTACCCATCGCACGACGCAGCAAATCGGCGCCACCAAGGCTAT
>JBAQME010000058.1:0-2081 GCA_049302535.1 Methylotenera sp.
CTTTTTTATTAGCCAACCCGCCTGGTTTATTAGCCTAGCGATTCATCTGGCTCACCTGATTTTCTGACGCATTCAGTACAAATTCTTTAGGTAAAAACACCCAGATCTTGCCAGCCTGTTTCATTGCACCAGCCTTCGCTCCTGCGACAGGGCCAGCACCCCAAAAGAAATCCGCACGCACACCGCCCTTGATTGCACCGCCGGTATCTTGCGCCATCATCATGCGTTTTAAAGGTTTAGTGCTATTTGGCTCGGTGGTAGATAAAAATACCGGGGCACCTAACGGTACAAATTTTGGGTCAACCGCAACACTGCGCTCGCCCATGATCGGCACTCCAAGCGCACCTAACGGGCCTGGCAGGCCAACCGGCAACTCCCTGAAAAATACATAACTGGGATTATTGTTAAGTAACTCCCTGAGTTTTGCCAAATTATTGCGCGCCCAGGTTTTAATGCCCTGCATTGACGCTTGCGCCAGTGTCATCTCACCGCGCTCTACCAGCAAACGGCCTATGGAATTATAAGGGTGTCCGTTTTGGTCGGCATAGCCCACGTGCACTTGCTCGCCATTATCTAATTGCACTAGCCCCGAGCCCTGTATTTGCAAGAAAAAAACATCAATGATGTCATCAATATAGATAAACTCGCGCCCTTTTAAAGGCGAGGCTTCCGTCTCGATTTCCGCGCGGTTGTAATACGGCACCAGCTTGTTTCCCACCAATCGGCCCCGCACACGCTTGAATTTTAACTCTGGGAAAACGCTATCCAACTCCACTGTAATTAAATCTCCAGGCGGCGCATACAAGGGGTTAGGATATTGGGCGGATTTGGTGCGGCTGCCTTTCAGCAGCGGTTCATAATAACCCGTAATCAGGCCGCCATCCGTGCCATCCGCATTAGTCGTTTTGTAAACCGAGAAATACTGCCTGAAATAACTTTGTATAGCATCGGATGTTGGCTTTTTGGCAGCTTGATTATTAAGCTCGATTGCGGCAGTACAAACTTTTTGCCAAACAGGCTTGTTCACCAAGGTAGAGCAGCTTTGCATCCAGGCTGGCCACGCTGAACCCAGATTATCACGCTGCAAACCATCGACATCTTCCCATTTCGCCGGTTTTAATAAACTGTAATCCGCAATCTTTTGTTCAGGTGCTTTTGTTTCTGTCGTTTCTGCAGGCGCGCTTGCTTCCGGGAACTGTACAGGTGGTTTTTCAATTGCACAATCACACTGGGCTTTAGGCGGACTTGGTGGCGTAACGGGTTTTATGCCCTTGTGAGCGCAGGATGTGGCTATGACGATAAGCAATATGAGTAAAGTACCCTGCGCTATTTTTTTCATGTTTTTGTTAGTTAATTTGATTTATCTATTTGATTTTTATTTAATTTATTTAGTGCAACACTCGAGGCATGCTAAGTGAAAAAACAGGAATGATTGCATCAAACTGCGTACCATCTTCAGCCACCATTTGATAAGTGCCGTGCATTTCGCCCATCGGGGTGTTAATCACCGTGCCGCTGGTATACTCATATTGCTCATTTGGATTCAGCAAAGGCTGCGCCCCGACCACGCCCAAGCCTTTAATCTCCTGTTTCTCACCATCCGCTTCGGTCACAATCCAATGACGACTAATCAACTGTGCTGCAATATTGCCCGTATTGGTAATAATGACGTGATATGCAAACGCATAACGATTATGTTCAACATCTGACTGATCCGGGATAAAAGTGACTTCTACTTTTACCGTACATTCATAATGTTTAACATTGCTCATGGTGATAATGATTAAACTAAGTAATCAAACCCGCTGTAGGTGAGCTAGGGCTTGCGGAATAAAGTTTCCTGGGCATACGTCCGGCTAGATAGGCTTCACGCCCGGCCTCAACCGCCTTTTTCATAGCACCCGCCATTAAAACAGGATCGCGTGCGGCAGCAATTGCCGTATTCATCAATATGCCCTGACAGCCTAACTCCATGGCAATCGCGGCATCAGAAGCCGTACCAACGCCTGCGTCCACCAACACCGGAATCTTGGCGTTTCCAATGATAATCTGTAAGTTCCATGGGTTCAGGATGCCCATAC
>JBAQME010000059.1:0-3022 GCA_049302535.1 Methylotenera sp.
CGGAAGCAAAAAACGGTAAAGAAGCGCTTAATTTTGCAACTGAATTACAACCTGACATTGTATTACTGGATATCCGCATGCCGGAAATGGACGGTATAGAAGTCGCCCGGCATTTACAAAAATTACCCAAGCCGCCCGCCATCATCTTCACCACTGCATATGATAACTATGCTATACAAGCATTTGACATGAATGCTGTAGATTATTTATTAAAACCCATACGTTTTGAACGGCTGCAAACCTCGCTACAAAAAGCACGCGCTTTGTTACCCCGGCAGCTTGCCGCGCTTACTCCCCTCTCCCCGCAAAGAACACACTTAAGCATTACGGAGCGTAGCCGTATTTTGCTGGTACCGATTATTGACATCATTTATTTGCGTGCCGAACTTAAATACATTACCGTACGCACGGCCGAACGTGAGTATTTAATTGAAGAATCACTCACGCATTTAGAACAGGAATTTGGCAATATTTTTATACGGCTGCATCGCAATTGTTTAGTTGCAAGCGCTTTTATTACTGGCTATGAAAAGCGCAACCATGATAAACATGGCGAAAAGCAATGGGTGGCACTATTAAAGAACGTGCCGGAAACCATCGCGGTTAGCCGCCGTCAGCAACATTTAATACGTCAAAATTAATCTCTAAATATTGCTGAACTTTCATTTTCTGGTTTTATTCGCCTCTAAATCTGCAATGATTTTAGCCGCCCACTCTTTTCCACCCAAACCAAATGCCAAAGCTAATGCCAAGAAAATCGAGCCAAATATAATCACGAACAGTGAATGGATAAGCTGCATACCAACTCCCAATTGTTCTAAAGCAACAAATATTGCCAATATTTGTATGCCATATTCAGCAGAAGTGCTAACCGTCAACGCAGCAGGAAATCCAGTACTATGCAACCACGCAAATACCAGTCTATTGATAAAACGCGCTAACAAAGTACCAAATATCATCACCAGAATAGCTAAAATAATATGCGGTAAATAGCCAGCCAATTGTTGTAATAGAGTGGCAACCTCACTCAACCCTAAAGTGCTGGCTCCCGTAGTGATAAACAGGATAATGACCAGCCAATACACCACTTGGCTGATAATCCCGCTCAAACTCACACTCACAGCGCCACTATTAATAAATGCCTCAAACCCTGATTTTTTAGCAAACTTATCAAAATGAGATAATTCCAGTATTCGCTTTACTGCTAGTCTAGCCAGCTTTGCTACAACCCAGCCAAGAAATATTATGACAATAACCGCCAATAATTTAGGTATAAACTGTACCAGTTGTAGCCAAAATTGATTGAGTGACTGCATAAAAACTTCAAGTTGATAATGCATGATTACCTCCTAACGCTAGTTAAAGTCTAGATGCTTTTACCTCATAAGAGGTTTGCGTGGGCATTTATTATGTTAGATTTAAATGTAAAATCATTTTATACACAATCTTCTTCTATACATAAACTTAATACAAAAGTTAACATCATTGATTAGCAGACAGCAATCTTTTTTAGCCTTACGCTAGCTAGCAGTCACTGTGTTAAAATTCACATCATGCAAAATTCATCCTCAACCATCAACCGCAAAAAACTCGTCATCGCGTCTCGTGAAAGCGCGTTAGCCATGTGGCAGGCACGCCATATTCAAAGCCGCTTGCAGGCGCTTTACCCTGAAACAGAAGTCACTATTCTAGGCATGACCACGACGGGTGATCAAATTTTAGATACGCCTTTAGCTAAAGTAGGCGGCAAAGGATTATTTGTTAAAGAATTGGAAACAGCACTGGCTGACGGGCGTGCGGACTTAGCCGTTCATAGCATGAAAGATGTGCCCATGAACTTGCCGGACGGCTTTATATTGGCCGCCACCGGCGAGCGTGAAGACCCGCGCGACGCATTTGTTTCAAACAATTTTTCTTCACTTGAAGACCTGCCAGCCGGCAGTATTGTAGGCACATCAAGCTTACGCCGCCAAAGCCAGCTACAGGCACGTTTTCCCCACTTGAAAATTGAATCGCTGCGCGGCAACTTACAAACACGCTTACGTAAGCTGGATGAAGGGCAATATGCAGCAATCATTCTTGCCGCCGCTGGTTTAATTCGACTGGAACTAGGCCATAGAATCCGTCAATTTATTGCACCTGAGCAAAGTATCCCGGCCGTTGGCCAGGGAGCGCTTGGCATTGAAATCAGTGCAAACCGTCCTGATTTAATTACCACGCTCGCCCCCCTCAACCATCCAGATACACAAGTATGTGTAGAGGCTGAGCGCGGCATGAGCCGTGCACTTGCCGGCAGCTGTACAGTACCGCTTGGCGCATATGCAGTATGTGAAGCCGACAATATTCGCATCACCGGCTTTGTTGCCAGTGTTGATGGCAAACAAATGCTAATTGAAACGGTTACCGGCAGCAGAAATAACGCTGAAACTTTAGGCAAAAAACTAGCTAGCCAGTTAATAGCAAAAGGCGCCGATAAAATACTGGCGGAACTGTAAATAAACAGAACTATAAATAAATGCGCCCAATGAAATTAGGCGTGCTTCCAGGCGCACTTAAATCATGACAACTGACCAACTACTCCAGAATTTACATATCGCCGTCACGCGGCCAGTTGATCAGGCACAAAGTTTATGCGAGGCTATTCACCATCATGGAGGATTTGCGATATCCTTCCCTTTGATTGCCGTTTCGCCCCTGCAGGATTACCAGACATTCGACCAGAAAATCACCCAACTGGAAAGCACTGACTGGGCAATATTTATCAGCTCTAACGCCGTAGATTTTGCCATGCCGCGCGTACTTAAAAAGTATGGCAAACTGCCTGAAAGTTTGAAATTTGCAGCTATCGGGCACCAAACTGCCAAAGCGCTTGCCTCTTACGGCGTTAACAAGGTACTCACTCCCCATACCCGTTTTGATAGCGAAACACTGCTGGCACTCGCTGAAATGCAAAACGTTACGGGTAAGTCCATTGCCATTTTCCGCGGCATTGGCGGACGTGAACTCATGGCAGAAACACTAA
>JBAQME010000060.1:0-31032 GCA_049302535.1 Methylotenera sp.
GCATAGCATCCAACTTGACTAATGCTTTGTAGGCCAAAGGCTTATCTCTACGACCCGGTTCAACCCCCATGCTGGCCTCCTGGGTACTACTATCCTGTGCATCGGCACTCACATGCTCGACTGTGCCTGTCATCATGCCATATTTCTGGAATGGAAAAGCTGCAAACTTAACCTTCACAGGCTGACCAATGCGCACAAAGCCAATATCCGCGTTAGTAACCATAACCTCTGCTCGCAACTTTTCATTGACCGGCACCAGCGTAAGCATAACCGTTCCTGGCTGGACGACAGTGCCAACAGTGTGGGTGGCAATATCTTTCACTACTCCGTCTTGCGGAGATTTTAGTTCTAACAGGCTTTGCTTGTGCTGTTGTTTTGCGACCTCCTGAGCAAGCTTATCCACTTCACCTTGGGTTGTATTGCGCTCAGTATGAAGTTGACGGAGATAATCAGACTCAAGTTGTACGAGTTTTTTCTCAGACTGAGCAATGGATGCGCGGGCCGACTCCACCATATGTTCCTGGGTCTTAAGTTCAGATTCTTTTTCGATGCGCTCACGACGTTTGTCACTTGCCATCAGCGGCCCAGCAAACTTGTCCTGTGCTAACTTATCAAAAGCCAACTCTTGCTGAAGGTAGTGAGGAAGCACCGCTGCAAGCTTTGCTTTTACTTGCTCTGCGGCAGACAGTTCCACACGCGCTTTGACAAGTCGCGTGCGTTCTTCTGCCAACGCAGCCTGTTGCGCTAAGTTATCTGCCCGATATTGTGCCTGTATCTCGCGCGATAGCGAGGGTAGATCATTTGCACCGACCCTGAATGGCTTTCCCGACAATTCAGCATCAATGCGTCGCAAAGTAATGCGCTTACGCTGTAACTCAGCGTTAAGTGCTCGGCCATCAGCCTCCGTGACCAAGGCATCCATGCGCATCAGTACCTGACCAGCATGTACTGTCTCACCTTCATGCACACGAATCTCCTGCACAATGCCTGACTCCAGTGGCTGAACGATCTTGAGGTAGGTCTGCGGTACCAGCTTACCTTCAGCTACAGCGACAATATCTAGCCTGCCGAATATTGCCCATACGATCAACATGGACAGCATTAGCATCGCCACACGTAAGACCTTCTGGCTCATGGGGTGTGGTGGGGCGTGCTGACTTCGCAACAAGGGTGGTGCGAAATCTAACGCTTCTGCTTCCAGGCTGGTCAGAAAATGCTTCAACATAAGAGGCAACCTCTTTCAGTCGAGCTAATAATAGTGAGATTACGCATGTAGCTTGCCTACGCCTTCCTTCAACCCCTCGAACTGCCGGAGCAAATTCCCCGGTAGATTGACCGAATGTCCATGAGTATCGAAATTAGCCGATGCCCCTAACCACGACCCTTTGCCATCATGCGCTTCTCCCCAATGTCCATGGGTGCCCCCATGGTCTTCTTCTAGCAGACCAGCAAGTTTATCGTGCAGTCGCGCCCAAGTAACTGCGTAGTCAATACGAGAATCACCGCTAGAAACTGTGTTGTACCCGTTCTGCTCCGCGTAATGCAGCCAGTCAGCAGCAGTATCAGCCATAACAGGCATGGTATCCCACGCCTGCTCGCCAGCCACTGGTGCATCCAGTTGTGACCAATAGTCTGGACCATTGCTCTGCGGACCGTTGTCCTGCGAACTCATCCCTGACGTACCACCAGCCAAAGGCGAACCTAAGTCAGGGACATCTGCGCCATCGTTACTGGTGCTAGGAGCCGCTGCTGATTCGACGGCAAGAGCAGTACTAACAATATCAGGATGCAGGTGCTCAAGATTACCGCTTTCGGCAAAAGCCATAGCTAATTCACCGCCATCAGGTTGAGCACCAGCCAGCCTATAGCTGGGGGCTGCTTCAGATACTGTCCAATTTCTAGCTGTATTGCCGGATTTACGGGCCTTATCAAATGCGGCAGCTAACGCAGCAAAGTTGTATCGGTCAAACTGTGTGGAATCTTCCGCATGGGCAATTTGCAAGGTAGCTACCATCTTGTGATTGCCACTAGCGTACCAGTCGACCATACGGATTGAATCACCACCACCAGTGTTCAACACGAGATCCTTTCCATCTTTATTTAGTTTAAGATCTGCAAGTCTAATGCCGCCACCAAGACTTAAAGTATCGTTCTGACCATCGCCGCCACTTACAGTGTCCTTTCCGTCGCCTCGATTGAAAGCAACAATGTCGTTGCCGCCAGCCAAAAGGATAGCATCATTACCACGACTACCAGCGACAAAGCCAGCGCCAGCGCCGTCTTCTAATCTGTCGTCACCATATCCTCCATCGAGCGCATCCAGACCATCGCCGCCATTGAGATGGTCGTTACCTGAGCCGCCCAAAAGAATATCATTACCCGCACGACCGTCAAGACTGCTGTTGCCGAGGTTGCCGATGAGCAGATTATTCGCCCCGTTGCCAGTACCTCGCAGACTTCTGGTCCCTTGCAGTAATAATGATTCAACATTGTCGGTTAGGGTATAGTCGACACTACTCCAAACCGTATCATAGCCGCCGCCTGCAGTTTCGATAACTTGATCAGGTGGATAATCGTGATGAGATTCGTGATTGTCGTGACTACCATCACCGCAGTAATCACTATCATTATTACTACTGATCCCGTTGTCATCGATAATGTAGAGGTCATTGCCGTTGCCGCCTACTAAAGTATCAAAGCTGCCTTGCCCATCTATCACATCGTCGTAGGCAGTGCCAACCAGCATATCTTGTTCTGGTGTTCCGACTATGACCTTTCCATGTCCCTGCGGCGCGGCAATATCAATTTCAAGCAGCCCTCCGGTCTGAGCGCCAGATCCATCCATGGCGACCAAAGTAAGGCGTAATTGACCGGTATCAGTAGTGCTTGGGGTACCAGTCAAGGTGCGCGTCGCCGCGTTGAATGATAGCCAGGATGGCAAATTGGATCCATTTTCTTGCACTATGCCATAACTCAATGCGTCATTTGCGTCGGCATCAGTAAAAACGTTAGCGGGGAGTGTCCATGCAAGCATTGAACCTACTGTTGCCGCCACAGGATCAAGCGCAGCCGCAAACACAGGTGCATCATTCTGACCACTGACGGTAACGACTAATTCACCTTCTACTAAAACGGTACCATCTGTTACTTTGTAGGCAAGACGTTCAGTAGCTGTTTCATTTTCTCCCAGCGATTGCGCGATAGCATTATCCAGTATGTAGCTGTAGCTACCATCTACATTGAGCGTGAAATTGCCGTAAATGCCTTGGTAGCTGCCCGCGTTGGCTACCGAGAGGAGATCGCCCGCATCTATATCAATGTCGTTCATCAGCACGTTGCCAGAAGCTTTCAACACTCCATCTTCGGCAACATTACCCGAATCGGCAAACGTAACCGGGGCGTCGTTGACGTTAGCAACCATGAGGTCGAAGGTCTGCTTCGCCTCCGCGCCAGCCACATCAGTTGCCTTGATCATGATACTCAAATTGCCTACATCGCCGTTAGTTGGTGTGCCTGAAAATACGCCCGTCACAGTGTCAAAGACGAGCCATGCTGGCAAGGCACTACCATCCGCGAGCATTGCAGCGTAAGTGAGCGTATCGTCAGCATCAATATCGGCAAAAGCATCGGTAGGCAAATTCCAGGTAAAGGGCACATCTTCGGTAGCAAGCTGATTCGCGATCGGCGCACTTGCCACTGGAGCATCGTTGGAATTGATGATATCCAAGCGGAAAGTCTGGCTTGCGGAGGCCCCGGCCTGATCGGTAGCAGCAACAGTGACCAACAAGGCACCAACATCGGCATTGGTCGGTATGCCACTGAAAGTGCCTGTAGCAGAGTTGAACGTTAGCCAGGATGGCGTTGCACTACCATTGGCCAGTGTAGCGGTGTAAGTCAGAATATCGCCGACATCGACATCGGCAAAGGTGTCGGCCGGAATGATATAACTATACGACACATCCTCGGTCGCCACTTGGTCTGCGACCGATTTGCTTGCTTGCGGAGCATCGTTCACATTTGCGATAGACATATTGAATGCACTCGTCACGCTAGCTCCAGCTTGATCCGTAGCAGTCACTGCTACGCTCAGATTTCCTACGTCGTCGTTAGCTGGCGTGCCACTGAATCTGCCATTTTCCGCATCGAAAATGAGCCATGTCGGCAAGGCACTACCATCGTCTAGCGTTGCGGCGTAAGTTAGCGTATCGCCAGCATCGATATCGGCAAAGGCATCAGCAGGCAACGCATATACAAATGGAGTATCCTCAACCGCCATTACATCCGATAAAGGCTGGGTGACAATTGGTGCGTCATTAGTGTTGGCAACTCGTAAACCGAATGTGTCACTGACAGAGGAACCAGCTGTATCAGTCGCCGTAATCGTCACCTCAGTCTGACCGACATCGCTATTGACTGGCGTCCCCGAGAATGTCATCGTGGCAGCATCGAAGACGAGCCAGTCCGGCAAGGCGCTGCCATCAGCTAGTGTAGCGGCGTAAGATAGACTGTCACCAATATCCACATCACCGAAAGTATTGGCCGCAAGACTGACGCTGAACATTTGATCTTCTACGGCAGCCATATCGGCTAAAGGATTAGTCGTGTATGGGACATCGTTGACTGGGTTGATCCGGAGGGAGACAGTAGTCGTCGCGTAGCCTCCATTGCCGTCTGCAACCGTGTAATCGAAGGAGGCCAATCCGTTGTAATCGGTAACAGGCGTAAACCTAATTGCCCCGTTGTCATCTATCAACACAGCGCCACTGACCGCATTGCCTACCGAGGTAATGGCAAGAACATCAACTGTCGGGTCGAAATCGCTATCATTAGCTAGCAAACTAGCTGGTTCAAGTATGAGCGCCATATCTTCATCCATGACAAAGGTATCGGCCTCCGCCAGTGGTGCATCGTTGACATTGGCAACCTCAAAGCTGAAGGTCTGGAGCGCCGATGAGCCAGCCAAATCAGTTGCTAAAACATTGACCGAATGCACTCCTACATCGGCATTCGATGGCGCTCCTGTAAATGTACGAGTAGTCGTATCAAATCCAAGCCAGTCCGGTAACGGCGAGCCATCGGACAAGGTCACTGAATAGGTCAGCACATCGCCTGCGTCCATATCGGCAAAAGCTGTTTCCGGTAAGACAAAGCTAAATGTCGAGTCTTCAGTAGCTAATTGCACTGGAACGGTTCCTACTGCAATCGGCGCATCGTTGACGTTCTGCACAGTCATCTGGAAATAATCTGCCATGCTCTCACCCTGGCTATCCGTTGCCGTTACACGCATCTGAATTACACCAACTTCATTATTGCCAGGTTGTCCTGAGAACGTTGCTGTCTCAGCATTAAAAGTAAGCCATGACGGAAGTTCAGATCCGTCAGCAAGACTGGCCGAGTATATCAATGCTGAAGAAGAGTCTGGGTCGACGAAAGTACCCGTGGGAATCGTATACGAGTATAACTGATCTTCGAGGGTAATTTGAGCGACCAGCGGGCTAGCTACAATTGGAGATTGGTTTGTCAGATCTACAGCTATTGCGAATACATCGGATGTTGTCGCACTCTGTTTATCGCGCGCTGTCACCAAGATTTGCGTCGGCACCAACTGTCCTGCTGGTACCATGCCGCTAAATGTTCTGGCAGATGCATTGAATTGCAACCAAGAAGGCAATGCCTGTCCATTTTCTAGCGTTGCACTGTAAGTCAAGCTATCTCCAGCATCTACATCGTAAAATGCATCGGCCGGTAACTGGAAGTTGAATACTTGACCTTGACGATATATCTGGTCAGCCAATGGGGCCGCCAAAATCGGCACATGGTTGCCCGGAGCGAGATTCACGGCCAAGTCGAATGTATCGGAAACCACTGCGCCAAAACGGTCAGTGGCCGTTACCGTGATTGTAGCCATGCCAACATCGGCCGTTTTTGGAATACCGGACAGCACACCGGTTGTCGGATTGATAGAAATCCATGATGGCAATGCAGCGCCATTGGACAACATAGCACTGTAGGTTAGTTTTTCGCCTGAATCTACTTCCTGGAATGCTCCACCAGTTGAAATCGATACGGATTGATTCTCCGTTACGATCCGATCTGTAATCAAGTTCGATGTTAGACGGGGCGCATCATAGGTGTTAAGTACAGTCACCTTGATTGTTGTCGAAGTTTCTCCAACAATCGGTCCAGATGTGGACCCAAAAGTACTGTCAATGGATCGATACGGATCTTTGGCGGTAATTGTAAGGTTGTAGGTGCCTACTGCGAAATCGTGCGGTGTAAAGGAGTAAGTCTGTGTTTGCGAAGAGAAAGTAGCCCACGGCTGCAGTCCACTAGTTGATTGTTCCAATATCATAGTACCCGAAAGCTGCAATACATCCCCATCAGGATCAATAAACGCATTAGCAGGCAATGTAAAGGTGGTAAGCTGATCTTCATAAATCACGATATCAGCTAAAGCAGGAGCTACTGGCGAGCCATTAACCGTTACGTTCAGGTTGTATCCCACTGAAAGCCCGCCCATATCAGTTGCAGTTACTTGCCAGTTTGTTGCCCGCTCGTTACCGTTATAGTTGTAGTGCAGCAGCCCCGTTTCAGTATCAAAATGCCAATCTGTTATGCCAGATGAAATTGGAGTAACGCTGTAGTTTAATACATCTCCTGAATCTAGATCGATGAACTGCCAGCCGTTATAGCCTGCTGCGTTTTCTTCCGGAGTCGTCAGATTAACAGGAACTACAATTTCGTTTGCTGGCGGAACGATTCTGCTAACGCTCCGACTCTGCTGCAGTTCATTCCATGGAGTTGTAGTATATGCAATGATTGGAGCATGATTGATATCCGCAGGGTTGACAGTAATGTCAAAGGTATCTTCTGTTTGCATACCTAACCTGTCAGTAGCAGTAACCTTGAACGTCCAAGTACCTATATCCCAGTATCCCAGCTTGTTACCGCTAATCTCCCTGGTTGTGACGTTAAAATCAAAATGCGCCTTGGCATGTACAGGTGCTGAAACCATCTGCATGCTATAAGACAATACATCGCCACGATCGGGATCACTAAATACAGACCCAGGAACTACATACCGGAAAGACTGCTCCTCAATGGCAACCATATCAACCAGCGGGTTTGCCACAATCGGCGCGTCGTTAGCATCGGCAACGGCAATGTCGAAAGTTTCCGACACACCAAGCCCGGAAGTATCCGTTGCAGTTACCCGGATTGAAGTTACGCCGACTGCATCGCTTGCTGCTTGCCCGGAAATCAGTCCGGTAGCGGCATCGTAACTCAGCCAATCCGGCAATGGGTCACCATTAGGCTGCGTCACACCAATTACAAGCAGATCGCCTTCCGGGTCAACAAACATATTGGACGGTAACTGTATGCCTACAGTATCACCTTGATTCAGAATCTGGTCTGGCAATAGCCGCAATACACGCGGTGCATCATTGGTATCAGCAATTGACAATACAAAAGCATCAGTCGCTACGCGTCCCCGACTATCAGTTGCCGACACCGCAATTGTCAGATCACCCGTTGCCTCGGTCGGAGGAATCCCACTAAAGCGTTGAGTCAATGCATCGAAAATCAGCCAAGACGGAAGCGCCTGACCATCCGCCATATGTGCCGACAATATCAACACATCATCAGGGTCGGCATCGAAAAACATGTCCTGCGGCAACATAAAATCCACCGGCTGATGTTGTGCTGCACTAATGTCTTCAGCAGGATTAAGCACAATGGGGGAAGTGTCGTGCGCATGGCCAACATTCAAGGTAAAAATATCCGACACCGAAAGATTGCCGCTATCACTAACCACTACCTTGATCGAATACAAGCCAATATCGCTCGCTGCAGGTTGCCCATAAAAACGCCGAGTTGACGCATCGAACTTCAGCCATGAAGGCAATGCTGTTCCGTCGGATTGAGTGGCGGAATAGGCCAGCATATCGTCAACATCTGTATCTGTGAATGCATTCTGGTTGAGAATAAGTTCGAACGTCTGGCCAACAAATGCAGCATTATCGGTAAGTGGAATTGATACGACAGGCGCTTCGGCCACAGGCATAGCATTCGCAGTTGACACAATCTGAGCATAGGTCATTGTCGTGCCATCAGAAAAACCGATTTCCTCAATTTCACCGCCAGCCAACTTAAACCCTTGCACTGTGATCCTGTCTGCTGAATCACGGCGCGAAATGACCAGATCATTGCCATTCCAGCGTAAGAGGATATCTGCAGCGGTAACCCCCGCTGCCATCAAGATTTTATCCACCGCTCCAGCAGGTCCCGCGATTTCAACAATCGTATCCTGGCCGCTACCTGTATCAAAAACATAGGTATCCGAACCTTGATCTCCCCGTAGCAAATCATTGCCTGCACCGCCATCCAGCGTATCATCGCCTGCACCGCCGCTAAGAATATTGGACGCGACATTACCTTTTAGGAGGTTTGTTGTAGAGTTTCCCGTGCCATTAATTGCAGTTTCCCCCTCCAGCGTCAGATTTTCCACATTGACATAACTGGCGATGGAATACGTAGCCGTAGCAATCACGGTATCTGTACCGGCATTTGCACTTTCTGTCACCACATCTGAGACAGTATCCACATAATAGGTATCGTCGCCAGTACCGCCAACCAGGGTGTCTTTGCCTGCCCCACCGTCGAGAACATCGTTGCCTGCCCCACCACTCAATGTATTTGCCGCAACGTTGCCAATAAGATGATTGTCGTTGGCATTGCCAGTACCATTAATTGCTGCAGTCCCTGTAAGTGTCAGGTTCTCCAGGTTAGCCGATAGAGTATAGGTGATGGCAGAGTTCACCGTGTCCAGACCTTCACCAGAATTCTCAACTACGGAATCGGCCAAGTTGTCGATGTAATAGCTATCGTCTCCAACACCGCCGATCATTGTATCGGCACCTGCCCCACCATCAAGCATATCGTCACCTGCACCAGCAGTCAGTGTATTAACTGCAACGTTGCCGATCAGGTGATTATCACCAGCATTGCCGGTGCCGTTGATTGCCGCACCGCCCAGCAATTCAAGGTTTTCCAGGTGCTCACCAAGTGTATAAGTGATTGCGCTTCTGACCGTATCGTTACCTTCGTCGACAACTTCGGTAATTACATCACTTAAACTATCAATGTAATAAATGTCGTTGCCAATGCCGCCAGACATAGCATCGTCGCCGAACCCGCCTTCCAGCGTATCATCACCCGCGCCACCTTCCAGCGTATCGGCAGCATTGCCCCCAAGCAAACGATCATTTCCATCACGGCCGTAAAGAACATTGGAATGTAATTTCAAGCCGGTCAGGGTTTCCGCAAGCTCGGTACCTGACACCTCAGATCCACGACGAGATAGTTCCATGGCACTCCACAACGTGTCATCTGCAAAACTAACCTGCAATATCCCGCGTGTACCCATATCGCCATACCAATTACGGAAAGTAATGCCATCCGTACCGACCATCAAAATCAGATCATCACCGTTGTGAGAAACTACAACATCTGCTGGCATTACTCCGTCCGGGAAAGTCAGGGTGTCGTGTATATCCCCGTCTATCACAGTCATCCCGCTGCCTTGTAACATCTCCAATACGGAGTTGCGCACTGAACCATCAAGAGGGTTAATTACCGTCCCATCAGTAAAGCGAATACGTTCTACACCAAGCGCACCATCCGCATTGGTATAGATTGTTAGTTGATCTGTCGTACCATTGACTGATAACACGACAGCATCTGCTGTACGCGTCAGTGTGACATCTGTCCAGGCAATCCCATCCATTTCAACGGTATCGACACCATCACCTGCATCCAGAATGACATCCTGACCATATCCCAGACCGAATACATAAGTATCCCCACCTAACCCGCCATTCAGTATGTCATTGCCAATTCCGCCATCCAGGCGATCATTCCCTGCTTCGCCTGTTAAGCTATCGTCACCGCTATTGCCGAGCAACCAATCATTACCTGCACCTCCGGAGATTATGTCATTGCCAGCCTGTCCATCAATGTGGTCGGTCATTGCCGATCCTGATAAAGTATCAGCTCCTGATGTAGCTAGTTTTGTGCGTTCAATAACGTCCGATGCGTTCCATATCGTTCCATCGGCAAAACGAATCTCATTCGGCGTTCCCGTCAGCGTTACCTTATTCGTCGTCCCCGGTACGGAAAGCACCAACTGGCTGCCAGAATAAGTCAATTGCAACGCATACTGTGACACCGTTATGTCAAACTCTACGATTTCCCTAGCGCTGCCATTCAGATAAACAGTATCGGCACCCCAATTTCCGCCAAAACGATAAATATTAGAGCCAATACCCCCACTAAGGCGGTCATCGCCAGCATTTCCTTCCAAGACATCGTTGCCCACGCCGCCCAGCAAGGTATCAGCCTCACTACCACCGACCAGCACATCATCGCCTGTACCACCAAACAACACATCCGCGCCGGCTCCACCATTTAAAGTATCATTACCATCTCCGCCTACAAGTACATCACTGCCGACCAAACCTGCAAGACTGTCTGCATCGGCTCCGCCAACTAAACTATCATCAGCTGTTGTTGCCGATAATGCAGGCAAATGAGAAAGAATCTCCACGCCGCTCCAAACTGTCCCATCGGCAAACACAAATGTAGTCGGTACCGTTGCAGCGCCCGTTGTCGTATCTTGCTCAATCAACAAACCGCTAAGCTTGGCCGTGGATCCATTAAGGTCAATCGCCAAGGTTCCGGCAAATTTTTCAACTGGGTTGCCAGATGTTCCTGCCTGCGGCGATATCCATAATGCGGAAATTTTGACGTCTGACGGCAGCACATTGCTCTCGAAGCGCACTATTTTTGGCGCAGAGGCTCCATATGGTGAATAAGACTGCTGAATCAGATCCTGCCCGGAGTCAAAACCGAAAATGATTTCATCCTGGGCACGATCATCAGAAGATAAGCGATATATATCATTGCCTGTACCGCCATCCAATACATCCTGACCATACCCACCAACCAAAATATCGTTATCAGCTCCCCCGGAAATATGGTCGTTACCATTCCCACCTTCCAGGTAATCGTTACCTGCCAGTCCATACATATAATCGTCATAGGGAGGCGCTTCTGTAGCAGAAATATAGTCGCTTCCCTCCGTCGCCATGAGCGGTCCTTCTGGCCGCTCCAACAAATTTAATTCCAAGCCGTTATCAAAACGCAAACGGCTGACTCTATTGGAGCTAGTCTGCCAATCCTGTACTGTCAAGGCATCGTTACCACCGAACAAAGTGACAACCAGATCACGTCCTGATAAAGTGATTGATACATCACTGGGGCTCACCCCTGTGCCTAACCGGATAATATCTCCTTTATTAAAACCATCGTTCAGAATGCGATCGTGGCCTGAGCCAAAACCGAACTGATAGACGTCATCCCCCTCTCCACCAAGCAATGTATCATCGCCTATACCGCCATCAAGCGTATCATTTCCGGCACCGCCAGATAAAGTATCACCACCAGCACCACCATCAAGCGCGTCATCTCCTCCTGCTCCTTCCACCGTGTCGTTACCGCCACCAGCATTTATATTGTCAGCCACGAAAGTACCACGTAACGAATCTGCACCCTCTGTAGCTTGCAGAGAAAGCATGGCCGGCAGATCCGCATCACGCCATTCAGTTCCATCCGCAAAGCGTACTATCAACGGCCCACTGCCCTCCGGCTTATTTAACCAGTTTGAAACGGCCAAACGATCCCCGTTGCCCAGATCCAGCACCAAATCCATATAAGACCGAGTAACGGTAACATCATTAGGTATGACATCCGGCGCCATCTCTATTACCGTTTCCGTCTGGCTACTTGTTTCAAGATCTCTATCGCTGACTATATCCGTACCGTAGCCATGGCCAAATCGGTAGGTATCCCGGCCTGCACCGCCATAAAGAGATTCAACATATAGACTGTCAGAACCCGCATCAAGAATGTCGTCGCCTTCGTTGCCGTAAAGACGATCATTCCCAGCGCCGCCAATCAGCAGATCATTACCTGTGCCACCGGCGGCGACATCGTCGCCAGCGCCTGCATTCAACACATCGTCAGCATCACTGCCAATCAGCGTATCATTTCCTTCCGTAGCAGAGGCAATTACGCTACGCGCCCGCAACTCATTTTGCGTCCACACCGTACCATCTGCAAAACGGATTTCTGCTGCTCCTTCTAAGCCTGACAATGTCTCTGTACCATTTAATAAACTCACGGTGATGCGACCGCCAATTCCATCCAGAAGCTTACCTGTCACAACCAAATCCATTGGCGCAATACCTTGCTTCAACTGCACAATATAGCCGGTGGAACCGCTGGTGATTGTATCCGCGCCATCTCCCCGGCCGAACAGCACGGTAGATCCAGATACTGGTGTCAATGTGTCGTTGCCTGATCCGCCTTCCAACAAACCTAGGCCGGTAATCGAGTCACTGCCTATGCCGCCCGAGAGGTAGTTGTATCCTTCAGTATCGTTCAGTGTATCGTCCCCACTATCTCCGTAGAGCACATCATCACCAGCACCGCCGTTAACAGTATCTCGACCGGCTCCGGCATGAACCACATCGCCACCACCGCCAGCGTTAAATATTTGCGGCCCGAGACCGCCAACTAAAATGTCGCCAGTTGCTGTTCCGGACACGGTGCTCACAACATAGTTACCAAGTTCACTGCCCAGCACAACCTGACCATCTGCCGATTCGATGCGCTCAATCGGGCTGGAAAGATAACTGCCTTGAACATGTACCGCTCCTACTCCATAATCGATACGGAATGTTCCAGGGTGAAAGAAACTATCCACTTTCACTACAATATTCTCTGCCGATAGCCCTGTACCCAGTACGATGCGGTCATCACCAGACTGATCTACGATCTGGTCATAGCCATCACCCTTATTAATAAGGTAAGTATCATTACCTGCGCCACCATCCAGATAATCTGTTTGAGCATTGAGATAATAATAATATGTACCAACACTATCCCAGTTGCTTTCCTGCTGAACGTCACTCACCGAGCTGATACCGCCAGTCAGCGTGTCGTCCCCTTCACCGCCAAAAATACGGTCAATACCGGCACCGCCGTTCAGGGTATCATTGCCTCCATAACCATCCAGATAATCGCTGCCCCCCAGCCCATCAATCACCTCGTCACGCCCGGTGCCATAAATTCCATCTACCCCTTCGGTAGTTGCCGGGGGAGGGGCAATCAAGCGGTCTAAATCCTGATACGACAATGTCGTTCCATCGGCAAAAACAAAGCTCTCGATACGGCTGCCATAAAAATAATTATTGATATATATCTGGTCGTAACCGTTACCACCCTGCACTGCGACCCTGAGATCGCTGAAACTGCGCGTCACTAACAAATCATCCAGTATGATTCCGTCCTTGAACACCAGTACATCCCCGCTTGAAACACCTCCGTCGGAAATACCCAAGTATTGGTAATCACGCCCGAAATAATAGCTATCGTCTCCCGCGCCACCGGAAACAAAATCCCCTCCACCAAGGCCGTCGATCCTGTCGTCGCGTTCTGTCCCATATACGGTGTCTCCCCCCGTCGTCGGTTTCTGGAAGGTGTACGCGGCAATCTCGTTCTCCCCCCATAGCGTGCCATCCGCAAATTCGATCGCCTCGACCGTGTTATCAGGGTTGGCACGAACGCCCACCATGCGTAACTCCGTTCCATCGTTGAGGCTGACAATCAAATCCGCTCCCTCTGCCATTAACTGCACATCACCCGGCAGCAGGTCGGCCAATTTCAGGGTGTCCCATCCACCGGTGTCAATTACCGCATCGGCACCCTCGCCGCTGTAGTAAACATAGGTATCGTTCCCCAGTCCGCCCTGTAACTCGTCATCACCCACTCCGCCATCCAGCGTATCATCGCCCTCCATCCCCAGCAGAATGTCGCTGCCATCCAAGCCAAGCAGAACATCATTCCCCACCGTGCCCGGCAAGAAGTCGTCGCCTCCTGTCGGATTATTGTTAACCCGCGCCTCCAATTCATCGGCTGTCAATATGGTGCCGTCATCCAAGTTGGCACTCATCCTTGTTGCAGGGTCGGCAAACCAGTTTGCAACCGTGATACGGTCGCGATTGTTACCAGCCAATACAATCAGGTCGTCGTTCATGCGTACTGTACGCAAGTTATCTGCCGTGATGCCTTGAAGTTGCAGGACATTGCTGCCAGCGTTGTCGGTGATAGTGTCCGCTCCGTCACCGGTCGCAAACACATAGGTGTCATCACCTTCTCCTCCCGATAGATGATCATTGCCAGCTAATCCTTGCAAGGTGTCATTGACCGTTGTGCCTTCCAGCCAATCGTCGCCAGCTGTGGCGGTATTGGCCAATTCAATAATCGCGGCACTCTCCCAGATAGTGCCATCATTAAATTCAATGGTTTCAATACGGGCATTGCCATCGGTATAAAAACCCTGCACAGTAAGCATTGCTGGCGCAGCACCGTTGCCTAGGTCTCCATTGAGCTTTAGAATCAGGTCTGTAGCATTGCGGGTGATATGAAGTTGGTCAGGGGTAGCTTCGATGAAAATACGATCACTCTCTCCATCCTCTTCGATGACCGTATCGCTACCGGCGCCGTGGCGCAGGATATAGGTATCGTTACCGGTACCGCCGATAAGCGTATCGTGATCGGCACGGAATCCGCCATCCAGAGTATCATCCCCGGCCTCGCCGTAGAGTATGTCGTCATCAGGAGCTATACCGTTTCCACCCTCTTCAGTTTGCGGATTACGGTCATAACTGTCAGTACCATACAGAATGTCGTTACCCAGCCCACCATATACCTCATCATGACCATAGCCAGCATATACGGTATCGTCACCTTCACCGGCAATAATCGTCTCGTCATATTCTTCACCGTAATACTCCTGCCCGGGAGGAGGAACAAAAGTGGCCGCATCCACAAGGGCTTGGAGATCCCAACTTGTACCATCGGCAAACTCTAGCCGCTCAATGGCCTGCTCAGTGAAAGTACCTTCTGGCACCATTACTCCCATGAGCGTCAGGCTGCCGCCATCAGGGAATTTGAGAGTGATGTCCCGGTAGTTTTTTTCGATCACAAGGTCAGCAGGTAGATGGTCAACCAGCTTGATGGTATCTGTGCCACCGACATCGAACACATTATCACTACTGCCATTCGCACGATAAATGTAGGTATCGTCGCCCATACCACCTTCAAGGGTGTCATTACCCTCGCCGCCGTCAATACGGTCAGTGAGCGCCGTTCCGTTGATGAAATCATCCGATTCACTACCTATGAGATCAAAGCCTTTTTGCAGTAGTTGCTCATAAGTCAGCTCAGTACCATCATCAAAAACAAAACGATTGATCACAATATTGTCTGGGTTGAGCGGGTCATCCGGATTAAGCCCTTCGATGTGAATAACGTCATCGGGGTTATCGCCCACACGGATCATGAGAGAACCGATGCCCAGGCTAATCTGGTCCTGCGTAATGTCCGGGCCAAAGACGAGGGTATTGGGAGTACTAAAACCATCCTGCTTACTGGTATCGACAATCGTATCGGTATTGTCGCCTATACCGTAACGGTAAATATTGCCGCCGCCGCTGGCGGTAAGGGTATCCATGCCTTGACCGCCACTTAAAGTGGCGTTGCCACCGGTAGACACTATATTGTCATCATTGTAGCCACCCATCTGATAGTTATGGCCGGTATCATCATTGCCAGTCATGATGTCTGGATTGAGGCGGCCGACGAGTTGAGCAAGGCTTAAGCGCTCGCCGCCACTGAATTCGTAGGTGTAGCTGTCTGCATTGTCTAAACGCAATACCAAGCGGTCGGCACCGGTGTAATCCAGCACTAAAAATTGCTCATCTTGGGTAATTCCCACTACAATACTGTCGGCACTAATGCCGTTAAATTGCAGGGTATTGCGGCCTTCAGTATCATGAATGCCTTCATTGGAACCATCTGCACCGGTGGGGCTATCACCGGCGTTTAGTATATAAGTATCATCGCCCGCGCCACCGTCCATTTGGTCAGTGCCGGCACCACCTTCCAGAACATCCTTCCCTTCCATACCGTAAAGTGTGTCCTCGCCCGCGCCACCGTGCAGTTCGTCATCACCACCATAGCCTTGTAGCTGGTCGTCGCCATCGCCGCCATCAAGGTAGTCATTACCTTGATTTCCGCCAGGAATATCGTCGCCATCACCAAACAGCATATCCTTGCCGGCGCCGCCTATCAGCATATCGTCACCGCCTCCACCCACCAGTTTATCGTCACCTTCACCACCGTCTAGTGTATCTTTTCCATGGTCAGCCATATCAATATTGCTGGCATCTCCATAGAGTTCATCATTACCGGTACCGCCAAGCAAGGTATCATCTTTACCGTCACCCCAGAGCTTGTCATCGCCTGCACCGCCATCGATCATGTCATTACCCATATAAGCCGATGGCGTACCTAAACCATCCCCGGAAAGTTCGTCATTGTCGGCACCACCCATTAAAAGATCAGCCCCGCCCCCACCCCAGAGCTTGTCGTTGCCCGCACCACCATCCAGAGAATCATCGCCCATGCGCGCATAGTTTGTGCTGCTAGGTGGGGCATCGGTGCCTATAAGTTGAGGTAAGTCACCATAGAGCGCATCATCTCCGTCACCACCTAACAGTAAATCAGCCTCATAGCCACCGTAAAGCTGGTCGTTATTTTCGCCGCCATCAATGTAATCATTATCATCGCCGCCTGTAATTTCATCGTTACCAGTGCCGCCAAACAGGTTGTCTTCACCTTCACGCCCTTCAATAGTGTCGTCATCTTCATCGCCACTAATATAGTCATCGCCAGAGGCGCCACTAATAACGTCATTGCCTGCCCCACCAAACAAGATATTCCTGGGAGCAGGGTTGGCGGTTTCAGTGTCGCTGCTGAAGGTAAAACCAAATTTAGGGTCGTCAGCGCTGACTTTCCACTGGCTACCGAGCACGTCATCGTAATAGTAAAGGTGTTGTCCCTGGCTATCCGCACTTAACTCCCAGGTCCAACTACCAGCCTGGGCTTGCCAGTGTTCAGAGGTATTGCCGACAGTTTGCCAGATTCCCTCAGGGCTTTTTTCATGAATGGAGATATTGTCGTAGTAGCTACCGCTGACGATAATGTCATTACCTGCTCCGCCGTTGATGACGTTGTGGCCGATGCCACCATCGAGGTAATCATTGCCGTCACCCCCTTCCAGCGTGTCATCGCCTGCATTGCCAAACAGAATGTCGTTGCCGATGTTGCCGATAAGATATTCCTTGCCGTCACCACCAACCATGACGTCGTTGCCACTCAGGCCATCCTTGCTGCCGCCGGTGACGGTGACATAGTCGTGGTCTGACGTTTCCGGGGGGGCTGGTGTGGGGTCAGGTTTTGCTTCCGGTAAGTTGATGCCTAAATCGCCGTCTACCCAGTTTTTAACAAACAGGCGCTCGCTACCGCTGTAAATATTGAGCGTATTGGTACCATCGCCGTTCTTGTAGATTGAATAGAGAGTTTGTTTGTCGGTACTTTGCCAGAGGTTGTCGGTGTTCTTTACTTGCTCGCCGCCGCTGAGGGCGCTTTGTCCGTTGAGTTTGATGCTGCCGAGTCCGTCACTGTCTACAATGACATCATTGCCGTCGCCCTTGGCGTGCAGGTAGGTGTCTTCGCCAATGCCGCCATTCAGTGTATCTACGCCTTCGCCTCCATTGAGGGTGTCGGCATCGGCACCACCTTCCAGCCAGTCGTTGCCTTTGCCGCCGTTGAGGGTGTCAGCACCGCCCATGCCGTAGAGATGGTCGGAGATATCATCGCCATCAAGGGTATTGGCATCTTTATCGCCAAATACAATCTGGTGATTGGTGGTAGTAGTTAGGTCTACGCCATCTATAGTTAACTTTAAGGAAGCCCCGTCCACTGTAATGGTATGATCAATGAAGTCCCAGTCGCCCTGAATCGTAGTGCTATCCCAGTCTTCGCTGTAGAGTTTGTCCCGATATGTGTTCGCCAATGCGTTTGCTGCTCCGGTCGCACCTCCGCCACCAATCAAGTAATCTTGCAGTACATCATTGTAGTCCTTTGCTCCGCTATCAAATTTAAGCTTCCATGACAGCATCGCAGCGCGGTCATTCAGGTACATGTCGCTAAAGTTGGCTTCGCCGTTGGCAATTTGTTCGGGGGCGAGTGCTCCGTCATCGTTCCACTGGTCATAGAGTGTACCTTGTGCCGCTCCCAATGCAGATTCTGCCGCTGTATCAGTAGTCTTAAGGGCAAATGGGGTGAGGTATATCAGGCTTAGAAATGCACCAAAGTCTGTGCGGGCTTCACTGGCACCGTTGGGTGGGGCGACGAGGGTGACTTTGCCGAGGAGGGAGGTAAAGGTACTGCTATCAGTGAGATTGTTAATAGCCGTATAAAGGCTGTTTCTATCGCCTGTCGCAATAATAGGCTTGTTACCAAGTAGAAGTTCGCTTAAACTTTCTACTAACTTTTCTAGACTTTGGGAGGCTTGGTTGCTGGATTTTTCAAATAAAGCATTAACTGTTGATAATGCTTGAGCTGGTGTTTGGCTGGCAAAGCTTGCATCCAATCTGATGAATAAATTGGCTACAGCTAGGCTGTCAGTCATTTGTATTGCAGAATGACCGCCCCAAGTACTTAATCCGCCACTTTCAATATAAATTCCATTATAGCCACCTGGCTGGCTCAGTAGCATTGTATTCTGTGCCGCGACTTCTGGACCAGCTAAACCATATACATTTTCAATATTGCTAGAAACAAAGTCTGCACTTCCACCAAGCATGGCAAACAAATCATTCACATCGGCATTTGCGTTAAACCCCAGACCGTTTACACTCAGCGACTCGGAGGCAATGCCTGGAAACAGTCGCGTAAACGCCATTGCCAAGTGTCCACCCAAGCTATGACCAGTAATCTCCAATGCAGAAGGGGTGGTGCTAAGTGCACCTGTCCCTGTTCTTAAACTGGCGTCTATGAGCGTATTGGAATTGACAAAGGCAATTGTATTGTAGGTGTTGTTAACCCGATCAAAGATGATTTTAGATTGTGGATACTGATCTACTTGAGTGTTATCAACAGGAACAAGTACTGCCGCAGTGTAAGTCTGCCCATTCGGCGTGTTCAGGCGTTGCCAGTAGTTATATAAGTCCACTACCTGCTCATATGCCACTCCATCTATAAATATATCACCAAGGTCAGCTCGAAAATCTATGCCTAAATTATCGGGGGTAGAGCCACGAATCGCAAATACGTAGGCATTAGCTTGATAGCCGCTCACCGAATCTGCATCAATGCGTTGAAATAATGTGCCAGAAAAACCACTCCATGTATCGGGGATGTGATCAACTGCGCGCCAGTGTTTGGCAAATTCGGCGGCTTGGTTGGCAGAGAATTTACTATCTAGAAGAGCTTGCTCCATATTAGAGTTTGTAAAATCAGCATAGCTTGCTTCTGCCAGTTGTACTAAATCGAAAAATTTTAATGTATTAGTCATTTTTCTCACCTAATTTTACAACCTGATTTATAAATTTTCTAAACCCGGTTCTTGCCTCTTCATAGCCAGCATTCATTCCACTACAGTTTGAGTTTGCTAGCCACCCTTTCAAGCTAAGTAATCCTCCAGTCGTCATCGGATTTCCATAACCACTTCCAAAAGTTACTTGTTGTGCTAATTTTTCACCGTTCTTTGAGTCTGCAATAAAACTAACATGTTTAGAAATAGGAATAATTCCCAAAATGTTTTCTTCGTAAACGCCATCGAGGTAAATTCTTTTATTAATCATGGTTGCATATCGCTTTGGATTATTATCAAAGGGTAAAAATGGGAAACTCCAAACTACCCCCCCCATATTTCTTTTTTCCCCAAAAGTTCTCAACTCATTAGTCGTCAAATCTGGGTTTTCTTTCTTCCATTGCTCCGGTGTTTTGTATACCCAGAACCCAGCTTCGGTAGCACAGTAATATTTATGAGCCACCACCGTCGGTATCCAATCCCAAAATACCAGCAGATACATGCCCAATGCGGCACCCCAGCCCCAACGTTTGGCGCTTTTGCCGTGCCTTTTGGCATAGCTAACCGCCCACGCTACTGCCCCCATCGAGATTAAAAGGTATAGCCCCAATGCAACAACAATCACAAAACCCATTACGCGCTCCTTTTCCAGAATGCGTCGTTTGCAACGCATTTCAATCCCATCATGCCGCCACTAACATCACCACCGTAGAGGTAGTCGGTAAATTTACCGCCGTTGAGGGTGTCATTGCCTTTGCCGCTATTGAAGGCGGATAATAAAAGACAGTCCATTTTTTCTATAAACCTCTCCACGAAACTCCATGGGCTAGAGTTTGCTTGGCATGCGTTATGTACTCTCATTCCAATATCTTGCATCATGTAGGTTGTTCCGCTTGGTTTGGGTGTCCGAGGCTTGGGTTGGTGCCGGCCTGCTCTGGTGGTTCGCCTCTATCTGCAGTTGTGCTATCTCCACCCAATACAATAGCTTCGTCTACCTGCAACCCTTTGGGTACTTGGTGAGTAATAAAAAGCATGGTGACTTTGCCCTTGAGTTTGTTGACAGTCTTGGCGAAGTGTTCGGCAGTGGGCTGGTCAAGATTAGAGACTGCCTCATCAAAAATGAGGATTTTGGGCTTTTTGAGTAACGCACGGGCAATAGCAATACGTTGGCGCTGACCGCCGGAAAGTCCTATTCCACGCTCCCCAATTTCTGTGCGGTAACCCTCGGGCAGCGCTTCTATAACATCATGAATTTCAGCCATCTTGCAGGCAGCGATGATATTGTCGAAAGTGGCGTGCGGGTGGGCCATAACAAGATTGTCGTAAAGCGTACCTGAAAACAGCACGGTTTCTTGCGGCACAACACCAAAAGTGTGCCGCAGCTCGTTCGCAGCAAGATGACGAATGTCGCGACCATCAAGCTGGATCACGCCATCACCTGGTTGATAGAAGCCGAGCAGGAGTTTAGCGAGCGTACTTTTACCGCATCCGGATGGGCCCATAATAACCGTGAGATGGCCAGGTTTAAAAGTGAGGTTGAGGTTGCGGTATAGCCAGGGATGGTGTTCAGAGTAACGAAAACTAACATCCCGCAGTTCTATCCTGCCTTGCCCTTCACCTTCGCGGCTAGGGGTGAATGCAATGGGTTCTGCTGGCATATCAAGGATGTCCCCCAGCCGCTTGACGGCAATATTGGCTTGCTGGAATTCTTGCCATAAACCAACCAGCCGGAGCATGGGTTGGCTCATGCGCCCGGCAAACATCTGGAATGCAACCAGCATACCCACGGTAAAACCTTCGTTCTGCATCACGATTAATGCACCGACAATGAGAATGGAGAGTGTCATTATCTGCTCCAAGATATTGGCAATGACATTGTAGGTGTTGCCAATCTGCCTGGCACTAAAATTGGCTGCAAGGTAGTCGGATAGGTATTCACCGTATTTACCTTCAACATGCGGTTCCATCTGCAGTGATTTAACGGTGGTCATACCAACAATATATTCGGTAAGAAAAGATTGGTTACGTGCACCTAATAGAAACTGTTTGTTCAAGCGATCCCGGAATGCGGGTGTTATCAGGATGCTGACTATGGCGATCATCCCTAGCAGGCCGAGTGCAATAAGAGTAAGTTGCCAACTATAAAAAAACATCACAGCAAGAAAAATGCAAAGGAAAGGCAGATCCAGTACCAAAGTCATGGTGGCACCCGTGATGAATTCTCGTATAGTTTCAATGCCATGGAGACGTGCAACGACAGTACCAGTTGGACGGTGTTCAAAGTATGGTACCGGGAGGCGTAGTAAATGACGGAAAACCTGGCTTCCAAGCACTGCGTCAATGCGATTTCCGGTATGCAGCACGAGGTATTGCCTCATCCACGTCATAACAGACGTGAATACCATGAACATCACTAGAGCAATGCCCAAAACCAGCAACGTACTCCGTGTCTGATGGACAACTACTTTGTCAATGATGACTTGAGTGAACAGCGGCGTAGCTAACCCAACAAGTTGAATAAACAACGAGGCAAGCACAATGTCTCGCCAGATAACCTTATGTTTTAGAAGCTCAGGTATGAACCAGCGGAAACCAAATTTTCCCGGCGTAGCATCTGGATCAGCTACAACTTCACTTTCCTTGCGGGCTAACAATACGCGTCCATCATATCGTTCTGAGAATGCATCTAATGTTAGCGTTGTTGCTTCTTGCTGGCCTGGTTCAATAATCCGCAGCTTTGCATCCTCAATTTGTAGGATGAAGCATAAGCTACAAGCAGGTGAAGTTGATGTGTCAGCAGCTTGTAATACACTATCCAAGTCTGCCGTTACTGCTGAATGTTTGAGAACTGCCAGACATGGCAAAGCTACTTTAAGCAGCTTATGGACAGCCAACTTCTTGTAGGCGACCTTAAAGTTGAGTTCTTTTAGTGCGTTCTGAAAAGAAATTAAAGTATATGGAGGAGGAAACTGACTCAGCAGCAACTGTGAATCGAAAGGGATGCGATGTACTTGACAGAACGCCCCTAACCCCCAGACGAACACATCTCTATTTAGCTCATCGCTCCCGTGCTTCATATGATCAATTCACGAGGGCAATGCATTTTTAAGCTAAGTGTGTTGCTATGAGGCGGGAATGACTTCCCTGTATTAAAAGCACACTAAAGTGTGCTAATTTCGAGGAGCGGGTGCTGGTTTTTTGCGAACCAGCTAAGACTGTTATCCACACCCGTCGGCCGCGCCCAAACATATCGGACAGCTTCTTACATATTAGTATGAAGCTGGACATTGTTAGTCCTTGGCTGTGTCTAACCAATTTTCCCATGGCAGTTTATTCTTATTTTTAAGTTAGAATCTACTATTGGAACCAGGTAAGAAGAGAAACACTCCTCCCTTCATGGGAATATACTCTAGATAGTTAAATCACACAACACAATGGGAAGTCCACGATGTAATCTGTTTTTTTTCGTACACCTAAAGGCTAACCGAGCGACTAAGCTAAATCTAAAAGAGGTGCATTTAACTCACCGCCACTAAAATCTGTTTCCAGCAACCACGCGCTTCTAGCTGCGTATTCATTCTAAAACTTTTAAAAAATCCTAAGAGAATGCTAATCTAAGTTTCGTTCGCAAGTTCACTTGCAATCATTTCAGCTTGTTTCAGTACTGTTTCTGTAGCCAATATCTCCATATCAGGCGGATAGCCAAATTGTCTTAGCGTGCGCTTTACGATGACTTTGAGTTTGGCTTTCACGCTTTCTTTAATGGTCCAGTCAATACTGGCATTTTCACGTACCTTTTGTAAAAGCACTACCGCAAGCTCACGAAGTTTATCTTGTTGCATTAATTCTTTTGCACTGTCGTTATTAGATACCGCAGTGTAAAAAGCAAACTCAAGCGGGCTAAGTTTTAGGCGTTCAGCCTCGCTATCACCATGTACAATTTCTTTACTGACCTTAATCAGTTCATCCATCAACTCAGCAGCTGTAATGATTTTGTTTTGATAACGCTTAATTGAGTTTTGCAGCATCTCCATCAGGCTGCGGCCTTGCACTACATTTAAGCGTTCGCGTACTTTGATTTCTTCATTGAGAAGTTTCTTGAGTACCTCAAGCGCGATGTTTTTATGCTGATGGTTTTTAAGTTCCATTAAGAACTCATCACTCAAAATGGAAATGTCAGGTTTTTTGATACCTGCTGCATCAAAGACATCAATCACTTGCTCTGAAACCAATGCTTTATCTATTACCTGACGGATTGTAGTTTCAATTTCCTCATTGGTTTTACCTTCGCCCGCGCTATCAAATTTAGCCAGTCGTGCTTTCACTGCCTGAAAAAAGGCCACTTCGTCTTTTACATCCATGGCATGCTCATGGGGGATGGCAATTGCAAATGCTTGTGATAGCAGGGTTACTTCATTGATGTAGCGTTTTTTACCATCCTCAATATTCAGAATATGCTCTTCAGCAGCCAATATGAGCGAGAGTTTTTTAGAGGTATCAGCAGTGAAATAATCTTTATAAGCAAAGCCATGATACATATTCGCCACGACTTCCAGCTTCTCCAGCATCAAGTTTACGGCTTGCTCTTGCGTCTCGGCAGGGTCACCCTTGCCACCAGCATCTGAATAGAACGAGAGCGCTTGCTTTAAGTCTGCTGCAATGCCTAAATAATCCACCACCAACCCGCCAGGCTTGTCTTTATACACACGGTTTACGCGTGCGATTGCCTGCATCAGGTTATGGCCTTTCATTGGCTTATCGATGTAAAGCGTATGCATGCATGGTGCATCAAAGCCTGTCAGCCACATATCACGCACGATCACGAGTTTTAATTCATCGTCAGGGTCTTTCATGCGCTCGGCAAGGTTGCGACGCTGCTGCTTGGTAGTGTGGTGTTTAGCCAACTGCGGCCCATCACTTGATGAAGCCGTCATCACCACCTTGATAGCACCCTTGCTCAAATCATCTGAATGCCACTCTGGTTTGATTTTGATGATTTCCTCATACAGTGCGGCGGCAATCCGGCGTGACATACTCACAATCATGCCTTTACCTGCAAACACTTCCTGGCGTTGGGTAAAGTGCGTCACTATGTCTTGCGCAATGTTTTGAATGCGTTTTTCGCTACCGATTAACGCTTCAATTTGCGTCCAGCGCGTCTTGGCTTTTTGTGTTTCGGTGAGTTCGTCTTGTTCTGAATTATTAAAGTCTAGCTCTTCGTCCAGCTCTGCGACCAGCTTTTTACCTTCGTCAGAAAGCTGCACTTTGGCTAAACGGCTCTCGTAATAGATGCGCACTGTTGCGCCATCTTCCACGGCCTGGGCAATATCGTAAATATCTACATAGTTGCCAAACACTGCAGGCGTATTTACATCAGTGCTTTCAATCGGTGTGCCTGTAAAGCCTAAATAAGTGGCATTAGGTAAAGCATCACGCATGTATTTGGCAAAACCATACACAATCTTTTGGCCGATCACATCGCCAGCTTCGTTTTTATCATCTACCGTTTTAGCTTTAAAGCCATATTGTGTACGGTGCGCTTCATCAGCAATCACAACAATATTTCTGCGTTCAGACAGAGTTTCGTACACATTGCCTTCTTCAGGCTGAAATTTCTGTATGGTGGTAAAGATTACGCCACCAGAAGCGACTTTTAAAAGTTCTTTAAGCTGCTGCCGATCTTCCACTTGCTTGGGTTCTTGCCGTAACAACTGGCTAGAGGCCGCAAAGGTATCAAACAGCTGGTCGTCTAAGTCATTACGGTCTGTAATCACCACAATAGTCGGGTTATTCAAGGCTAATACAATCTTACCAGTGTAAAACACCATACTAAGTGATTTGCCGCTACCTTGTGTGTGCCACACCACGCCAGCTTTACGGTCACCTTGAGGCTGCGTACCAACACTAGGCAAACCATAACTGGCAGGGTCTTGTGCAACACCGTTAGCTTCTGCCGACGCCCTTAAAGTTGAAATCACGGCCGCGTTCACAGCATAGTATTGATGGTAAGCAGCCAGTTTCTTTACGGTACTAATACTGATCTGGCCTGTTTTAGCATCTTCTTTCGATGATTTCTCAAACACGATAAAGTGGCGAATTAAATCTAATAGCGTCGCTTTATTCAGCATGCCATTAATCAGCGTTTCTAGCTGGCTCACAAGATGTGAAGCTTCAGCTTTTCCATCGGCGCTCTTCCACGCCATAAAGCGGCTTAACCCTGCTGAAATGCTGCCTGCTTTTGCCTCCAATCCATCTGAAACCACTACAAAGCCGTTGTAGGTAAATAAGCTGGGTATTGCTTGTTTGTAGGTTTCTAATTGTCTATATGCTGAAGCGAGCGTGGTGTTTTCATCTGCAGCGTTTTTAAGCTCAATCACCACCAATGGCAAACCATTCACAAACAATATTATGTCTGGGCGTTTGTTTTGATTGTTCTCAATAATGGTGAACTGGTTAGCCACAACAAATTCATTGTTTTCAGGATTATCGAAATCTATTAACCAAACTAGATCGCCACGGGTATTACCATCTTTTTGATAGCTAACATTCACGCCCTCTGTGAGTAAGCGGTGAAACGCCTCGTTGTTGGCTAATAACTCCGTTGAGCTAATACGCTGTATGGTTTTTATGGCTTCATCTAAGGCAGCCGCGGGCAGGGTAGGGTTGATGCGGGCAGCAGCATTGCGTAGGCGGCCAACCAGCAGCACATCGGTAAAACTTTCACGCTCGGGTTTTGCAGCATCGGGCGCAATATCAGGCCCGTAAACGTAATTAAAGCCAAGCGCTTGCAGGCGCTCAATGGCAAGGGTTTCTATAGCGGATTCTGTGAGCTTTTGCATATCTTATCTACTTCTTGTCTTCTTTTGCCACTTGCGAAAGCTGGTTAAAGTAATCTGTTTCAGCCTGTTTTTCTTTTATAGCTCGCCTTGTTTCTGCAAACTTATCATATTCTAAACTGGCTTGTGTCTCAGCCTGTTTTTTACTCACGCGCCCGGCGTTATTTAAAACTGCTCTATCATTAAAGTGCAAAAAGTCATCCAGCTTATCTACCCAATCTTGCATAAACACTTGCTTACGTCTTGTGGCTTGGTCTTCAGCAAAATCTAGCCACATAGTGACAATGCGGTTTAGCCCGGTCACTTCTGTTTCAGCCAAGTAATTTTTAGCAATCAGCACATCGGTTTTGCGCACCTCATCTTTTTGCCAAGTGTTCAAACCCATATTTGGTTTGGCATGGTCTGCACGGCTTGCAATTAACTCAGCGGCTGTCATACCCGTGGCAGCAAAATGCAATTTGTTTTGAATCACGCTAAAGAATTTGGTGGTTTCGGCCAGTGTTGGCTCATAGTCTGCTGCTAATGCAAAAATCTCACGCACACGCAAATACATGCGCCGCTCGCTGGCGCGTATGTCACGTACACGCTCTAACATCTCAGCAAAGTAATCAGGTATGGCAGAACCGGCTACGGGCGGATTTTTTAAGCGCTCATCATCCATCACAAAACCTTTAATGATGAACTCTTTTAACTGCTGCGTTGCCCAGATTCTGAAGCGGGTGGCGATGACGCTTTTAACGCGATAGCCAACCGAAATCACCATATCCAAATTGTAATGCGCAATATTCCGTTGTACTTCACGCTGGCCTTCTAAACGAACTATTAAGAAATCCTTAATAGTTGCCGCTTCAAGCAGTTCACCCTCATCCAAAATGTTTTTGATATGGATGTTGATATTAGCTACCGTCGTTTGAAACAACTCAGCCATTTGGCTTTGCGTCATCCACAGCGTTTCATTTTCCAGGCGCGTTTCAAGGCGAATGCGCCCATCGTCGCTTTGATAAATCACCATTTCAGTTGTCACAATATTTCCTTAGATTCAGTCTCAAACTTTCCATAAAAGCGCTTAGGAATTGGGGCTTCTGCCCCATTAGTTTCAATCAGCGCACATGTCGGAATCGGGGCTTTAGCCCCGAAAGTATCAACCGCAATCGCTGCGGAGCTAAAGCCCAGACTCTCGTTTTGTATCTTAAGCGGATTATTCTTGATGTACTCATACACCACAGCAAAATGCTGTTCATCTCTAATCAGCTTATCATAATAATCATCTGCCCAAAATTTCCCAGTTTTACCCAGCATCGTATTGATGGCTTTGGCACTCGTTCCTTTAATCGCTTGCATCACCTGACTCAACTCTGCCATTGGTTTAATCAGCAAATGCACATGATTGCTCATAATCGCAAAAGCCACGAGCTCATACAAAACACCATCTTTGGATTTTAGAAAAGCCGATAAAAAATCCAACACCTCGTCAGAGAGATAAGCGCCCTTGGGTGATTGATCAAGATACGCATCAACTACCAATTGTTTTTTGGCATTAGATTGAGCGCTTGAGGATAATTTCTTTACAAAATCATCCACACTATCAAACGTTCTAAACGTAATAAATTGATAATGCCCCGCTAAATCAATATGCGGCAAATGGCGATGCTTTGGAAGCAAGGCTTCAGCCTCGCCAGTCACCGCCAATGTATCCTGTGGAAGTGGAACTTTAGTTCCGCCTGTCATATTGGATTCACTGCGGGGCTGAAGCCCCACTCCCGTGATCAAATCGCCCGCACCTCGGGCACGGGGCTTAAGCCCCGTATCCACTTTCATAGCACCCGCACCTCACCACTCATCAGCTTGGGGAGCAAGTTGTCGCGGAGTTTTTCCAGGGTTTGGATTTGTTTTTGATTTAACTTAATTTTTTCAAACAAGCTTTCAACTTGATTCTCAAAAGTTTCAATTAAATGTACAGGATAGTTCAAAGCTCCCAAGTCCATAATGTGGCTTGGGTAAATGTGAGGCTGTGCGCTACCCTCTTGTTTGTCAGTCAAAATGCTTTGGTTATATTTTAAAAACACATAGCAAAAGTATACGTATTTAGTAATTGTGTCATCAATATAGGAAGAGTCCGAAGACCAAACTGGTGAGTGATGCAAACAAACAAAACCTGCATTCGCACCAGAGGCACTTATAGTAATAACAGGCGCATTCGTATTGTATTTATTGTGAAAGCATGATGGTGTTAAACCACCTGCAATGACTGGATAAATACCATCTATTGCATCCGCCTTCGTAATATTTTTCCCTTTTTTTGGCGCCACAAATTTACCAAAACTTATCTCCTCCCAATCCCCCTGCGCTTCTTCAACAAACCACTGCCTAAACAGCGTTTCGGCCATGCGTTCCAGGGTGGTGTTTTGGCGGTGGAGCAAGTCAATTTTGTCATCCAAACTGCTGAGGACTGAGGCGATAGCTTTTTGTTCTTGGAGTGGCGGTAATGATATTTCGATTGCATTAATGACTGGCACAGTTAAGCTTGGTACTGCTGAACCTACATTTAGGTTCATATAGTCTATTTCGGTGAGCTGATAATAAAGAAACTTCGGGTGCGCTAATGTTTTGTCGATTTTAGACCAAAACATTGTATCTACTGTCCAAAAGGGTTTTGATTCGTAGATAATGTTGTTCAAAGAGCCTTTTCTTGGGATGAGTATTGATTCATCATCATATAGAGCAGTATCCACAAAGCGCATAACTCCGCCACTGCCGTATGCTGGTATTTTGCCTATTGCTAGGTGTTTATGGTCTTTGCCATATTTAACCTCAACAACCTCACCTAAGTTAGTATCACGCCACTCACTCACAGCTTCACCCTCGCCAAATTCTCTGCAATGGCTTTATTGAGTTTTTCTTCTTCCACCAACTGCGCTTCAAACTCTGCCTTTAGTGTGTTAAAACGCTCGGCAAAGTTAAAGTCATCTTCATCATCGGGCAGACCTACATAACGGCCTGGGGTAAGCACGTAATCGAGTTCTTTTACGCGTTCTAAAGGCACCGATGCGCAAAAGCCTGCAATGTCTTGATAGGTATTCTCAACTTGATTAGGGAATCGGGGCTTAAGCCCCGTCTCCGTATGCGCCACCTCTTCAATTTGAAGGGAGATAGGCTCTGAAGCATTGCGCCATGCGTGATAAGTGTCAGCAATGAGTTTAATGTCCTCACGGCTCAGCTCTTTAGTGCGGCGGTTGATGAGGTGGCCTAAGTTGCGGGCATCTATAAACAATATCTCTTTGCTGCGGTTTCTGAATTTTCCGTTAGTACGGTTGCGGCTCATAAACCACAAAGCAGCGGGAATTTGCGTATTGAGGAATAACTTGGCGGGTAGGTTGACGATACAATCAATCACATTGCCTTGTTCAATCAGCGCTTTACGGATTTCACCTTCGCCACTGGTTTTGCTGGTGAGTGCGCCTTTAGCCAGCACCACGCCTGCTTGTCCGGTGGGAGAAAGGTGGTAGATAAAGTGTTGCAGCCATGCAAAGTTGGCATTGCCTGCGGGTGGCACGCCATATTGCCAACGGCCATCGGTGCGCAGTAGCTCACCAGACCAATCACTTACATTGAATGGAGGATTGGCAATAATGTAATCGGCTTTTACATCTTTATGCGCATCGTTTAAAAAGCTGCCTTCGTTGTTCCATTTCACCTGAGAGGCTTCAATGCCACGAATAGCCAAGTTCATCTTCGCCAAGCGCCATGTGGTTTGGTTGCTCTCTTGCCCATAGATGGAAATATCATTCACACGGCCTTGGTGGTCTGCCACAAACTTTTCACTCTGCACAAACATGCCGCCGGAGCCGCAGCAGGGGTCAAACACTCTGCCTTGGTAGGGTTCTAACATTTCGACTAATAATTCAACTACTGAGCGCGGGGTGTAGAACTGCCCACCCTGCTTGCCTTCTGCCAGCGCAAACTCACCGAGAAAATACTCAAACACATGGCCGAGCACATCGGCACTGCGTGATTTAGCATCACCCAAGGCAATGTTGCCGACTAAATCAATGAGTTGCCCAAGGCTGGCAGGGTCCAGGTTATCGCGGGCAAATACTTTAGGCAGCACGCCTTTAAGTGATGCGTTTTCTTTTTCAATCGCATCCATGGCGGCATCCACCAACTTACCAATGTCTGGTTGTTTCGCCTGTGATTGCAAATATGACCAACGCGCATCTTGCGGAACGAAGAACACGTTCTCTGCAGCGTATTCGTCTTTGTCTTCAGGGTCAGCACCAACGTATTCACCTTGACCTGCGGATAGCTTTGCAAAATGTTGCTCGAAGGAATCGGAAATGTATTTAAGAAAGATCAACCCTAGTACGATGTGCTTATATTCGGCTGCATCGATGTTTTTGCGCAGCTTGTCCGCTGCTTTCCAGAGTTGCTTTTCTAGTGGCTCATTTTTTATTTCTTTTTCTTTTGCCATTCAAACCTCAAATTTATTTTAAATTTATCTCAACTTCAAAAATCTCAGCCTAGCCTAATTCTTTAGCTGCTTTATGAATGTCAGTTTTACTTTTTTAGTTAATGTAACTATCTCATGAATTTTATCTTTAGTAATACTTGTGATTATTAAAACTTAAAGTAACT
>JBAQME010000061.1:0-7962 GCA_049302535.1 Methylotenera sp.
TGCGTGGGCTCACCTTCTGTCCCGCGCACAAAATCCAGGAACTGATGGATAATATTATCCATATCCGCAATATCTTCGATCATGCCGGTTTTCAGGCTGCCGCAATCATTATCAGGCAGCATTTCCACGGACAGGCGCAGTCTGGCTAAAGGGGTGCGAATATCATGTGAAACGCCTGCCAAAATCAAGGTTCTTTCGGCATCAAGCTCCGCCAGTGACTCAGCCATTTTGTTAAAGGTGCTGCTGACCTCACGCAATTCCGTGACGCTGTCTTCAGGCAGTTTCTCCGGGCGTTCGCCATTACGCAGCCTGTCTGCAGCGCTGACAAGTAAGTTAAGCGGCCTGTTAATACGCGCGGCAAGTAAATAGCCCCCGGCCAGTGAAAGTATTAGTACCAATGCCCCCCAGCCCAGCCATTGCCAGGGGAAAGGGCGCTCCACGTGGATACGTGGAATAACCACCCAAAAATCGTCCTGGCCAATACCAAAGCTTACCCAAAGCCCCTCGATGCCATAGTGTTTTACCGTAATAATGGTTTCCGCGCCCAGGCGTTCACGGATTTTTTCAGCCACCATTTTAATAAACGGGTCATCAGGCAATGGCTCTATTTCTTCCATGAAGTCTGCGTAATAAATACGCACACCTTCTTTACCCGTGAGTTCAGAGAGCAGCGCAAGCCGTAGATTTTCTTGTGATGCAATAAGCGAGGCGCGGGTGTAATTCACGACGGTCACCGCCTGCAGCGCAGTAGCTTCTGCCCGCGGTTCGCGTTCAAAGTATTCAAAAATCCGCAAAGAAGCGACTTGCCCAACTGCTAATAGTACGGCGATGAGCAACATGATTCTGGCAAGTAGGGTTTTGGGTAACAGTCGCAATGCTTAACCTAAGAAGGGTTTGGTGAAAAATGAAAACAAGATATCAATACTGAAAAAGTGAGAATTGAATATTAATGCCCGGGGTTTGTTAATGTCCTGGTTTAATGATCAGATTCACCATCGGGGATGAACACATAACCAAACCCCCACATGGTTTGTAAATAACGCGGGTGAGCAGGGTCTGGTTCGATGAGTTTACGTAAACGCGAAACTTGTACATCTATGCTGCGATCGAATACATCCAGTTCGCGCCCGCGTGCAAGTTGCATAAGCCTGTCTCGCGATAATGGCTGGCGTGGATGGTCAACAAATACTTTAAGCAGCGCAAACTCGCCGCTGGTGATGGCAATAGCGCTACCATGATGGCTAAGTGAGCGGGTTGAAGCGTTGAATACGAAGTCGCCGATAGTGACGTTTTCGTTGGTGCTGGCTGGCGCGCTTGGTACTAGGCGCTCATGCCTGCGTAGTACGGCATTAATGCGTGCCAATAATTCACGCGGATTAAATGGTTTGGGCAGATAGTCATCCGCGCCCATTTCCAGCCCGATAATACGGTCAACTTCATCGCCGCGCGCTGTCAGCATCACAATGGGGAGCATGGCGCCGCTGCCGCGAATTCTGCGGCAAATAGACAGACCGTCTTCGCCCGGCAGCATCAAGTCCAGCACAAGCAAATCAATTGATTCATTTGCCAGCGTTGCATCCATTTCCTTTGCATCTGCAACGGCTTTGACAGTAAAACCTTGCTCAGTCAGGTAACGCTGTAACAATTCGCGCAGGCGGACATCGTCATCCACTACCAGGATTCTTTTGTTTTGATCGGTCATAATTTAGTTAAAATCCTAATTTTTAATAGAATTATATTGAAAAATTAGGTCATACAATTAAAATTTCAACGGATGTGAAGTGTATGCTAATTTTAGTCAATATTAAATGTTCCGGTAGTAAACTAACAGTCTTTTTTTTAGCCTGATACCTGATAAATTGGTAATAAATTTACAATTGTTTACAATTTGGTGGCATGATGAAACATTCAGTTAACAATCGTACTTCATGATTATGCGACTTAAAATTGAGATGTCTAGATACTGGAAAGTTGATTCTTTGAATTTAATTTTGCAAAACGGTATGTCGATAACTAAATACACTTGTTTAGCTTGGTGCCTGGGTTTGGGGCTATCTTTCAGCGTGACTGCTGGCGAGAGAAACAATAATGGTGTTGCCCCTATTGATAAGCCCAAGCGCATTGCAGATGAAGGCCGGCAAGCGGAAGACGAAACTAAAAGTGATGGTTTGCAGCAAACGCTCAATCTTAACTTTAGCCCTGAACATAGAGAGAAGCTGCGTAAGGCGCTGGATGATTACGCACGCTCAGTTGACCCCAGCCATGACCAGATAGAAGAACGCCGTCGCGCCATGCAAGAGAGCATAGAGGCGCGTTTTTTTGAGGCTGACACGGACGGTGACAGTACGCTTGACAGACAGGAAGCAACTGAAAAACTTCCGCAGATTGCCCGGCACTTTAGCTCCGTGGATACTAATCAGGACAACCTGATTTCCTTGAGCGAACTTGTTGAAGCACAAGCCCGTATCCTGGAACGCAGAAGAGCGGCAGAGGCGGTACTTGAACAAGAAAAGCAACAGAAACTATTGGAGGCAGAAGCTGCTGCCGCTGCTGCCAAGCCTAAAAATAAACAAGCTATTAATAGTTCAAAAAAGAAATCACTGTAAATTGCTGTAGTTTTAATTCATAAACTACCTTTTTCATTACCCTACACTTCTTTCTTATCCCCCCTCATTTTTCAGTTCAAATTTGTCTGAAAATGGTGTTAAAGTCATCCCGTAGCCATTAATTTTCATTTTGTCTTTATTCATGCGCTTAAGGTATTCATGCATTTAAGACTTGAAATCATAGATAGTGTCGGACAAGTCGCAGCCAGCGATTGGGATGCGCTTGCGGGCGATATGCCGCTATTAAGTCATGCCTTTTTGAGCGCACTTGAAACATCCGGTTCGGTTGGCGATGGAACCGGCTGGCAGCCAAGTCCCATGTTGGTGTTTGATGAAGAGCATCTGGTAGGTGCAATGCCGCTTTATGTAAAAAGTCATTCTTACGGGGAGTATGTATTCGATTGGGCGTGGGCAGACGCTTACACACGCAATGGTTTGCGGTATTACCCTAAGCTGGTGTCTGCTATTCCGTTTACGCCAATTACCAGCCGAAGATTATTGACCGGGCAGCCTGAAGTTCAAGCGCTCATGATAGAAGCGCTGACGCAGACCATGCACCGGCATAAGCTGTCATCTACGCATGTCTTATTTCCTGATGCTGACTCAGCCAATGCTTTCAGGCAAGCTGGCTGGTTGCAGCGCACCGGCGTGCAATTCAGATGGCAGAACGAAAACTTTCGGCACTTTGATGATTTTTTAAATACGCTAAGCCACGATAAGCGTAAACGAATCCGCCAGGAACGCAAGAAAGTTGCCGCTGCCGGAATCACTTGTCAGCGTATAAAAGGCGCTGATATCGCGCCGGAACAATGGGAATTTTTTTACCGGTGTTATGAAAATACCTACTTTGAGCACAGGTCATCGCCGTATCTGACGCTTTCATTTTTCCAGCACATTGGGCGGAGCATGCCGCAAAATGTTTTATTGATTTTGGCATATAGTGCAGATAAACCAGTGGCGGCTGCTTTGAATATCTACCATCAGGCCACTTTATACGGGCGCTATTGGGGCGCGGTGCAATATATTCCTAATTTACACTTTGAGCTTTGTTATTATCAGGCACAAGAGTTCTGCATCACTGAAAAGATTGAATATTTTGAAGGCGGGGCGCAGGGGGAACATAAACTTGCACGTGGTTTTAAACCAAGACCAACCTGCTCATTCCATCAAATTGCACATCCTGAATTTGCAAAGGCGATAAAGGAGTTTGTTAATGAGGAAGCGCAAGGCATTGCTGATTACGCCAGCGAACTGGAAGAGCGCACACCCTTTAAAGCGCGCGGGGACTAAGTGTTACGTGTTTTAGAGGAGAGGGTGTTATGGTTTCATTAGCAGTGATGAACGACCGTAATGCAAATTTCCATACACCCTCTAACCCGTATTAATTAGCAAAAACCACTAGCGATGGTATTCATGGTTTTAATTTCGTTACTTATGGTTATGGCGACGCTCGCATTTGGATTGCATGGCTTTTTGCTCAGTTTCATCCACTTTGCCATCCTTGTTCGTATCCAGTTTTGTAAACATCTCTTCTGAGCGGGTCTGGTGTGCAGACATGAATTCATCATGGGTAATGACGCCATCCTTATTTGCGTCAGCATCCTGCCAGGTATGATGGTGCATCATACCTTTATCATCGCTGGTACCATCTTGTGCTGCGTTGGCGGCTTGAGCCAAACCTGATAATAATGCGGCTATCGTTAAAATTTGTAGAGTTTTCATCATATATCCTTATAGAGAATAAAAAATACGGCTGTGTTTGTAACTACAATCATGTAGATTAAAGTAAAAAGTACATAGTTCAAACTAAATTAATTAAATTGCAGATGAAAACCCACTTAATTAAGGCTTGGCATCTATTCTAAAAGTTTTATTCAAAATCTTGAGTTTTATTCAAAACTTTAGATTTTTTTACCTAATGTATAATTACCTGATAAATCAAATAATTCATCATCATTTAATGCTTTATAGCCCTCACCAATTAACCTGCTTTGCACATCAACTTCTGCGTCGCGTTTTATGCCAAGGGCAGTGCTATGCCCAATATACAAAGGTAGCTAGAATTGTCCCCAATAGCCGATAGCCGATTATTATTGAATGCTCTGAAGCGGGGGGTGTCGGACGAGGTGTATCTTATTGATGTGCCATCCATGCAACTCGTGTGTGCAAGCGAGAGTGTTCTGAAAAATAGGGGTAGTGATCTGCAGGGCCTTAAGCAACTGAGCCTGGATAGCCTGCTGGGGGTCAGTCAGCAAACGTTACACGAGCACGTGAGCTGCCATCGTCATCAGACGCACTTTGTTGAGTTGCTGCAGGATCCGGCGCTTTCCGGCGGCAATATCAATAATGACCCGTTACGGGTCATGCTCATACAATCCGGTCAGCAGGAGTTTATCCTGGTCATCAAGAAAGATTTCTCCTTTAAAGAAGAGGTCATGCGGGCGTTGAGCGAGAGCGAGTCGCGCTTTCAAGCCATCGTTTCCAATACCCCGGGCCTGGTTTTTCAGTTCCAGCTTAATCGTAAAGGTGAAATGACTTTTGTTTACCTAAGCGAAGGATGCAAAGCTTTATTGGGGTTGAGTTCCGAAGCGCTGAAACAGAACTCTAATCTGTTTTATGCGATGATGAATGCAAGTGACCGTATCTCGTTGCGAAAGCATCTGGAGTTATCCACCATCGAGTTGAGCATGTTGAATTGGGAGGGGCGGGTGTGGATTGATGACTGGCAGGATACCAAGTGGATCAATGTGCGGTCTATTCCAAGGGTGCTCAATAATGGCGTGATTCAGTGGGAAGGTATCATGACCAATATTACTCAAAGCAAAAATGAGAAACATGAAATTGAACAATCGCGCCGTGACTTGGCTGAACTGTCGGCGCACATGGACCAGATTAAAGAGCAGGAGCGCAGCAGGATCTCGCGCGAGATACATGATGATTTGGGTGGCAATTTAACGGCGATTAAAATTGGTTTGTCATCCATCATTAACCAGCTCGGCACCGGCCAAAAGGTCTCGGTGGAACAGGCACGGAACCTGGAGTCCATCGTGGATAATACTTTTGAGGCGGTACACAGGATTTCACGTGACTTAAGGCCGAATATCCTGGACTTGGGTATAGTGGCGGCACTGGAGTGGCAATCAAAGGAGTTCGAGAAGCAATTGGACATTGCTTTCCGGTTCTCATGCTCCCAAGCAGAGATCCCTGTGACGGCAGATCAGGCGATTGCACTGTTTCGTATTTATCAGGAGTCCATATCCAATATTGCAAAACATGCAAAGGCCACGGTTGTCAGTGTTAATTTGAGTGCTAGCGCCCATGAAATAGTGATGACGATCAGCGATAATGGCGTAGGTATTAAGCCCGGCGATATGCTGAAGGTTAATTCATTCGGTTTGCGTGGAATGCAGGAGCGCGTGGCTGCACTGTATGGCAGTTTTAATATTGCCAATTCCAGCAGTCCGGGCAAGCAGGGCACCGTCATCATTATCAGGTTCCCGATTGAGTCTGGTAAATGATTCCTTGAAATAGCTGGTTTATGCGGCACAGGGTATTGTGTGCTGTGCGTACATCGGTACCTTCCATACGTAAAAAAAACCTTAAGCAAGCTGCCGCCAGCTCACAATGGAATTTTTTGCCTGAACTGATACAGCAATCTGGCGCATTATTTGCTTGTGTTAAAATGAACGCACAAAAATACAATTGCGATTTTTAGAAAAATATTTAAAATTTTTTGCGCTTGAAGTCTGCAAGTTTTTTTTGGTTTGGGTCATGCGTTAAATGGGATAGATGATGTCTCTACGGTTGAGTATTCCGTAGAACTACTGCTCATGGGTTGTAAAAGTAACATCTTTAAAGACAATCAATCTTTACAGGACTTTTACTAATTGACGGAAAATACAGTCCATTACATCAATGCAGAAGTATTAGGATTTGGCTCGAAGAGTGTATTGCAAATACGGTGTTTTTATATCACCGTCAGATTTTTTTTGTAACAGTAACTTAGGGTTTAGTAAGGTGCAGGGTATGGTAAAGCATAAAAAAATCAAGGTCATCATTGCAGATGATCATGCGATTTTGAGAGCCGGGCTCAGGCAGATTCTGGCTGAAACAAAAGATATTGTCGTGATCGCGGAGGCGCAAAATGCTGCCGAAGCCATCAAGCTTGGGTGCCAGCCAGATGCTGATGTACTGTTGCTGGATATTTCGTTACCCGACCGTAGTGGTATAGAGGCGCTTAAATATATCAAGCGGGAAAACAGCCGCATCGCAGTACTCATGCTATCCATGCACAAAGAAGACCAATATGCAGTGCGTGCACTGAAATCAGGCGCTGCCGGATATGTATGTAAGCAGAGCGCGTCATCAGAGCTGGAGAATGCAATTCATACCGTGGCGAAAGGTAAAAAGTATATCACTGCGGAAGTTGCCGAGATGCTGGCTAACCAAGTCGGCATGGAACATCAGAAAGCGCCGCACGAAACGCTTTCAGACCGTGAGTTCCAGACATTGACCATGATTGCCTCCGGGCTTTCTGTTGGAGAAATAGCGGATAAACTGGTGCTCTCGGCTAAAACAGTCAGCATGTACCGTACACGGTTGCTGGAAAAAATGCAGTTGCGCCATAATGCCGAACTCATGCATTACGCGATTAGAAACAATCTCGTCGAATAAATATCCAACCAAGCGCAAATAATAATGCGGCACGGACTCAACCAGACCGGCTGAATGACCACTTGGTCACCAAGGCGGGCAAGCTCGCCACTCTCATCTGATTTTCCAGCCCAGTCGGGCACTTAATGGGCGTACCACGCCTCATTCCCGGATATAACCTGCTTTCCCCCTTTTATTACCTTCTTTGTTGCCGCAAGTTATTGAATACCATAGCTGGAGTTTTTAAAGGTGTCTCTGATGATGTTGGCTGGCTGTACTTAATATAGGGCGGCATATAGGGCGGCATGTATAGGCCAGCATGAAAGTTTAAAAAACCGGTTCTTCACTATTTTTAACCAGTTAAAAATTAAATTAAGCTACTTTTGACCCTCTATTTCCGGCATCCATCAGGCCTCACATTTTCCATAATGGAATTATGGCGACATTCAAAGCTTAATAAAGTAATAGGTTGGCTAAATTATAAAAGCCTCTGCGGGGCGCAAAAAGGGTAATTGATGAGTGGCTCAGGGAACCATGGCGAACCAACGCTTGGTGGCAAAAATGGTCAAGGTGCCAAAAATGTAAGTGCTCACGTGCAAAGTGTCGAGTTACTCCAGCACAACTTTGCTGATGCGCAATCAATTCCGCAGCCAGCTACCCTAGCGCAGCAGCTTGTCAATTACGCTCAGCAATCGGCTCTATC
>JBAQME010000062.1:0-20695 GCA_049302535.1 Methylotenera sp.
AGGCTGGTATCTTTGTAGATTTTCAGGCTTTCAAGCGGATCTAAAATAAAAACGAGTTTCATATGTGGTTTTGAACCTGTTTTACTGATTCAGCGGGTCTTGTTCTTGTAATTCAATCGCAGCCGCCAATAATGCTAAACGTGCGACTACACCATAGGCATAGAAGCGGTTAGGCGCGGCGTCCGGTGCGCCCGCGCAATCAGGCAGGGTACATGGCTTTTCAAAGGCTAGCGGCACAAAATGTGAGCCTGGTGCGTTCAGGTTCTCATCTACGCCGCGTTCAGTATGTACCCGGTAAAATCCACCGATGACAAAGTGGTCCATCATATACACTACTGGTTCGGCGACCGCATCATCAATGCTCTCAAAGGTGTAGACACCCTCTTGAATGATGACTTCAGAAACTTGCAAACCTTCTTTTACCACAGACATTTTGTTGCGGGTCTTACGATTCAAGTCGCGTACATCATCGGGCGACTTTACCGTCATAATGCCCATGCCATAAGTGCCGGCATCCGCTTTTACAATTACAAATGGTTCTTGCGTGACGCCATACTGTGCATATTTCAGTTTGATTTTTTCGAGCAATTGTTCCACTTTGCTCGCAAGGCATTCCTCGCCGGTGCGCGCATTAAAGTCAATCTCACCACAAGTGTCAAAGTAAGGATTTAACAACCAGCCATCAATACCTATCAATTCAGAAAACTCTGTGATTACACGATTGTAGGCAGAAAAATGTTGCGATTTACGGCGCGTACTCCAGCCGGCATAGAGCGGGGGAATCAAGTCCTGCTCAAGATTTTTAAGGATTTCCGGAATGCCGCCGGATAAATCGTTATTGAGCAGAATTGCACAGCTATCAAATTCTTTTAATGTTTGCCCATCTACGGTTGCCTGCTGCAGTTTAATACGGTTACCAACACGCACTACTGGCTCCAGCAGGAGGGTCTGGCCGCCCTGAGTTTCAAATTTGGTAGGGGTTGTGATTTCAGGTGAAATAGAGCCTATTCTGACGTCCATCCCGGCCTGTTTCAGTATGTTAGCCAGTTCCACTACGTTGCGTAAATAATAGGTATTGCGGGTATGGTTTTCTGGAATAATCAGCAAGCGGTGTGCTTCGGGGCATATTTTTTCAACAGCCACCATAGCCGCCTGTACACTCAAGTGTAAAAACTCCGGGTTGAGGTTATTAAAGCCACCGGGAAACAGATTGGTATCCACTGGTGCCAGTTTAAAGCCGGCATTGCGCAAGTCGACTGAGGCATAAAATGGTGCGGCGTACTCTAACCATTGCGTACGGAACCAATGTTCAATTTTTGGCATGGCGTCCAGCATGCTTTTTTCCAAGCTTAGCAGTGGGCCGTTGAGTGCTGTTGTTAAATGCGGAACCATATTTACCCTTTTTAAAAAGTCTCGCGTTTACACAAGTTATATTATAAGAAGTGCTGGCGTAACTTAAACTATTTGTTGTGCTTGCGCATCGGCGTGATAACTACTTCTTACCATGGGGCCGCTCGCGGTATTATTAAAGCCCATCGCATCCGCTTTTTGTCTTAATGTTTCAAAAACATGCGGTTCTACGTAACGTGCCACTGGTAAATGATGCACGCTGGGCTGCAGATATTGGCCCAGCGTCAGCATGCTTACGTTGTGCGCGCGTAAATCCTGCATAACCGTTAAAATTTCTTCGTCAGTTTCACCTAGTCCGAGCATTAAACCTGATTTCGTAGGGATATGCGGGTACATTTCACCAAATTTTTTTAATAAACTGAGTGAGTTCTGGTAATCAGAGCCTGGTCTCGCCTGTTTGTACAGACGCGGGATCGTCTCCAGGTTATGATTCATGATATCAGGCGGCGCTTTGCTTAAAATCTGCATTGCTACATCCAGCCGGCCACGAAAATCCGGCACGAGAATTTCAATTTTGATATCAGGCGATTGTGCACGTACTGCCTGAATGCAATCCACAAAATGCTGTGCCCCGCCGTCCAATAAATCATCACGATCTACACTGGTGATGACCACATATTTGAGTTTCATCTGTGCGATGGTGCGCGCCAGATTTTCGGGTTCATTTGCATCGGGTGGTAATGGTTTGCCGTGTGCAACGTCGCAGAATGGGCAGCGCCGTGTGCAAATATCACCCAGAATCATAAACGTTGCTGTGCCGCTGCTAAAGCATTCGCCGATATTAGGGCAGCTTGCCTCTTCGCACACGGTGTGCAGATTATTGTCACGTAGTACGCGTTTTATTTCCTGATAGCGTGCAGAGTCCGGTGCTTTCATGCGTATCCATTCCGGCTTGCGCTGAACCGGCTGCGGAATGATTTTGATTGGAATGCGCGATGTCTTTGCCGCGTCAATTTCTTTAACGCCCGCAATTTTCTGGCTGGTAGTTTTATTCACTGTCATTTCGGTTAAGTGTTGTCTGTGATTTGCCGATGCAAATATTTAAATTGGTGCAGAGCTTTTGAAGTAGCAGTTCACCTATAGTTTGTGGGGAGGCATCAATGCCTAAATCTTTTGTTTGTGTTACTTTCAGCCCGGCATAGCCGCAGGGATCAATCGCTTCAAATGGACTCAGGTCCATGTTCACATTGAGACTAAGGCCATGATAGCAGCAATTATTTTTGATGCGTAACCCTAATGATGCAATTTTAGCCTCTTGCGAATTTTTGGTCTGCACATAAACGCCGGGAGCGTCTTTTTTTGCTGTTGCGCTAACCCCATGATCTGCAAGCAATTCTATTACTGTATTTTCCAGCAAACTGACTAAACTGCGGATGTTGAGTGAGCGGCGTGTCAGATCCAGCAACACGTAAATAATGACTTGCCCCGGGCCATGGTAAGTGATTTTTCCACCACGGTCAGTAGGAACGGTCGGAATATCGTTGCGTGCCGGTGAGCGGACCTGCTTGCGATTGAGCCCTAATGAATAAACCGGCGGATGCTCGGTGAGCCACAGTTCGTCTGCTGTGTTGGAGGTGCGCTCAGCGTTAAAGCGCTGCATTGATTGGCATGTGCTTTCAAACTCTGTAATGCCTAAATGCCGAATGATCAAAGGCTGCTGCATTGCTAGCTTACAGTTAGAGTGTAAATTTTACCAAAGGATGTGCGCTCAATAGGCGATAAACATCGTCAAGCTGCGCTTGAGAAACCACATGGACAGTGCAGGTGAGACTGATATATTTGCCGGCAGAACTTGCGCGCATTTCAACATGATCTGCAGTAAACGCAGGGATGATTGTCTGAATGAGCCCAACAATAGTTGCAGCAAATGTTTCATGCGTCTCCCCCATCACTTTAATAGAAAAGTTACAGGGGAAATCTATTAGCGGTGGCGCAGTATGCGGTTCTATGTCACTCATAACGTTACCAGATTATTGTAATAGTAATTTAATCGAGTCCCACGCGCGGCCTAAAATACCGGCAGTATCAACAGATTTCGCAGCAACTAAAGCGCGCTGATCGATAGTTTTGCCATCCAGTATGAATTTTACATTACCGATGATCTGTCCTTTTTTGATGGGGGCAATCAAAGGTTGCGTACTTGAGATAACCGCCTTGACGTTGGCATATTCACCTTTAGGCAAAGTCAGGAATAAATCATCCGCCACTGTCGAGGCAACTTGATTCTCGCTTCCCTTCCAGACTTTTAGCTGGCTGATATTTTGTCCTTGCTTGTAAACCAATGTGGAATCAAAGAACTGGAATCCGTAATTGAGTAACTTTTGGCTTTCTGTAGCACGTGCAGCATCCGTAGGTGCGCCCAGCACTACAGATATACGGCGTGTGCTATCACGTTTGGCAGAAGAAATTAAACAATAACCGGCAGATTCGGTATGGCCGGTTTTCATGCCATCCACATTAGGGTCTAGCCACAATAGGCGGTTGCGGTTGGGTTGCGTAATATTATTGTAGCTGTACTCTTTAACAGAATATAGACGTTTGTATTGTTCAGGAAAGTCGCGTATCAAAGCGCTTGCCAGAATCGCCAAGTCTTCGGCGGTGGTGTAATGCTGCGGGTCTGGCAGGCCTGTGGCATTCATGTAATGCGTATTTTTCATGCCCAGACGTTGTGCCTCTTTATTCATCATGCCGGCAAAAAGTGTTTCTGAACTTGCAATACCTTCTGCAAGCGCAATCGATGCATCATTGCCGGATTGAATGATCATGCCGTGCAACAGTTCGTCGACCGTTACAGGCTTGTTTGGCTCAATAAACATTTTAGAGCCTTCAACTTTCCAGGCGGCTACACTAACGGGTAATGTTTGAGTGAGTTGCAGATGGCCATTTTTAAGTGCCTTGAAACTTAAGTAGGCGGTCATTATTTTGGTAAGTGAGGCAGGTTCAACACGCATATTGGCATTTTGAACGGCAATGACGCGGCCGCTGTTAAAGTCTTTGAGTAAATAGGCCTTGACTGCCAAGCTGGGAGGCGGCGCGATTTGTGCGCTAGCGGCATGGGCTAATTGGCCAAAGGCTAAGGCCGCGCCTAAGGTGGATGTAGAAATAATACTGATAGTGCGAGCTAAAAACTGATGGTTGATCATTTGTGTACGATTTTATGAATGATTACTGATTGGTAACGACTGCTGACATGTTTAATTGCTTACGAACTTTATTGGCGGAGGCGTCAGCCTCTTTCCGGGTACCGAAAGGACCCAGTTTCACGCGATAAAGACCATTATTATACACGTTAGTGACTGCGGCATCGCCGGCAAGATCAAGCCCCAGGATTTTCTTTTGTAAAAGATCGCCATTGAGCTCGTTTTTGAACGCTCCTACTTGTACGTAATAGGATGCATAGCTGATTTCCGTATTGTTTTTAGCCGCGGGATTTGATGTTTCTGCATAGGTGGCAGGAATGGTTTCCACAGCATTTGTCGACTCCGTTACGCGCGTATTAGCTATTTTTTGCAGAGCCTCCGGGCTGGTATCAATCCATTCGACTTCAACCAAGCCGCTACCCTGTGAAGTCAAACGCAATTTATAAGCTGCGGCGTAGGATAAATCTATCAAACGGTCATGCTTGAATGGACCTCTATCGTTAATGCGTACGATGACTGAACGCTTGTTTGCCGGGTTTGTTACTCTGACATAGCTGGGGATAGGTAACGTGGTATGCGCGCCGGACATGGCGTACATATCATAAACTTCACCGCTGGATGTTTTTTTACCGTGATAACGCTTGCCATACCATGATGCAACACCTTGCCTGGTGTAAGGGGCGTAACTGGTCATAGGCGTATATGTTTTACCTAAAGCAGAGTAAGGCATATTAGCGCGTGTTAGTGGCGTTTCGGTTTTGAGCTGGGCATCCGGAATGCTATCGATGTCGGCTGGCGTATCGTCGCCTGGCCCATCATCTAAATAATAGCCACCTTTGCCACTGGATGATTTGAGACTTTTGTGACTTGTTTGTGCGGATGGTAGTGTACCAGCGTCAGGTTTTACTGCAGATTTACCGCCACACGCTGTAACTAGCGTGATGCATAGTAAGACAATACATTGTTTAATGTTAAACATTCAATCACCTCTGAAAGTATCTATACATTTTTGATACATGTTTTAGGTTGCAACTAATTTTTTATGTGTATGTATACTCATTAAAATACCAAAACCTAAACATAGCGTTACCATAGAAGTACCGCCATAACTAATCAAGGGCAATGGTACACCTACTACAGGTAGAATTCCGCTGACCATGCCCATGTTGACAAAGGCGTAAGAGAAAAAATTGAGCGTGATACTGCCAGCCAATAGCCTGGAGAACGTACTTTGCGCCTGTGAAGCAATCATCAGTCCGCGCATAATGATGAGACTAAAAAGCACAAGTAGCAACATATTACCTAAAAAGCCAAATTCTTCGCTAAATACTGCAAAAATAAAATCAGTCGTGCGTTCCGGTAAAAAATCCAGTTGCGTTTGTGTCCCGTTTAACCAGCCTTTTCCGGCCGTACCGCCAGAGCCAATGGCAATGATTGCCTGTATGGTGTGGTACCCCGCACCAAGCGGATCTTGTGTCGGGTCAAATAAAATTTCAATGCGTTTTCTTTGGTAGTCATGCAGCAGCGACCAGAAAACGGGCATGAGTGCCAGTAAAGATACTGAGGCGCCCAATAAAAACCGCCAGCTAAGACCCGCCAAAAAAAGTACATAAAAGCCTGATGATGCAATGAGCAAGGCAGTGCCCAGATCGGGCTGCTTAGTAATGAGTGCAATAGGGATAGCCAGTAACACGCCGCCAATAACAAAGTTTGCAGCACTTGGTTTACCTTCGCGCGTAGAAAAATACCATGCCAGCATCATCGGCATGGCAATTCTCATCAGTTCTGAAGGTTGGATTTGCGTAAAACCTATATTTAACCAGCGGCGCGCACCATGGCTAATAGAACCAAATAACGCGACTGCGATTAACAGCAGTACCCCAACCACATAAAGAAGCAGCGCTACGCGCTCAAGTTTTTGCGGTGATATGTTAGCCACCACCCACATCACGCTTAATGCCACTATCATGTTGATGCATTGCGCGTACACGCGTTCAATATTTTGCCCCGATGCACTATAAAGCACAAATAAACCAATTAATAAGGCAAAAAACAAACATACCATTAAGAAGGCATCGATATGTTTAACTAAATGATGGAGTAGTCTGCTAATCATGTAGTTCTTCTTCGGGGATAGTGGCAGTTCCGTTTGTGTTTTTGGGTAATTTTGTATCAGCTTTTACAGGTTCAGCCGCAGGTAATTTCCCCAGCAGGTAGTAATCCATCACTTTTCTAGCGATAGGGCCTGCTGCAGAGCCGCCATGCCCGCCATTTTCAACAATAACTGCCAGCGCGATTTGAGGGTCTTCAGCAGGGGCGTAAGCAATAAATAAAGCATGGTCACGATGGCGTTCATCAATGTTGTGCTCATTATATTTTTCATTCTGCTTAATGCCAATGACTTGTGCCGTGCCGGTTTTTGCGGCAATCGCATAACCTGCGTTAGCGCCTACACTTGCTGCGGTGCCGCCTGGCAGGGTTACATCAGTCATACCGTGTTTAACTATTTCTACATTACCAGGGTTGAGTTCAATTTTATCTTGCACTATAGGGGCAATAATTTGATTTTTACCTGATAGCGCATTCTGAATTTGCGTAACCAGGTGTGGCCTCATGGCAACACCGTTATTGGCTAAAATTGCTGTAGCTTGCGCCAATTGTAAAGGTGTTACTAAGGTATAACCCTGCCCGATGCCTACAATGACCGTTTCTCCAGGGTACCATTGTTGTTTAAAGCGTCGCATTTTCCATTCCGGCGTTGGTAGTAAACCTTCGATTTCGCCTTTGATGTCAAAATCTGATTTTCTACCAAAGCCAAAATGGCGTACAAATGCAGTCAGGTTATCTATGCCCAGCTCCATCGCCAATCCGTAGAAGAACGTATCGCACGAAATAGTAATTGCTTTTTGTATATCAACCGTGCCATGCCCGCCCGGCTTCCAGTCGCGATAGCGGTGACTACTGCCAGGTAAGGCATAATAACCAGGGTCATGAATCGAAAAAGGAGGTGTGCGCTTACCGGCCTCTAATCCGGCGAGCGCCACAAAAGGTTTAAATGTAGAACCAGGTGGATAGACGCCGCGTAATGGACGGTTAATCAGGGGTTTATCCAGTGATTCGTTAAGCTGTTTCCAATTATCCGCATCGATACCGTCAACAAACAAGTTAGGGTCAAACGTAGGTTGGCTAACATAGCTTAAAACTTCGCCGGTTTTTGGGTTAATCGCAACCAGTGCGCCTCGGCGTTCACCAAATGCCGTTTCAGCAATCTCCTGCAGTTTACTATCGGCTGACAGAATAATGTTGTCACCCGGAATTGGCGGGCTGCTTGAAAGCACACGCACCGCATGACCATCTGCATCAATCTCTACTTGTTGAAGACCGGTGGTGCCATGTAAGTATTTCTCATAAAATTGCTCCAGTCCACTTTTGCCGATATGATCGGAGCCTTTGTAGTTGGAAAGATTCCCGGATTTTTCCAGGTTTTCCAGGTCTTTGTCATTAATCCGGCCAATATAACCCACCATGTGTGAACCAAGTTTACCCAACGGATAATGCCGGAACAGGCGGGATTTAATTTCCACACCTGGAAACCGGTAATGATTCACTGCAAATCTGGCAGCTTCAATCTCGTTGAGATGGGTGCGAATTGGAATGCTTTCAAAACTGTGGCTTTGCTCAAGAAATTTTTTAAAGCGCTTGCGATCAAGCGAACTTACTTCTACCAATTGGCTTAATTCTGTAATTGTTTCTTCAAGGTTTTTTATTTTTGCAGGAGTGATTTCCAGGGTGTAAACAAAAAAATTGTGTGCCAGTATGACGCCATTCTTATCAATGATTAACCCGCGATTGGGAATGATCGGTACCAGTGAGATGCGATTATTTTCGGCAAGTGTTTGGTAGTGTTCATACTGCTTGAGTTGCAGGTAAGAAAAGCGAAAGGCAAGTAACGCAAACAGACTCAATACTGCCAGCGCAGCAAAGCCTAGTCGGAGCCTGAAATAATATTGCTCGTGAAGATAGTTTTTAAGTTCTGCACCCATACTTAAATCATTGACCGCGAGAATGTCTACCGGTATTCAAGCCGAAGGTGACCGCAATTTGCCACACTAGAACACCGGTAATACTAGGCAGGAAATATGACCAACCCAAGAACTCTTTGCCGGAAAATGTTTTGAGTATGAGTAAAATGAGTTGTGACATAAACAGTAATGAAAAAACATAGACTAACTGTTGCGTGCTATTAAATAACACCAGACGGCGCTGGTAAATAACAGCGAAAAAAGTTGTCACCGTGTAAGCCAAAGCATATTGACCAAATATGCCACCAGTAGCTAAATCAACCCACAAGCCCATAAACCATGCAGTTCCAACACTGCATTGATTGGGCGCGCGTAGTAGCCAAAATATAATTACCAGTAACATGAAGTCTGGGCGCAAGGTAAGGGCAAGGCCTGACCATGGAAATAGCAGGCAGACAAATGCCACTAATAGCGATAAGTAAATTGATTTGAGTTTACTCAGGTGCATTCGGGTTGCTCTGATTATTAGGCAGTGGTTTTTGCGGATTTTTCTCTACAATGCCTTGGTTTGTTTTTTTAGACTGATCTTGAACTGGATTTGCACTTGGGTTGTTCGCAGGTATTAGATTGCCAGTGCCGGGCTTGACGGCTGATGATAATTTGTTTTTTTCGCTATTGGCGTTACCGTCACTTGTTTCTGACTCAGTGTGCGGAATACTCACCAAGAGGACTTGCCTGTGGTTTTCTATGCCACCGGTTGGTATGCAAACGATACGGGCAAAAGGCGAGTCCGGCGTAGTTCTCATTTCTGAAACCGTGGCCACAGCCAGTCCCGCTGGATATACGCCATCTATGCCAGAGGTTACTAGTTTGTCACCGCGGCGTATGTCAACGTTTGCCGGTAAATAGGGTAAATCCAGTGTGTTATCGCGGCCGTGGCCAAATGCAATAGCGCGCAAGCCGTTACGCTCTATTTGGACTGGTATGGCAAGAGATTTATCGGTAATCAGAGTGACTTCACTGCTGGATGGATAGGTGCGTGTGACTTGTCCAATAACGCCCGTTGCATCCACGACGGCGGCTCCGGTAACAATGTTATGATTTTCACCGCGGTTGACAACGATTTTTTTAGTAAAAGGGTCGCGACCTACATGCATAATCTCTCCCAAAGTACTGGTCTCAACTAGCGTTTTGCTGGCATGCAGTAAATCGCGTAAATTCGCATTTTCAAGGGTGAGAAGATTGAGTCGCTGCAATGCGATATCCTGCTTTAGCGCTTGTTTTTTTAGGCGCTCATTTTCATTGAGCAGGTAATGGTGTGTTGAGAAGTATTCGCTAGTAAACCGGTAAACCTGGGAAGGTGTATTGGCAATGATTTGTAACGGATGCAATAGTGTCATTAAGTTCTCACGTACATTTGCAAGATATTGCAAGCGTGAATCGGTAGCCATCAGTGCTAATGATAGTGCCGTAAAAAATGCCAGGCGCGCCAAGGGGCTGGGCCCGCGAGCAAAAAATGCCGGGGCTTGTTGCTGATCAAAATTGTGGTGAATACCTTGCATCATTGATGAATATATAGAATCTCAATTATCCCTGTATTTAGTACAAAAATTTTAGGCCGCTTAAATACGGCCTAAAATCTAATAATTAAATAACGGATTATTATTTGAATTCTTGATGAATTAATTATTCATAGGCAAATATACTGCCTAATTTATCCATTTCTTCGAGCGCGCGACCACAACCACGTGCGACGCATGTGAGTGGGTCTTCCGCAACGATGACGGGCAGGCCTGTTTCTTCCACCAGCAGCCTATCCAAATCACGTAACAAGGCACCGCCGCCAGTGAGTACCATGCCTTTTTCGGCAATGTCAGCGCCAAGTTCCGGAGGCGTTTGTTCAAGTGCTGATTTTACCGCACCTACAATTGCATTCAGTGGCTCGGTAAGTGCTTCTAAAATCTCGTTACTTGAAATGGTAAACTTGCGTGGCAAGCCTTCTGCCAGATTGCGTCCGGTGACTTCCATTTCCAGCACGGTGGATCCCGGGAATGCGGAACCGATTTTTTTCTTGATGGCTTCGGCGGTAGGCTCGGAAATTTGCATGCCGTAATTGCGGCGGATGTAATCGATAATTGCCTGATCGAATTTATCGCCACCTACACGCTCAGACTTGGCATACACGATACCGCCCAGTGAAATGACACCGACTTCAGTCGTACCGCCACCAATATCTACCACCATTGAACCGGTTGCCTCGGCAACCGGCATGCCTGCACCAATCGCAGCCGCCATTGGTTCTTCAATAAGAAACACTTGCTTGGCACCGGCACGTTCAGCAGATTCTTTAATCGCACGGCGTTCAACTTGTGTTGAGCCAACCGGCACGCAGATGATAATGCGCGGGCTAGGTGAGAACCAGCGCGAGTCATGTACGCGGCGGATAAAATATTTGAGCATTTGCTCGGTAATGGTAAAGTCGGCAATCACGCCGTCCTTCATCGGACGAATCGCTTGAATATTGGCCGGTGAACGTCCGAGCATGCCTTTGGCTTCTGCGCCAACTGCCAGCAGAATTTTTTTGCCGCTAGGCCCTCCCTCAAGGCGAATTGCGACCACTGAGGGCTCGTCTAAAACAATACCTTTGCCACGTGAGTAAATGAGCGTGTTTGCCGTACCTAAATCAATAGCAAGGTCATTTGAAAAATAACTACTTATAGAGCCGAACATTATGTTTTTCCTGAAGTTAATACTTTTGTAATAGCCGGTTGCAAGCTTAATCTATTTGAGCGATTAAAGCGCACCTGAAATCAGGGTATAATACCGCATATCTTGTTGAAAATTAAGATGCATCGGAAAAATTAAGATGTATCGGAAAAATAAGATGAAAGTGCAACTTAATTTCATCGTTAAGTCTGTCACAAAGTTTTTTAAAATGAATGATTTGATTCTGAAATCATCAAATTGCTCCCACTATCATTTCGGATTATTGAAGCATGGCACTGAGTATTGAAGATATTAAAAAAATTGCGCATCTCGCGCGCATTGAAGTGAGCGATAGTGAGGCGGCGGCAACGCTCACTAAACTCACTGGGATTTTAGGTTTAATCGAGCAAATGCAAGCCGTGAATACCGAGGGCATCTTGCCGATGTCACATTCACAGGATGTCGTACAGCGCTTGCGTGAAGATGTAGTAACTAAAACCAATCAGCGTGAAGAATTTCAAAAAAATGCGCCAGCTCTTGGTAATGGCTCGACCGAACGAGCTGTAGACAGTGGCCTTTATCTTGTACCTAAAGTAATCGAGTAAGCGCAATATGATTAACAGCAGCTTAAAAACACTTGGCCAGATGCTGGCCAAAAAAGAGGTTTCCAGCGTTGAGTTGACGCAGGCGTTCCTTAATCGGATTGATACACTTAACCCTGATATTAATGCCTATATCGCGTTGGATCAGGATAAAACACTGGCACAGGCAAAAGCGGCCGATCTCCGTATCGCATCTGGTAATGCAGAGCCGTTGACCGGTATACCTTTAGCGCAAAAGGACATTTTTTGCGCTAAAGGTTGGAAGACCACATGCGGTTCAAAAATGCTGGCAAACTTTGTTGCCCCCTATGATGCGCACGTGATTTCACAGTTTGATGCTGCAGGCGCGGTGAATTTGGGTAAAACCAATATGGATGAATTTGCCATGGGTTCATCCAACGAAACCAGTTATTTTGGCGGTGTAAAAAACCCATGGGATTACACCCGCGTACCTGGCGGCAGTAGCGGCGGCAGCGCGGCAGCAGTCGCGGCACGTCTGTGTGCAGCAGCAACCGGCACTGACACCGGCGGTTCCATCCGTCAGCCGGCATCGTTGTGTGGTTTTACCGGGTTGAAACCAACTTATGGCGTGGTATCACGCTACGGCATGATTGCTTTTGCCTCCAGCCTTGATCAGGCAGGGCCAATGGCGAAGTCGGCAGAAGATTGTGCGCTGATGATGAACGTGATGGCGGGCTTTGATGAACGTGATTCCACCAGTTTGAATCGTGAAAAAGAAGACTACACCCGTGATTTAAATAAACCATTGCAAGGCTTAAGAGTCGGTTTGCCGAAAGAATTCTTTGCCGATGGGTTAGATGCCGGCGTTGGTAAAGTGATTGAAATTGCGATTGCAGAATATAAAAAGCTTGGTGCTGAAATCGTTGAGATTTCCCTGCCGAATACGGGCTTGTCTATCCCCGTGTATTACGTACTGGCTCCAGCCGAGGCTTCGAGCAACCTGTCACGTTATGATGGCGTGCGTTACGGGCACCGTACAGAATCCTATACGGATTTGATGGATATGTACTGTAAAACCCGTGCCGAGGGTTTTGGTGCGGAAGTGAAGCGCCGTATATTGATCGGCACCTATGTTCTGAGCGCAGGTTACTACGATGCGTACTACCTGAAAGCCCAACAAATTCGCCGTTTGATCGCGCAGGATTTTGTAGAGGCATTCAAAAAATGTGATGTGATCATGGGGCCGGCTGCCCCTTCTACTGCATTTAAAGCAGGTGAAAAAGTAGATGATCCTGTGGCTATGTACCTGCAGGATATCTACACCATCTCGACCAACCTGGCTGGCTTGCCGGGTATGAGCGTGCCAGCGGGCTTTAGTGCCGGTGACGATGGTAAAGCTTTGCCCGTAGGCTTGCAGATTATCGGTAATTATTTTGATGAAGCTCGCATGCTGAATGTGGCACACCAATATCAACAAGTAACAGATTGGCATACGCGCATGCCAGAAGGTCTAGCATAATGGAATGGGAAGTCGTTATCGGGCTGGAAACTCACACCCAGCTGCAAACAAAAACAAAAATATTTTCAGGCGCATCAACGGCTTTTGGTGCAGAGCCTAACACGCAGGCTTGTGAAGTGAGCATCGCGTTACCGGGTGTTTTGCCGGTGTTGAATAAAGAAGCAGTGAACTGTGCGATTAAATTTGGCTTGGCAGTGAACGCTGAAATCGCACCACGTTCCGTGTTTGCGCGTAAAAACTATTTTTATCCGGATTTACCCAAAGGCTATCAGATCAGCCAGTATGAACTGCCTGTAGTGGGTAAAGGTGCAGTCACTATCCAGGTGCCGGCAGTAGGCAAAAATCCGGCGTATGAAAAGGTCATCAATATCACGCGTGCCCACTTGGAAGAAGATGCCGGTAAATCCGTGCATGGTGCTGTGGAGGGGATGAGCGGTATCGACCTTAACCGTGCCGGTACACCATTGCTGGAAATTGTGACTGAACCGGATATGCGCTCTGCTGCAGAAGCGGTTGCTTATGCGAAAAAATTGCATGAACTGGTGCAATGGATCGGTATTTGCGACGGTAACATGCAGGAAGGCAGCTTCAGATGCGATGTGAACGTATCTGTACGCAAAAAAGGCAGCGATAAACTCGGTACGCGCCGCGAGATCAAGAACCTCAACTCATTCAAATTCATGCAGCAGGCGATTGAGTTTGAGACACGCTGGCAGATAGAAACACTGGAAGACGGCGGAACGATCCAGCAGGCCACTGTGCTGTTTAACCCTGACACTGGTGAAACACGCGCCATGCGCAGTAAAGAGGAAGCGAACGACTATCGTTATTTTCCTGACCCCGATTTGTTGCCGTTAGAAATCACTGAGGCTGATAAAGCACGAGTGAAAACGCAAATGCCGGAATTGCCGGAGGCAATGAAAGCGCGCTTCGAGGCGGAATATGGCTTAACCAGCTATGATGCTGCGACGCTTACAGCCAGCCGTGATGTCGCAGATTATTTTGTAGCTACGGTTAAGGCGGGCGCAGATGCAAAACCAGCAGCCAACTGGGTGATGGGAGCAGTATCTGCAAAATTGAATGCAGAAGAAAAAGCGATCACGGAATCACCGGTAACCGCTGCACAATTAGCGAACTTGCTCAAACGTATTATGGATAACACCATTTCAAATAATGCTGCAAAACAGGTATTTGAATCCATGTGGGCAGGTGAAGGTGAAGTGGATGCGATTATTGAGGCTAAAGGCCTGAAACAGGTTTCAGATTCCGGTGCGATAGAAGCGATTATTGATGAAGTCTTAGCCGCCAACGCCGCCATGGTTGAAGAATTTAAAGCCGGTAAGGAAAAAGCATTCAATGCGCTGGTAGGGCAAGCAATGAAAGCCTCTAAAGGCAAAGCTAACCCTGCACAGGTCAATGAAATGTTAAAGAGAAAATTGGGTGCCTAGCGCTTAGATTTTAAGACGGTTAGTATTAACGGTTAGTTAATGTTGCCATTTCAGTTGGTTTGTTAATTGGTGGGGCCGGCGGATACACTTGCCGGTTTTACTGAATTAACTGCGCCGGGAGCCTCAGTCGGTGTGTTATTACCTTGGCCTTTGAGTAACAGATAACGTTTTTTATCTTCATCAAAACGTTTGCGTGTATTTTCAATCGCCTTTTGACGTTCACCAATCTGCTGGTCTATTTTTGCTATCGCCGCCTTATTGATTTTAATATCTGTATCTACGTCTGCAGGAACCGGTTTTTTACTTTTGGTGTAACTGTCAGCCAGGCTGTTGATTTTGATTAATTTTTTTTGACCATTTGCTTTATCCTGTTGCAGATTTTCAAGTGTAATCAAGTCGGGCTGTAAATTACGATCTCGGGCCAAATCAATTTCATTTGCATTCGTATATGCACCAAGCAATACTTTGTCTTTTTTATTCTGCTCTAATTTCTCAAGATCCAGTGCTTGTGTTTGAGAGTTAGTTGGTTTGTTACGCTCTACGGTGACCCCTTGTTTATTGATGACCGTATTTTCGCGGTTGGCGTACTGAGGAGGGATTTTATCACCGTAGTGTGTCATTCCATTCTCATCTTTCCACTTGACGATACGGGTGGGACTCTCAGCGTGTGTAAGCTGGGCGAAGCATAGCAAGGTAAATAGACCCAATGTCAACGTAATCTGCAAGTAGAGGTTAGTTGGCTTTTGAATAGCTAGGCACTGAGTGCTTGATTGCTTCGATTTTTCAATGCTTATTCCAGTTTTTTGCAACATTGTGTTTTAAGCGACCCTTCCTGTTACCGTGCACAGTCCAGGTGCCGGCAAACATTAAACTACGCCGTATTTTTGGCGATATGCTTCAACTGCATGCAAATTTTGCGCCATGTTTTGTTGATTTTTCAAATAATTCAATAAATCATTCAGGTTCGCAATCGCGCAAACGGGTATCTGGTTGGTTTTAACGACTTCTTGTACTGCAGATAATTCACCTAAACCTTTTTCCTGCCTGTCGATTGCAATGGCGACACCGCAGGCACTGGCGCCGTTGGCTTTAATAAGCTCTACGGATTCGCGCACGGAGGTTCCTGCCGAAATTACGTCATCAATGATGAGAACTCTACCCTTTAGCGGGCTGCCTACGATGACGCCGCCTTCGCCATGATCTTTGGCTTCTTTACGGTTGTAGGCATAGGGTAAATTGTGACCATTTTTGGCAAATGCGATGGCAATACTTGCTACTAATGTAATGCCTTTGTAGGCCGGGCCAAACAACATATCAAATTGGATACCGGAGTTTTTAATCGCTTCGGCATAAAACTCGCCGAGTTTCATCAAGCTCTCGCCGTCGTTGAATAATCCGGCATTAAAGAAATATGGGCTTAATCGTCCGGCTTTAGTTGTGAACTCACCAAAGCGTAAAACCTCTTTTTGAATCGCAAATGCGATAAACTCTTGTCTAAATTGATCTGGTTGCTGGGTCATAATATCTGTCTATTGTTAATCAGGGATAAAGTTTTGAAGATTATATCGTTAAATTTAAATGGCATACGCTCTGCCACTAATAAAGGTCTTTACGCATGGCTTAAAAAGCAGGATGCGGACATTATCTGTATGCAGGAAATCAAGGCGCAAGTTTCTGACATGACGGCGGAGATGCTGAACCCAGAAGGCTATTTTGGCTATTTTCATTACGCAGAGAAAAAAGGCTATAGCGGTGTAGGGATTTATACAAAAGTGCAGCCGGATGCAATTATTGAGGGGTTGGGCAATTCAAATCTGGGTCATGCCCATGGTATGGCGGATATAGATAGCGAGGGGCGATATATTGAGGCGCAATTTGGGAATCTAAGCGTGGTGTCACTTTATCTCCCCTCCGGTTCAAGTGGCGAAGAGCGGCAGGCTTTCAAGTTTAATGTCATGGAGCGTTTCATGCCGCAATTACAAGCGCTAAAACAAAGCGGTCGCGATGTCGCCATTTGCGGTGACTGGAACATTGCACACAAGGAAGCAGACCTGAAAAACTGGAAAGGCAATCGCAAGAATTCCGGTTTTCTGCCTGAAGAGCGCGTCTGGATGACAACACTGTTTGATGAGGTAGGATGGGTGGATGTTTATCGTAGGCTATATCCTGACACTACAGATGCCTGTTATACATGGTGGAGCAATCGCGGCCAGGCATGGGCAAAGAATGTCGGGTGGCGGATTGACTACCAGATAGCAACGCCGGAGCTGGCAAGCAGGGCGCATGCTGCAAGCGTTTATAAGGACGAGCGTTTCAGTGATCATGCCCCACTTATTGTGGATTATGTGTTCTAATGTGTAGCTGAGAAGTACTTTTAAAACACCTTTTCTTTCAATAGGTTAGGTACTTGAATATTCATTATTCATATTGGGCCGTTTGTGTTGCAGCAGGTGTCTATATGCCCCAGGCTTTTGCGGCAGGTCAGGTTGTGCCTGCAGCCAATGCGATCCTCCGCAGCGTTGACCCAATCGAAGGCATCAGTCATGTCTATTCTGATATTGATATGCGCTTGCGTCTTGCCAGCAAGCCTGATGGGCAGGCCTGTAGCGGTGATGTCTGTCTGGCAAATCAGGTTTTTGATGCGGAAGTGCAAGTTTTGGGTCAGCGCCTGGCGCAATTGGCTTATGTGATTTATCCGGAGTTGAAAAAGAGAATACCCAATTTTGAATTCATGGTGAGTGACAAAAAAGGTATAGGAAGCGCTTCTAATGCAAACGGAAAAGTGGTTATTTTCCGTAGCGTGCAGAATCTGGATTTAGGTGAAGAAGCGATGGCTTTTTTGGTTGCGCGTGAAATGGGCCATGTAATTGCACGCCACCACAGTAGTAACGCAATGACTAAAATATTATTTAGTTTGCTTTCCGGTGTTCTGTTCCCTGCTGTCAGTATATTGAGTGCATCCAGTGCCGCAGCGCAGGCCACATCCGCGACCAGTGTCTTGACCAGTACAGCTTCAACTGTAACTTCTTATTTGGGTTCAGAAGTGGCATTATCCAGAATCAAGCCTAGCCAATTGACTGAGTCGGACGATATCTCGATCGTCTTGCTGGAGGCTATGGGCTTTACAAAAGCAGAGATTGCCCAGTCCCTGGAGTTTATAGTAGAGAATGAGAATAGTGATGGCTGGGAAAAAGACCTATATCAATCTATACATTACACCCGGAAACTTGCAGGGGAACCGACGCAAACCATTGAGGCGCTAGGGCCGCTGCTGGCAACGGATGCCGAGGCAGAACCCAATGCCGGCATGCGTTCCGTGCAGCTAGGCGATATTGAAGCTACGCGAGTAGAATTTGTGCATGCCGGGCAAGCAGCGCTGCCCGATAGGTAGCTCAGTTGCAGGAATTCTCAATATCGGGAGTGCAGGATAGAAATGGGGCAGGTCGTTGCAGCAGTTTGAGTCTTACAAAGCGTCCACGGTTTTTTTAGTTTCATTCCATGGGGCGACTTTGATCAACAGCAGCATTCCGGGCACGGCCAAGATAAAGCATAGTATGAAGAAGCGCAGCCAGCCCAGGTTTTCAACCATATAGCCTGTGGCTGCGTTGGCAAAGGTGCGTGGCACAGCAGCAAGGCTGGTAAATAAAGCAAATTGCGTGGCTGTATAGAGCGGGTGCGTTGTATGCGCGATATACGCCACAAATGCCGCGGTGCCCAAGCCCACGCCAAAAGCCTCAACACCAATGACAAGGCCCAGCAGCGCCAGATTATGTGATGCAGTGGCGAGCCAGGCAAAGCCTAAAATGGCAATCATCTGCACCACGCCAAATACCCAAAGTGAACGGTTGATGCCAAGCTTGATCATCCATGCGCCGCCGAGCAGGCCGCCAACGACGCTAGGCCAAAGCCCTGCATTTTTGGCAATAAGGCCAATTTCCGTTTTGCTGTATCCCATGTCGAGATAAAAAGGTGTGGCCAGCGCTGTCGCCATGCTGTCACCTAGTTTGTAGAGAAAGATAAATGCAAGAATCACTAAAGCGGCATTCAACCCATTGCGGCCGATAAATTCGTTAAATGGTTCTACCACTGCGGCTTTTAAGGTTTTGGGCGCGCCATTTTTCAGCAGCGGCTCAGTTACCAGCAAAGTCATGATTAACCCCGGCAGCATAAAAAGTGCTGTGATAATAAATACGCTACTCCAGGGCATATGGTCAGCCAAAATGAGCGAGAGCGCGCCGGGCACCAGGCCTGCCACTTTGTATGCATTCACATGAACAGCATTGCCCAAACCTAATTCAGCATCAATTAACAGTTCGCGACGATAGGCATCTAATACAATATCCTGGCATGCGCTAAAAAACGCAACCACAGTGGCTAAATAAGCAATGGTCCAAATATCCAGTTTGGGGTTAAACACGCCAAAGATAGGGATGGAAATCAGCAGTAACAGCTGGGAAATCAGTAACCAGCCGCGACGTCGTCCCAGTGGCGGGGTGTAGCGGTCAAACAGCGGCGCCCACAGAAACTTCCAGGTAAACGGTAAATTGATGAGCGCGAATAGTCCAATTGATTTAAGGTCTACACCCTCAGAGCGCAGCCATGCAGGCAGCAGGCTGATTAAAATGTAGAGCGGTAAACCTGAACTGAATCCTGTGAAAATACAAATGAGCATTTTTTTGCTCATGAGCGATTGCCTGATTGTCGATTGCGCGGCGGTTTGCAAAGCGGTTATTTGGCTTTTAACCGGTACATCGCAAGGCTGCCCAGCAAGTTGGGCATAAATGTGACTTCTTTCCCATCGGTAATGACTCTGCGTTCCAATATATCAATGCTGTGATTTTTACAAAATTCGTCGAAATCATTAATAGTGCAAAGATGTACGTTAGGGGTGTCATACCATTGATACGGTAAGGTTTTAGATACAGGCATGCGCCCTGCGGTGATTTGCATGCGGTTGCGCCAGTAACCGAAGTTTGGAAAAGTGACGATAACCTCCTCACCTACACGCAGCATTTCCAGCACGATTCTTTCGGTGTGGTGCATGGCCTGCAAGGTTTGCGAAAGGATAACCGTATTGAATGACAGGTCTTCAAAGCCCGACAAACCATCTTCCAGATCCATTTGAATGACATTGGTGCCGGCTTGGATGCAGGCTAGCAGGTTGGTGTCATCTTTCTCTACACCATAGCCCTTTGTTTCAAGCGAGCTGCGTAAAAATTGCAATAGCTCACCGTCACCGCAGCCTAAATCCAGCACTTTGGAGCCGAATTTAATCCAATTTGCGATTATTGCAAAATCTTGCCTGAAGTTTGTAATATTTACATTATCTTGCATGGTCGCCACCAATCTGAATGTTGCTTAAGTAGGTGCGTAAAATATCGTGATAATGCTTGTCCGGCATTAAAAAGGCGTCATGGCCATGTGCGGCGGTCACTTCAGCATAGCTTACGGTACTTTCGTTATCCAGCAGTGCTTTCACGATCTCGCGTGAGCGAGCAGGTGAAAAACGCCAATCACTGGTGAACGATAAGACCAGGAATTTAGCCTTAACTTGACGCAAGGCTTTGCTTAGGTCGCCGTCAAAAGCCAGTGCAGGATCGTAATAATCCAGCGCGCGCGTCATACGTAAATAGGTGTTTGCGTCAAATGACCCTGCAAATTTATCACCCTGGTAGCGCAGGTAGGATTCCATCTCAAACTCCACATCAAAGCTGTATTTGATGGTGTCCTTGAGTTTACGTCCGAATTTTTCGCCCATGGCATCATCACTTAGGTAGGTGATATGCCCCAGCATGCGTGCTATGCGTAGGCCGCGTTTAGGCACGACACCATGCGCGTAGTAGTCACCACCGTGAAATTCCGGGTCGGTAATAATGGCTTGGCGTGC
>JBAQME010000063.1:0-2926 GCA_049302535.1 Methylotenera sp.
CGAATTGCGCTGCTAATGTCGGGCCAACCAAAGGGCCGGGACCTGCAATCGCGGCAAAATGGTGGCCGAACACTATCCATTTATTGGTAGGAATAAAGTCCCGGCCATTGTCCAGACGCTCTGCCGGCGTAGCGCGCGTTTCATCTATCACCAATACCTTGGCGGCAATCCAGGCCGAGTAAAAGCGATAGGCAATTGCATAAATACAAACCGCGGCAGTGATGACCCATAATGCATTAATGCTCTCGCCACGGTTAAGGGCAATCCCAGCCACAGCAAACGCACCTGATAACGCGACTGCAGGCCAAACAATTACTTTTAGATTCTGATTCATGGCAATATTAAAAACAAGAGATTACGTAAGTATAAAGCAGGGATACCAATATCTGCCATGCGCCAGCGTGTATTGCGAATATTCATCGCTTATTGATAGCGCAGATTTGAACAAGGGGTACACACTTTTTTGCATGTGCGGACCTAAAATAACCACCACCCGGTCCAAAGCGCAGCAACTTGTATAACCAACCCCAAAGTCACCTGACGGGCAAACTCTCGACCCCCGGTGATCACCGCCGCCACTACTTTAGAACTGGCGTTAATTGAAAATGCAACCAATATCGGGATTACGGCACTCGCCGGGGCAAGTTTACCTGCCAGCGCAAGCGATGCAACAGAAATTGTAGCGGCGTGAACATCAGCAAGTCCAGCCATACCCGAAGCTAAAACCAGACCGGCCTGGCCAAACCATATCTTAAGTGCCGCCGAAGCAACAAGTACGACTGCAATCACAGCCGCTAATATAATTGCTGTTTTCACGCTGAATGACCGGCTAGGAGTGCTCATTTCAGTTCCATTTTTATGAAATGAGGTTAACGTAACTGCAAATCCGTAAACTGCAATGGATACTCCACCAAAAATTAGTGGCACAATAAGTGCGTGCAGTGTAGGTGGGTGAATTGCCGCCAGCAACATACTTAGCTGCAAAATAGTAGATAAACTTGAGAGTGTGGCGCCTGCCACAGCCGTACTCATCAAATCCGGTGTTTTGCGGACACGTTCCCCCATGGCACCGATTGTGGCAATACTTGATATAAAACCTGACACCAACCCGACGATAGGCAATCCAGCCTTGCTGCCAAGTAAGCGCAACGCAATGTGACCAAGCGCACCAATAAACATCACAAATATTACAATTAACCATAAATTTCTCGGGTTAATTGCATCAAAAGGTCCAACAAGTTCATTAGGCACTAACGGCAAAACAATCAGCGTTGCTGCAGCCAGAATGAAGAAATCGATCATTTCCTCTTTTGTGACCACGCCGCGCACAAAGCCATGAATAGGTTCTTTCGCAGCGAGCAATATTGCTGCTGCCACCGATAGGCTGGCAGCCAATGCGGCCGTGCTCATCGCCAATCCACCCAAAATCACCGTAAATATCAAACTGATTTCGGTCGTTAATCCAGGATCTTCATCTTTTCTAACAAAATAAGCTGTGGCAACAAATACGCTCACACAAATAATGGAAACAACCAGCAGCCAAAAATCAACAGAAATACTCACTGCACCCAGCAAAGATGCAATAGTAAAGGTACGCACCCCTGCGATTGTGCTATCGCCGCCATCCCCTTTGCTACGCTCTCGCTCTGCGCCTATCAACAAGCCAATGCCTAAAGCTACCGCCAGATTAAGCCAGTGCGCGTTATCAATGATCATACCTATTTCCTATTCGTTAACAATTCAGAACTCAGTTACAGCAAACTTCGTTCAGCAAACGACAGTGTTTGATTGCCCGCCACTATAAAATGATCCAATACGCGCACATCCACTAACGCTAAAGCCTGTTTTAGCTGACTGGTCAGCAACTCATCTGCGGAACTCTGCTGTGCAACGCCTGATGGATGATTGTGCGCAAAAATGACACTGGCAGCGTTGTGATGCATAGCACGCTTTACAACCTCACGCGGATAAACGCTGGTTTGTGTAAGCGTACCACTAAACATTTCTTCAGTGGCATTAAGACGGTTCTGTGCATCTAAAAACAGTACCAAAAACACCTCACGTGTAAGCGCCCCTAACCTCAATACCAAATAATCCCGCACCTGCTGTGGAGACTGGAAAACATCACGTTGCTGCATCTGTTCATTCAAAGCGCGGCGGCTCATTTCGAAAATGGCCTGTAGCTGCACGTATTTACTGCTGCCGATACCATGCACCTGGCTAAGTTCATTTTCTGTCGCAGCAAAAATACCATTTAAACTGCCAAACCGATTCAACAAGTCACGCGCCAGATCAACCGCGCTTTTCCCCACAACACCTACGCGCAGAAAGATAGCGAGCAATTCAGCATCAGATAAAGTCCCCGCACCCTGCTCTAACAACTTTTCACGCGGACGTTCATTAGCAGGCCAGTCTGTTATTGCCATCATATCTCCTATTTTAGCCAGCCAATTTCGCGAGCGGTTTTATCACCAACCAAGGTCTGTTTCAAGCTCTTGGGAATTTCTGCAAGTACTTCACTTTTAGGAATACGCCCGCCCATCAGCTCTGCAAAATCCTGTGGGTATAGCGGTGATTTATCCGGCTCTGCAAAGCCATCCGGATAAGCAGGCAATGTAGTACTTAAATCATACTTGTCAGTCGCATTTAACGTATGCAGTAACTCATGCGCTGTAATCACCAGGTTTTGTTTGGCATATGCACGATCCCCAAACAGATTCACACGCCCAATACGGCCTTTATTCAACGCGGTGGAATGACTTAATACGGGATGCGTGGCTGGGTCGTGATACAGCAAATACAACCGGATATCAGGTTTTACATTCACTTTAGGGCTATTCGACCAGGCAAATGCCCTGAATTTCAAGCTCCAGATAATCGTACTCAACACACTGCCATTGGAGGGTGGCGCCGGCGGCACATCATT
>JBAQME010000064.1:0-1548 GCA_049302535.1 Methylotenera sp.
ATGTTTGCACTGCTGTAGCTGATGATTTCGAGTAAGCAGTAAGCGCTTTGGATTTCACCAAGACCAAATGCCTGGCGCCGATTTTATGGGCAAACCAGGCGCTTAGGCTATCGGAAGTCACTTGCCAGTTCCTGGGTATACTTTCATCAGCCAGTACCATTTGGCTTGGCAGCCAGACAATGGCACGATGCTGCCAGCCGCGCTCCGCAATCTCCAGTTCACTGCTGGCAGTAACCAGACTGGTATTCATCGCCGCCAGCAATAAACCAAACTGATCCATAGCCAGCAATGCGAGCCGATGTGCATCGGCATCGCTCACATGCGTGAGCAGCTGCGCTTCACGCACGGCATCGGCAAATAAGCCGCCGCCCGGCACAATGACTACCTGGCCATCACTGATCCTGACTAAAGTTTCCAGCCAGCGCGGCAGTTCAGGCGAGCCTAACAAGCTGCCCCCTAATTTTACTACCCACATAGATTGTCCCCGGATTCCATAGTTATCCTAAACATGACTAAAATGCTGCATTACTTTTAACATGCTGGAGGCCTTATCCAAGGTCTCTGTGTACTCTTTTTCAAGGTCAGAATCCGCCACGATGCCTCCGCCTGCATAAAAACTGATTTCGCCTTCGCTATTATTATCTGCGCCATTCTCGTTTACGCCAGTCTTATTTGCAATATAAACGGCGGTGCGGATGGCAATGTTCGTATCCATATTGCCATCAAAGCCGATATAACCAATCGCCCCGCAATATACTCCGCGCCGGTGCGGTTCCAGCTCTTCTATGATTTCCATCGCCCTTAATTTTGGCGCGCCGGTGATAGACCCGCCGGGGAAACAGCCTCGCAACAGATCAATTGCCGTTTTTGCAGCCTGCAGCTTGCCGGTAACAATGCTCACCAAATGATGCACATTGGCAAAGCTCTGTAACTGGAATAATTTATCAGCTTTTACCGAGCCGATTTCACAGTTCTTGCTAATGTCATTCCGCAATAAATCTACAATCATCAGGTTTTCAGCTTTATCTTTGATGCTGGACTGCAAATCTGCTGCATATTGTGCGTCGAGTACGGCATCATCGGCGCGTGGCCTGGTGCCTTTTATTGGCCGAGTCTCGACATGGCCATCAACCACCTGCAAAAATCGTTCAGGTGAGCCTGACAGCACCTGCATGCCATTAAAATTCATGTATGCCATAAATGGCGCAGGGCTAATCTCCCTTAACTTTTGATACGCCAGCCAGGCATCGCCTCGCGCTTTGGCAGAGAATCTCTGCGCAAGATTCACCTGGTAGCAATCACCCTCGTGAATATAGTTTTTAATTGCGTTAAAAGCAGCTTCATAAGCCTTTTTGTCCATATTGGAATGGATTGCAGATGTCACCGCAAAGCCTGCCCCCCCAGCTTCGGGTTGATTGTCCAGTGACGCGTCGAACAAAGCACATAAGGCATCCCAATTTTCATGCGTTTTAGCATCAAAGCCATGTGATACCAGTTGTGAAGTTTTGTTGCGATGATCAATCACCACCGCCCAATCGTAAATGCCGA
>JBAQME010000065.1:0-2704 GCA_049302535.1 Methylotenera sp.
GGTAATTTTTGTAAATGCCGGGCGACTTCTATACCGTCCATTTCCGGCATGCGGATATCCAGTAATACAATGTCAGGTTGTAATTCAGTTGCAAAATTAAGCGCTTCTTTACCGTTTTTTGCTTCCGCTACGATATGAACATTATCCATATCGGCCAAAAGATCCCGTAAACGGCTGCGGGCAAGGGCTTCGTCATCAGTGATTAAAATGTTGAGTGTAAGCATCATGAATTTTGTTTTTGGTGAGGCAAAATAATATGCACTTCATATTCACCGTTTGCTTGCTTACTTTTTAATGACGCCTCAAGGTCAAAGTGCAAGGTTAAGCGTTCTTTAATATTATTCAGTGCCATTTTGTTGCCATTATGATGATTATTTTGCGTGCTGCATGGGTTCTTTAACACCAGGTGGATTTCATGCTGTTTGGTGTAAATCTGGATGCTGATCGTGCCGCCGTTGGCCAGAGGTTCAATGCCATGATATACCGCATTTTCAATGAGTGGCTGCAGTATCAGCGGCGGAATAAGTGCATCCGGTGGCATATCATTAATTTGCCATTGCACGACCAAGCGCTCATTCAGGCGCAGCTTTTCCAGGGCCAGATATTGCCGGCATAAGGCGATTTCCTGCGCAAGGGGCACCAGGTCGCGATTATCAGCCATTAACACGCGAAATAAATCCGCCATGTCTTCCAAGGCGGTTTCAGCCTGCTTGGGTTGGCTGCGTATGAGCGATAGCACTGCATTCAGGCTATTAAATAAAAAGTGCGGGCGTATGCGTGCTTGCAGCGCCTGCAATCTCGCTTCGCTCACAGCTGGTGAATAAGCGCGATGATGCAAGTTAAAATAATACAGCGTTATCGTACTGATAATAAATGCACTAAACAGCACGCGCGACAGCGAGGGTAAATCACTAAAAATCCAGAACTGGGCAAAAAAGCCATGTATCCCGGTGGCGCTGAATAACACTAGCGCCATAACTGCGGTGACGCCTTGCTGATAGGGTAATTTTCTGAGTAGCGGGTAGCAGCCATATAGCAAAAATAAGCTGGTTAACAATATGGGCTGAGCAAGTGTTGAAATAGTGGAAATTTGCCGGGGAAAATCAATTAAGTTCGCGCTTAACGTATAAGCCACTAACGCCAGCGCAGCATTTACGATGATAAGTATACGTAGCGCAATACCTAAATTGCGCATATTGGGTAAGCGGCTGGCGGTTTTCATGTTGATTTTATTGGCGTAAGGGATACCTTGTTTAAGTCGCTGTATCTTAAAAACATTTGTTTTGCATTATACTTACACATGAAAGTATACAGTCGTCAAAGACAAAGTTTAAATAGATAGGCAAAGTAAAGTGACACAAAAAACAAGCGCGCTCAATAAAAAAGATACCAGCTGGTCAGGACGTTTTAACGAACCGGTGGCAGAGCTGGTAAAAAAATACACGGCATCGGTAGGCTTTGACCATCGATTGGCGATGTATGACATTCAGGGATCAATCGCCCACGCGCAGATGTTGAGCGAGCAAGGCATTATTTCGCAGCAGGATTTTAAAGCGATAGAAAAAGGCCTGCTTGAAATTTCAGAAGAAATCAAAGCTGGGCAATTTGAGTGGCTGCTGGATCTGGAGGATGTACATCTCAACATCGAAAAACGGCTGACAGACAAAATCGGCGATGCAGGTAAGCGCTTACATACCGGCAGAAGCCGTAATGATCAGGTGGCGACTGATGTTCGGCTTTGGCTGCGTGCAACTAACCAGCATGTGATTGACGGCTTGGTAAAGCTGCAAAAAAGCCTGCTTGATTTGGCCGAGGCGCATTTTGACACGGTAATGCCAGGTTTCACCCATCTACAAGTGGCGCAGCCGGTGACCTTTGGCCATCATTTGATGGCCTATTACGAAATGCTGAAACGGGATGTCACCCGTTTTGATGATTGCGGGAAGCGAATTAATCAATTACCGTTAGGTGCAGCTGCGCTGGCGGGCACCAGTTATCCGATAGACCGTGAAAAAGTGCGTGCGGCGCTGGGCTTTGCCGAAGTATGCGAGAACTCGCTTGATGCTGTTTCAGACCGTGATTTTGCCATTGAATTTACTTTTGCTTCTTCAGTGGTAATGATGCATCTATCACGATTATCTGAAGAGCTTATTTTATGGAGTTCGCCAAGATTTGCGTTTGTTGATATTGCCGACCGTTTCTGTACCGGGTCATCTATCATGCCGCAAAAGAAAAACCCGGATGTGCCGGAGCTGGTGCGTGGCAAAACCGGAAGAGTGTATGGCCATTTAATGGCATTGCTTACTTTGATGAAGGGTCAGCCGCTTGCTTATAACAAGGATAACCAGGAAGACAAAGAGCCCTTATTTGATACGGCAGATACTTTGCTGGTAACGCTGGAAATTTATGCCGACATGATGCGCGGCATCAGCGTGAATAAAGAAAACATGCGGCAAGCCGCACAGGAAGGTTTTGCAACTGCAACAGATCTGGCAGATTATTTAGTGAAAAAAGGCATGCCTTTCAGGGATGCGCATGAGGCTGTAGCGCTTGCCGTACGTCATGCGGTAGACCAGAAAGTTGATTTAAGTGATCTGCCGTTGGCTACTTTACAGCAATTTGCATCAGAAATTACTGAAGATGTTTATGCAGTGTTAACACTGGAAGGTTCACTTCACAGCCGTAACCATATAGGTGGCACAGC
>JBAQME010000066.1:0-3989 GCA_049302535.1 Methylotenera sp.
GGGCTTTAGGTAAGTTGTTTGCGTCGGTGCCGCCTGCCATCGCCATGTCCGGTTTGCCGCCGCCTTTGCCGCCAACTTGCCCGGCAACAAAGTTAACTAACTCGCCTGCCTTGATTTTGCCGGTTAAGTCCGAGGTCACGCCTGCTGCCAGGCTGACTTTGCCATCATTGACGCTTGCCAGCACAATAGCCGCAGATTTGAGCTTGTCTTTCAGTTTATCCATGGTTTCGCGCAAGGTGTTAGCGTCTGCGCCTTCCAGCGTTGCAGCCAGGATTTTAATGCCTGAAATTTCAATTGCCTGCGTAGCTAAATCGTCACCTTGAGAAGATGCCAGTTTGGATTTTAAACGGGCTAATTCTTTTTCAAGTGATTTAGCATACTCAGCTAATTGGCCTACCTTAGCTGCAACTTCGCCTGCTGGCGCTTTAAGTTCACTGGATAATTGTGAAATCAAGGCTTGTTGGGTATTAATAAGTTTAAGTGCACCTTCACCAGTGGTGGCTTCAATACGGCGTACGCCGGCAGCGACACCGCTTTCTGAGGTGATCTTGAATAAACCGATATCACCGGTGCGGCTTACGTGGGTGCCACCGCACAATTCGCGTGAAGAGCCGATGTCCAGCACGCGCACTTCGTCACCGTATTTTTCGCCAAACAGCATCATGGCGCCGGTTTTCTGTGCAGCCTCGATGTCCATCACGCGTGCCTGACAGGCCGTGTTGGCAAGAATTTCCAGATTAACAAGGTCTTCTACCTTATGAATCTCGTCATCCGTCATCGGTGCATTGTGCACGAAGTCAAACCGTGTTTTATCGGCATCCACCAGTGAGCCTTTTTGCTGCACATGCTCACCCAACACTTCACGCAAGGCTTTGTGCATCAGGTGTGTAGCTGAGTGGTTGCGCATGGTGCTGGTGCGCGCCTGCACGTTAACACGGGCAGTAATATGGTCGCCCACATTCAATGTGCCGGTTTTCAGCACGCCGTGGTGGCCAAATACTGTAGCCTGAATTTTTTGCGTATCTTCTACCTCGAATATGCCATTAGCACCGCGCACTTCACCGCAGTCACCGATCTGGCCGCCGGATTCAGCATAGAAAGGCGTATTGTTCAGTACGATAACGCCTTGCTCGCCTTCGTTCAATTTTGTCACGGCAACGCCATCTTTATACAGCGCGGTGATTTGGCCTGCTGTTTCCAGCTTCTCATAACCGTAGAATGTAGTGGCAATGCCATCGTACTCAAGGTTGGCAGCCATTTTGAATTTACCGGCAGAGCGTGCCTGTTCTTTCTGGCGCGCCATTGCAGCATCAAATGCAGCCGTGTCAACGTTTAGTCCATTTTCTCGGCACACATCTTGGGTAAGGTCGAGAGGGAATCCGTAAGTATCATGCAGTTGGAATGCAATGTTTCCATCAAATAGCTTGAGCTTTGGAGCATTAGGGGTTCTTGCTTGGCCTTGGTTAATAATATTTTGAGCTGCTTCGTCAGTAATATTCTTAATTTCTTTAATCAAGATTGCCATGCCGTTTTCAATGGTTTCAAAGAAGCGGTTTTCTTCTTGTTTCAGAATATCCGAAATGCGGGTTTGATTGCTTACTAACTCAGGATACGCGCTGCCCATTGTTGAGACCAGATCAGGCAAAATTCTGTGGAAAAACGCATTGCGTACACCCAGCTTGTAGCCATGGCGAATTGCGCGGCGGATGATGCGGCGCAGCACATAGCCTCGGCCTTCATTTCCCGGGATCACGCCGTCGGCGATTAAAAAGCTGCAAGCACGGATGTGGTCAGCCAGCACTTTGAGTGATGGGCTGTTTAAATCGGCAGCCTTGGTTTCGCGCGCGGCGGCAGCAATCAAAGTTTGGAATAAATCAATCTCATAGTTTGCGTGTACATGTTGCAGTACCGCAGAGATACGCTCCAAGCCCATGCCGGTATCGACTGATGGTTTTGGTAGCGGATGCATTACACCGGCTTCGTCGCGGTTATATTGCATGAACACGTTGTTCCAGATCTCGATGTAACGGTCGCCGTCTTCATCCGGATCTCCCGGACGTCCTCCGGGAATATGCGCGCCGTGGTCATAGAAAATCTCGGTACATGGACCGCATGGGCCGGTATCGCCCATCATCCAGAAGTTGTCAGAGGCGTAACGTGCGCCTTTGTTATCGCCAATGCGAATGATGCGCTCAGCGGGTACGCCGATGTCGTTTAGCCAGATGTTGTAAGCCTCATCATCTTCGGCATAGACGGTAACGGTTAGTTTTTCTTTAGGTAATTTGAATACTACAGTCAGCAGTTCCCATGCGTAACTGATTGCATCTTTTTTGAAGTAATCACCAAAGCTGAAGTTGCCCAGCATTTCAAAGAAAGTGTGGTGACGCGCGGTGTAGCCGACGTTCTCCAGGTCATTATGCTTGCCGCCTGCGCGTACACATTTTTGGCTTGATGTCGCACGTGTGTATGGGCGTTTGTCGAAACCTAAAAATACGTCCTTGAATTGGTTCATGCCTGCGTTGGTGAACAGCAGGGTTGGGTCGCCGTGAGGAACCAGCGAGCTTGATGTGACTACCTCATGGCCTTTAGAGGCGAAAAAGTCCAGAAAAGCTTGGCGAATTTCGTTGCTGCTAGGATTGTTGCTTAATTTTATTGTCATAAAGTTTAATTCTAATGGCTTGTTTAATCGTTTTCTTCCGCTTCTGCAGCGTTTAATACTTTCTTTATCATGTCAAAACCAAAGCCGCGGCTTTGCAAAAAGCGGGCTTGTTTCGCCCATTCTTCGCGGCTCTTAGGGCCGGTTTTAAATTTCTTACGCCATACTTCTGTTGCGTTATCAAGCTCATTATCTTTTACTTGCTCAATTGCATCCGCAATCAAATGGTCAGCCACACCTTTTTCGCGCAGTTCATGTGCTATTTTGGCACTGCCGAACTTTGCCTGCCGCGCGTGTATGATCTGCTCGGTAAAACGTGCGTCTGAAAGCCAGCCGCGCGTTTTAAAATCATCTAACAACGCTGGAATGTCATCGTTATCATCCGCATAAGCTTTTAGTTTTTGCCTTAGCTCTACGTATGAATACTCACGTTTTGCCAGATAATCCAGCGCACGTTGTCGTAACGATTTATCGGGCTGCGCCTTCAAGCGATTGGCCTTATTTAATCATCCTCGCCACGTGGCGCTACCATGACTTCGTTTAATTTTTTAGCATTGGCGCGGATTTTATCTTCCAGCTCTTTGGCGATTTCCGGATGCTCGCGCAGGAATTCTTTAGCATTTTCCTTACCTTGGCCAATTTTCTCGCCATTGTAGCTATACCAGGCACCGGCTTTTTCAATCAGTTTGATATTTGAGCCTAGCTCGATGATTTCGCCCAGACGAGATATGCCTTCGCCGTACATGATGTCGAACTCTGCTTGCTTGAACGGAGGCGCTACTTTGTTCTTGATCACTTTTACACGGGTCTCGGAACCGGTAACTTCGTCGCCCTTTTTAATCGCGCCGGTACGACGAATATCCAGACGTACAGAAGCGTAGAATTTCAGTGCGTTACCGCCGGTGGTGGTTTCAGGGTTGCCAAACATCACACCGATTTTCATACGGATCTGGTTGATGAAGATTACCAATGTGTTGGTACGTTTGATGTTGCCGGTAAGTTTACGCAATGCCTGGCTCATCAAACGGGCTTGCAGGCCCATGTGTGAGTCGCCCATTTCGCCTTCAATTTCAGCGCGTGGTGTCAATGCCGCTACAGAGTCAATAACTACAATATCTACTGAGCCTGAGCGTACTAGCATGTCAGCAATTTCCAGTGCTTGTTCACCAGTATCAGGTTGTGAGATAAGCAAGTCAGGCACGTTTACGCCAAGTTTTGCTGCATATTGCGGATCAAGTGCATGTTCCGCATCAATAAATGCAGAGGTGCCGCCTGTTTTTTGCATTTCAGCAATTACTGAAAGTGTAAGTGTGGTTTTACCAGAGGATTCCGG
>JBAQME010000067.1:0-3620 GCA_049302535.1 Methylotenera sp.
CGTTGCATACGCCCAGTGCGAAGCTATCGTTTCGCTCAAAAAATGCTGAGAACTCGTCACGTGCACGTGCATTGAACAATATGGATTTAGCCCAGCCTTCGCCTGCACCCAATACGTCACCGTAAGAGAATCCACCGCAAGCTACAAACCCGGCAAAGTCTTTCAGTGATACGCGTCCCGCAATAATATCGCTCATGTGCACGTCAAAAGACGCAAATCCTGCACGGTCGAATGCTGCCGCCATTTCCACATGGCCATTCACGCCCTGCTCACGTAAAATTGCCATTTTAGGGCGGGTACCGGTTGCAATATAGGGTGCCGCAACATTCTCGTCTGGCGAGTAGGTCGGTTCACAGAACAAGCCACGATCCTGCGCATTCAATAACCTGTCATATTCCTGTTGCGCACTCACAGGGTTATCGCGCAGCTTTTGCATTTGGTAGGTGGTTTCAGACCACATGCGATGCAAGTTAACACGTGTATCGCTAAACACTACATTACCGTGCTGCTTGATCTCGATCTGGTTCGCTATAGTAACGTCGGCAATCACGTGTGCCAGGCCGTTAAACTGCGCAGCGATTGCCTCTGCATCCTGTGCCGGCACCTGAATAACCGCGCCCAGTTCCTCGTTATAAAGCACGCTGGCAATATCGCCTTGCAAGCCCGACACATCAGCGCTGATACCGCAATGCCCTGCAAACGCCATTTCCACCAAGGTGGTAAATAAACCGCCGTCAGAACGGTCATGGTAGGCAAGTATCTTACCGGCTTTATTGAGCTGTTGAATGGTTGCAAAGAAATGCTTGAGCTGATTGGCATCGTCGACATCAGGCGCTACATCGCCTACTGCACCGTAAACCTGTGCCAGGCTGGAACCGCCCATGCGGTTTTTACCTGCGCCTAAATCGATTGCGATCAACTTGGATGGCACGTTGGTTTGCAACTGAGGTGTCAATGTTTTACGTGCATCCGGCGTTGCAGCAAAAGAAGTGACCACTAATGAAATCGGTGAAGTAACCGCCTTATTTTCCCCCGCATCAGACCACACGGTCTTCATACTCATGGAATCTTTACCTACCGGGATGCTAATGCCCAATTGCGGGCAAAGCTCCATGCCCACGGCTTTAACTGTTTCAAACAGGGCCGCATCTTCACCCGCGTGCCCCGCCGGTGCCATCCAGTTCGCAGAGAGTTTCAAGTCGCTTATATCGTCAACCAATGCAGCTGCGATATTGGTAATGGCCTCACCAATCGCCATACGGCCTGATGCCGGCGCATTAATCAGTGCTAGTGGCGCTTTTTCACCGATTGCAAACGCCTCACCGCGGTAAGTTTCATAACCCGCAAGCGTCACACCGACGTCAGCCACCGGCACCTGCCATGGCCCAACCATTTGCTCACGTGCAACCAAGCCTGTTACGGAACGGTCACCGATGGTGATCAGGAAAGTTTTATCTGCAACACCGGGCAATCTTAAAACGCGTGCAGCAGCTTCTTTTAAATCAACCTTGCTGGTATCAAAAGCGCGCAATTGTTTTGCAGTGCTTTTCACATCACGCGTCATTTTTGGCGGTTTGCCGAGCAATACAGATAAATCCATATCCACAGGCTTGTTATCAAAATAGCTGTCAGCCACGGTTAAGTGGCGCTCTGCTGTAGCGTAACCCACCACTGCATAAGGACAGCGCTCACGCTCACAAATCGCTTTAAAACGTAGCAAATCCTCTTGCGCGATTGCCATCACATAACGTTCTTGCGCTTCATTGCTCCATAGCTCGCGCGGCGACATGCCAGGCTCTTCATTATGCACATCGCGCAACTGGAAGACTGCCCCTACACCAGCATCGTTCACAAGCTCTGGAAACGCATTAGAGATACCGCCCGCCCCCACGTCATGAATACTTAAAATCGGGTTATCTTCACCAAGCTGCCAGCAGCGGTCAATAACCTCCTGCGCACGACGCTCCAACTCAGGGTTGCCACGTTGCACTGAGTCAAAATCCAGGTTTTCGACATTACTGCCTGTATCCATACTGGATGCCGCACCGCCACCCAAGCCGATCAGCATCGCTGGGCCGCCCAGCTGAATCAGTGCTGCACCGGCAGGGATTGGATTCTTTTTGGAGTGCTGTGCAGAAATATTACCAATGCCACCAGCCAGCATAATTGGCTTGTGATAGCCACGCACTTCGGCCTTTCCATTGGCACTTGGAGCCTCCAACTCCAGGGTACGGAAATAACCTGCAATATTGGGTCGGCCAAACTCGTTGTTATATGCAGCGCCGCCTAAAGGGCCGTCAATCATGATCTGCAAGGCCGAAGCAATACGTCCGGGCTTACCGTAACTATCGGCTTCCCAGGCTTGCGTAAAATCTGGAATATTTAAATTAGAAACTGAGAACCCTGTTAAACCAGCCTTAGGTTTTGAACCGCTGCCGGTGGCACCCTCATCACGGATCTCGCCGCCTGCGCCAGTCGCTGCACCCGCGAATGGAGAAATCGCAGTAGGGTGATTATGTGTTTCCACTTTCATCAGAAAGTGCATGTCTTCTTCTACAAAACGGTATGCACCATTTGCTGCAGGATAAAAACGCCTGGTTGGCTCATTGTCTTTCTGTCCAGCAACAATCGATGCATTATCAGAATACGCGACCACTGTTTTGCCAGGATTGAGCCGGTGCGTATTGCGTATCATGCCAAACAGCGACATCTCCTGCTGTACGCCATCGATCACCCAATCTGCATTAAAGATTTTATGACGGCAATGTTCGGAGTTCGCCTGTGCAAACATCATCAACTCAACATCGGTAGGGTTACGCTGCATGGCAGTGAAATTATCGAACAGGTAATCGACTTCATCCGGCGATAACGCCAAGCCCATGTCACTATTCGCCCGATTAAGCGCGGCTTTACCACCCTGCAGGATATCTACCGTACTTAACGGAGCGGGGCTGTCAGTGTGATAAAGTTTTTTTGCATCTTCCAGGGATGCAAACACTGACTCTGTCATGCGGTCATGAAGCAAAGGCAAAAGCTGCTGACGCTCAGCCGCTGTTAAGGCTTGTCCATTTTTAGTTTGCACATAATAGGCAATGCCGCGTTCCACACGCAAAATTTCAGGCAAACCACAGTGCTGCACAATGTCGGTAGCGCGTGATGCCCACGGCGAAATCGTGCCGACACGCGGTAACACCAAAATCAGCTCACCCCTGGGGTCTTCAGCCTGCATTTTCGGGCCGTAAGTTAAAATTTCTTCCAGCACATTAGTCTGCTCAGATGAAATAGCACCATTCACCCAGGAAAAATGCCAAAACTCCGCATATAAATGCCCGACATTGGGACAAATTTCATTGAATTTATTTTGAAGTTTTTCAATTCGAAATGGTGATAAAGCAGCACTGCCACGCAGGCTGATCATTTGGGGGGTGGGTTTAGATTGGCTCATTAAAACTCAGCTAAATATCAATAACATAAATAAAGCAGAATTTTAACAGATTAGCGACAATTAAGCCGCTTAAATGCTTCCATACACTTTAGTAAATTTCAGTGTACGATTTAATCCACCAGTTCGATAATCCATTGAAGAATTTGATGATTTAAACAACACGGCCTTCTTTAAT
>JBAQME010000068.1:0-4899 GCA_049302535.1 Methylotenera sp.
GCGCTTATTGATACATCAAGCCATTAAGGCTATAGTGATGTTGAACGCAGTTATTATCCAGTTTAATAAAAAAGGTTTTTTTAATGGCAGCGCTACGTCCAGTATTGATGATTATCGACGATGATCCGTTAATCACTGATACCCTACATTTTGTGTTGAGTAAGCATTTTGAAGTCTGTGTGGCTGAGTCGCATGCGCAGTTAAAGAGCTTGCTGCAGCAGTTAGACGGCCCACCAGCTTTGGCTCTAGTTGATTTGGGGTTGCCACCCAGCCCGCATACGCCAGAAGAGGGCTTCAAGGTCATTAGCGCGCTCCTTACCCATTCACCTACTATCAAGATACACGTGCTGTCAGGCCAGAGTGATGATGCCAATGTGAAGCGTGCACTTACATTGGGGGCTGTGGATTTTATTGCCAAGCCTTGTGATGTGGAAAAGCTTAAAGACATGCTGTTGAACGCGCTCAAGGTGCAAGACGTTGAGCTCAATGAAATGAGGGTAGAGCAAGAGCATGGCGGGTTGTTAGGTAATAGTTTGCCTATCCAGGCCTTACGTATGCAAATTAAACAGTTTGCAGACTCACCTTTCCCCGTGTTGATTGAAGGCGAATCCGGTAGTGGCAAAGAGCTGGTAGCCAGCAGTTTTCATTATGCAAGTCAGCGGTTATTACACCCTTACTTGTCAATCAATTGTGCAGCTGTTTCCCCGTTATTGGCTGAATCAATTTTGTTCGGGCATGCCAAAGGTGCTTTTACCGGCGCCGTAGCTGCTCATGCGGGTTATTTTGAGGATGCGGGTGAGGGCACGTTGTTTTTAGATGAAATAGGCGAGCTGCCGCTGGAGTTACAGGCTAAGTTATTACGTGTATTGGAGAACGGTGAATATCAGCGTATCGGTGAGACGCAAACGCGTAAAAGCCGCGCACGCATCGTAGCGGCAACCAACAGGGATTTACGCGCTGAAGTGCGTGCGGGCAAGTTCAGGTCAGATTTATATCACCGTCTTAGTGTTTTTACGGTAAAGGTGCCACCGCTACGTGAACTGGATCAGGATAAGCATTTGTTACGTGATCATTTCATTACTTTTTACGCTAACCAGATTGGTAAAGCGCCGTTTGAACTGGATGCCAAAGCTCAGGGGCGCTGGCTGGATTATGGTTTCCCCGGCAATGTGCGTGAGTTGAGAAATGTAGTGATTCGCCTAATCGCAAAATATGCAGGTAAAACGGTCAAAGAAAATGAATTGATTGCCGAGTTTGATTTAACAGAACCAGAGACTTCGGGTGATCAATTTAACTTTAATGATGAAGCCGGCATGACCGCACAAGCGCAGCGGCATTTGCAGCGTCAGGCCAACGTTAGCTTGGATGCGGTGCTTAAAACCTGGGAGCGTGCTTATATTGAAGCTGCAATGAAAATGACGCATGGCAATCTGAGCCAAGCGGCAAAATTATTGAATGTGAATCGCACAACGCTTTATAGCCGTATGAATACGCAAGAAGAAAGTTAACAGGAAATAATTTGTATTACCCACATTTTGGTTTAAAAGAACCGCCATTCAAAATCACCCCTAATACGGATTTTTTCTTTTCCGGTGGAAATCGTGGAGCAATACTGGATGCGCTGGTGTATGCCATTGCCAATGGCGAGGGCATCATCAAGGTGGTGGGAGAAGTCGGCAGCGGTAAAACCATGCTTTGCCGTATGTTGCAAACCATCCTGCCCGAAAAAATCGAGAGTATTTATCTTGCCAACCCGAGTGTAGCCCCTGAAGAGGTGCTGTACGCGATTGCTTTTGAGTTGCAGCTTAAACTCCCTAAAAATGCTGATCGCCTGCGGGTCATGCAGGAGTTGCAAACACACTTGCTGAACCGCTATGCAGAAGGTCGCCAGGTCGTCATATTTGTAGAAGAAGCGCAGGGCATGCCGCTTGCAACGCTGGAAGAAATCCGGCTGTTATCCAATCTGGAAACCAAACAGGATAAATTGCTGCAAATTGTATTGTTTGGCCAGCCGGAACTGGATGACAATCTCAACCAGGAGCATATTCGTCAACTGCGCGAGCGCATTACGCATCGTTTTAATTTGGGGCCCTTGCAAACCAAAGATGTGGGTGAGTATTTAATTTTTCGCTTACGAGCTGCGGGCTACCATGGGCCACATTTGTTTACCGAATCGGCAATTAAAAAGCTATCCACTGCGGCTGAAGGTTTAGTGCGGCGAGTGAATATCCTGGCTGATAAGGCATTGCTGGCGGCTTTTGCAGAAAATGTTTATCAAGTGACACCTAAGCATGTCGCTGCAGCAATTCATGATAGTGAGTTTGGCGCAAAGCCAAAATGGTATCAATCGGGTTCATACCGGAAGAACGTTTTGTGGGTGATTTTATTGATTGTAATGTTGGGCGTGGGATTCTTAGCAGCCACCATGGTGAATAAGCAACCTCAATCCCTGGCTGTCGCTGGTCTTGAGGCGCAGCCTGCGAACAAAAGCACTGTGAATACAGTGCAGCGTCAATCAGACAAGGCGATGCCGGCTGCTGCGGTTACGACTGATGCAAAGCAGGCGTTTGTGAACCAGCGTCTGGAAGTTACCAGGAAATTATTGTTAACTGCCAAACCGGAGACAGTTTCTTTGCAAATCCAGTCTGTGCCCGCTGGCCAATTACCAGGCGGGCAGTCGCAGGATGAGTTGTTGAAAACTGAGCTTGAAAAACTCAGCCAGCAATTGGAAATGGATAACATTTATTTATACCGTATGCATCAAAATGGTGCAGTTTATACGGTGATTTTGTACGGCGTGTATGAGCAGCGTGCTGATGCAATGAAGGCGATGAGAGATCTGCCGGAACAAATTAAAAACAACCGCCCTTACCTGCGCACCTTGGTGGGAGTGAAAAAAGATATTGAACAGGCGCAGTAAAAGTAGTGCAAAGCTTTAAGCGGAGCCGATCATGCAAATTTGTTGGTTTAAAACCCCTCGATTATTAAGTCTAATAGAGTATTTATAGAAATTTTCTAAAAACAGCCTGTAACTTATTGTTGTAATTTGCTATTTCTTGCATTTTTTGCGGTATTATGGAAAATGTTTAAAAGGGTGCCTATAAGGCAATAAGTTGGGGGTAACCGAGCCGTGGCAATCAATAAAAAAATATTATCTTTGCTGTGCATGACCTTGGTTTTAGGTATTTCAGCATGTGCACATCAATCTAAAGTTCAGCCATCAAAAGGTCATATAGATGGGTCGAATACAGAATCAAAATCAGTAGACAAAGCGTCTGCAGCCGCCAGCATTCCAAAGCCGGTTATTAACAGCACTTACCTGCCGCCACCTAAACCCAAGGCTAAAGAGCCGGTCTACAGCATTGTTGTGTATGACACTCCGGTAAAGGAAGTGTTGTTTGCCATTGCGCGTGACGGTAAGCTTAATGTCGATATTCACCCATCTATTCAAGGCCGGGTAACGTTGAATGCGGTGGATCAAACTTTGCCTGCGATTTTGGAGCGATTATCCAAACAGGTGGATTTGACTTACAAGGTTGATGGGAATGTGCTGACGATCACACCTGATCAGCCGGTATTGCGTACCTATAAAGTTGATTATGTGAATATGTCGCGTGACGCTACCGGCTTTATAGGGGCGGATGGTCAAATTGCAAGCACAGGGCAGAGTTCTAGTGCTGCGGGCGGAACAACAAGCAGCACATCGGGTACAGGCGCTAACAACAGCTCACGTACCACCATAAAAAGTGAATCTAAAAATCACTTTTGGGAAAATTTGGAAAAAAATATCGGTGAGTTATTGGCTGAAACCGATAAGGAAATAATTATAGGTAGAGTCGAGGCCAATCAACAAGATAGTCAAGTTAAAAAAGAAAACGCGGCAAATGCAAGTACGGGGAATGCCGGGGATGCACAAAAGGCAGGTGTCAATACCAATCAGCTTGATTCACAAAAAGCACTAACAGAATATAAAACTTTGTTTGCGGCGAATGTGATTTCCAATCGTGAAGCTGGCGTTATTAGTGTTAGAGGCACTAACAAGCAGCATGAGAGGGTTCAGGAATTTCTGGATAAAGTACTAACTAGTGCTAAACGACAAGTGTTAATTGAGGCAACCATTGTTGAAGTAAGGCTAAATGACAGTTTTCAAGCTGGTATTGATTGGAGCAGGCTGAATAATGGGCCAACCAATAGCGGATTTCAATTCAGGCAGCAGGTAGGGGCGCAAACCAATAGCATTAATGGAACAGGGAACAGTTTTTCAACTTCAGCCAATGCATTCGGGATAGTTCCAAATGCCGGTTTTGTTGCCGGGTATCTTAATCCAATAAGCAGACTTGGCAACATTGCGGCATCGATTAGTTTGCTTGAACAGTTTGGTACGACCAAGGTGTTATCCAGCCCTAAATTAATGGTGCTTAATAACCAGACAGCTGTGCTTAAGGTGGTGGATAACCTGGTTTATTTTACGGTCCAGTCACAACAATCTCAAGGTTCTGTGGGCGGTGGCATATTATCCACTGTTACAACTACGCCAAATACCGTACCCGTTGGGGTTGTGATGAGTGTAACACCTCAAATCAATGATCTGAGAAACGTCAATATTAATGTAAGACCTACAGTCTCACGAGTGTTGGGGTATAAAAGAGACCCTAATCCTAATTTGATTAATATTGAAAGTCTGGTGCCAGAAATCCAGGTGCGTGAAATGGAATCCATGTTGCAAATTCTAAGCGGCAATACAGCGGTTCTTGGCGGTTTGATGCAGGATGACATTGTAACCAATACTGACAAAGTACCGGGATTATCAAAAGTGCCGGGTATAGGAAAAATATTCACCGGTCAGAATGACGCTAATCGTAAAACAGAATTGGTGATTTTTCTGAGGCCTACGGTAAT
>JBAQME010000069.1:0-12469 GCA_049302535.1 Methylotenera sp.
ATAGCCTGGCAGAGTTCGGTTTAACTTACCCGTTCAAGCCCAATGAATTTACGCAGGTAAATCCGCAAATCAACCAGGTGATGATCCGCCGTGCCATGCAATTGTTAGCACCGCAAGTTGATGAAAAGATTGCAGATTTCTTTTGCGGTATCGGTAATTTCACCTTGCCTATTGCGCGCAGCGGTGCGCAGGTGTTGGGGCTGGAGGGCTTGGCGAATCTGGTTGATCGTGCCAATGAAAGTGCCCAGTTAAATAGTATCAATAATGTTGAATTCGGCGTGGCAGATTTATTTAAAATGACACCGGAAGCACTTGCAAATCTGGGTCGTTTTGATAAATGGTTAATTGACCCGCCACGTGACGGTGCATTTGAGCTGATTAAGTCGCTGGATATCCAGAATAGTCCGCAACGTATCGTTTATGTGTCTTGTAATCCTGCAACATTGGCACGTGATGCGGGGGTGTTGGTGAATGAAAAAGGCTACATCATGAAAGCTGCCGGTGTAATTAATATGTTTCCACATACCGCACATGTGGAGTCTATCGCGCTATTTGAATTAAAGCCCTAACGATTTGTTGTAAAAAAACAACACTTTTAAATTTAGCCGTAATTAACTTGATACAAATCAAATGTGATGCTTAATTAGCTTCTATAATTCCCCCATCAAGTTTGTGTGTATTTGTTTATTTTTTTAAAAGTGGAGAATATGTAAATGAAGAAATCATTATTAGTTTTAGCGATTGCTGCTGCTTTTGCCCCTGTTTTGGCTCACGCTGAAGCAGGCGACTGGGTAGTGCGTGCACGTGCTGTAAGTGTTAATCCAGATGAAAGCAGTAAATTAGGTAGCACTGTAAACCAAAACATCGGTGGTGGCACTACGGTAATGACTCCAAGTGCTGATCTGAAAGTAGATAACAACGTTATTCCTGAGTTGGATATCTCTTATTACATTACTAAAAACATCGCAGCTGAGTTGATTCTTGCTTTAGGTACAAGACATGACGTTAGCGTTAAAGGCGACGCTTTAACTACTGTAGGTAATCAAAATTTGGGTAGCGTTAATCTTTTACCGCCAACACTAACTGCACAATGGCATTTCAATCCAGATCAAACTTTTGACCCATATGTTGGTGCTGGTGTTAACTACACATATATGCTTGACCGTAACTTGAAATTCAAAAGCGGTGCTTTACAAGGCAATAAAATCAAGATTGATTCTGACAGCTGGGGTTATGTGTTGCAGGCTGGTCTAGATGTTAACTTGAAAGACGGCTGGTTGATCAATGCTGATGTTAAATATGTCACTATTGACACTAACGTGAAAACTAGAAATGGTGCTGGAAATACAGGCGCTTGGACCAAAATCGACTCATTGGATATTGACCCATGGGTATTCGGTATCGGTATCGGTAAAAAATTCTAATAGCTAGTACTTAAATGGTTTAGCCATTTATTAAATATAATTCCTGAACTCCACGTTTGCCTCTACCTTCACTGGTGGAGGCTTTTTTTTTATGGAAATTTTAGGTGTATCAGAGATTTGACGAAAATTCTTACTGCAAGAATTAATTCTTTTTGATGATATACAGATTTTGTCTGCAGGATTTTTTGTAAGAGGGGCATGTATACCCCTCTTACAAGCTTTACGAAGTATTAGATTAGATGATTTTGGAGAATCGTGCGCGATTGCGGTCTGTCTGTAGATACCGGTCAAACTGCATTGCTACTGCGCGAACAAAGAACCAGCCAAAGTCAGTGACTTGTATGCCGGTATCTTCCAGTATAACCATGCCTGTTTTTTCCAGTTCTTTGAGTGCTTCCAGTTCGTGAGCGAAGTAGCTTTTAAAATCAATCATGTAGCCAAGTTCTATGGATTCATACTGTAATTCACCTTGACACATCAGTGCCATAATGACAGCGCGACGCACCAAATCATCTCTGGATAAGGCTAATCCGCGTACAATAGGGAAGCGGCCCTGATCAAGGTAATCGTAATATTCCTCGAGCGTTTTAGCGTTTTGGCTGTAAGTTGCGCCAATGCGGCCGATTGAGGATACCCCCAGTCCGATTAAGTCACAGTCGGGTTGTGTGCTATAACCCTGGAAATTACGGTGCAGCCTGCCTTGGCGCTTGGCAATGGCCAAGGCATCGGTAGGTAATGCAAAATGGTCCATTCCTACATATACATACCCTGCGTTAATAAAGGTTGCCAATGCGTTGGACAACATTGCAATTTTTTCTGACGCAGCAGGTAATTCGTATGCGTCAATGCGGCGTTGCGGTTTGAAGCGCTGTGGCAAGTGCGCATAGGCATATAGCGCGATTCTTTCCGGTCTAAGCGCTACAACCTGCGCTAATGTCTGTGTAAATGACTCAGGCGTTTGTTTTGGTAAGCCATAAATTAAATCAACATTCACTGAGTCAAATTTTAGGGCGCGTGCAGCTTCAACCAGTGAAAAAACCTGTTCAGCAGGCTGGATGCGATGTACCGCTTTTTGCACTTCCGGGTCAAAGTCCTGAACGCCAAAACTCAAACGGTTAAAGCCAAGTGATGCCAAATGCGCAAGACGTTTTTCGTCTACGGTGCGAGGGTCAACTTCTATAGAATATTCACCACCTGGCGCAAGTACAAAGCTGCGCTTTATCATGGCCATGAGTTCACTTAACTCATCATCGCTAAAGAAAGTAGGAGAGCCGCCACCCAGATGGAGTTGTGAGATGGTTTGTCCAGCCCCCAGGTGTTGAATATGTAAATCTATTTCTTTGCTAAGATAGCTTAAATACTCGGCGCTACGCTCGTGATGTTTAGTGACAATTTTGTTGCAGGCACAATAAAAGCACAGGGATTCACAAAAAGGGATGTGTACATAAATCGATAGAGGCAGTGCTAATCCGCCTACGCGACGCTGTTCCAAGGTTTGTTTATATTCTTCTTCGGTAAAGGCTTCAACAAAACGATCTGCAGTTGGATAAGACGTGTAACGTGGGCCGGAAACATCAAATTTTTGTATTGTTTCCGGCGTGAGTAAAGGAATGGCGCTATCTACACTTGCCACAGGTTTGGCGTTACTTTTATCTGTTGCGGCGAGTTTTACAGGGCTTTTAACTATCATCGGGCTACTCCTAATCTAGAGCAAAACTTTGCCATAATTAAGTGTAAAAATCTTTGATACAAGTCAAATTAACACTTAAATATATTTTGATGAAATATGCTCCAATGCCATATGAAAAATTCTCGATTTTATTATATTATGTCCACTTGTAAGACATATCGCTAGCAACAAAAGCATGAAAGCGGTATGCTTATTCTACTGATAAATAACGGCATAATATGCAGCATTCTGTAACTACACCTGAAGTACTGAAAGTAGCCTGTTCAAATTGTAATCTTCGTGAGCTTTGTATGCCCGTAGGCTTTAATGCTGCTGAAATGCAAAGGCTTGATGAAGTTGTTGAGAAACGTCGCCGCATTAAGCAGGGTGAGTTGTTATTCCATAGCGGTGATACTTTTACTTCACTTTATGCGATTCGTACCGGTTTTTTTAAAACCTTCGTAACGAGTGAAGATGGCCGTGAGCAAGTGACAGGCTTTCAAATGGCCGGTGAAATTATCGGTATGGATGGCATCGTGAGCGACCATCATAATTGTAATGCGGTGGCGCTTGAAGATGCTGAAGTTTGCGTGATGCCTTTTTCTGACGTGGAAGAACTATCACGTGAGTTACCGGTCCTGCAACGGCACGTACATAAAATCATGAGTCGTGAAATCGTACGTGAAAACAGTGTGATGATGCTGTTGGGTAATATGCGTGCTGAAGAAAGGCTTGCAGCATTCTTGCTGAATTTGGTTCAGCGTCTGCATGCGCGCGGGTTATCGCAATCGGAGCTGGTGTTGCGAATGACGCGGGAAGAAATAGGCAGTTATCTTGGCCTGAAGCTTGAAACAGTCAGTCGTGCTTTTTCCAAATTCAGTGAAGAGGGCATTATCGAGGTGAAGCAGCGCTACGTAAAAATTCTGGCGCCTGATGCACTGAAAAAAATATTCAATCCGCAGACCTATTAATTAGTGGGTCTGTTATCACTTCAATCAAGTATTGATAGCTTCTATCGTTAATGTACTGAAATAATCGTATGCCGTTAAAGGGACATCTTACTACTACCAATCACAACCGTGATGTTGTCGGTATGCGTTACGTTTATCCTGTTATTTCCCGTCGCGCTGGCGGTGTTTCAATCGGTATCAACCTGAATGTGAATAATGCCTGTAATTGGCGCTGCATTTACTGCAATGTACCTAATCTTACCCGCGGGTCGCCGCCCCCAATTGAATTGGATGTTTTAGAGCAGGAGCTACGTGCATTTTTGAATGATGTGTTGCATGGTGATTTTATGCAACGTCATGTGCATGAGGCCGACCGGCAATTAAAAGACATTGCATTTTCAGGAAACGGCGAGCCAACAAGTGCCAAGGAGTTTCCTCAAGTGCTTGATCTGGTGGAAAAAATACTGCGTGATTTCGGCTTGCTTGGCAGCATCAAGCTGCGGCTGATTACCAATGGCAGTTTGATGGATAAACCGCAAATACTTGAAAGCATGCGACATCTGGCAAAATGTAATGGTGAAGTATGGTTTAAAGTAGATGCTGGTACCAAGGCCGGTATGGCACGTATTAACGATGTGACCCTGAATCCGCAAAGTCATATAGAGCGTCTTGAAAACTGTGCGAAAGCTTGTCCGACATTTATACAAACTTGTATGTTCGCACTGGATGGCGCGCCACCCGGTGAACAGGATATTGTAGATTATCTGGCATTAATTAGTCAGGTGAAAGATGTGATTCAGGGTGTTCATCTGTATGGATTGGCACGACTGTCTTTACAGCCAGAAGCTAGCAGGTTAAGTCGCCTGTCCCCAGAATGGCTTGAGGCCATGGCGCAACGCATTCGTCAGCTAGGTGTCACCGTGCATGTGAGTCCGTAGTCTTGTTGTGCATAATGCGCCAATCAGGTTTGGCGGTATTAACGAGTTAATTAATTGCCTAGAAGTACATCGCACTCGGCCGCATAGGCCACACCTTTACACACGCTGCCAAGCAACCAGTCTTCAATGTTGGTAGTATCGTGTTTGCCGATAACGATGAGGTCAGCTTGCAGGGATTTAGCCCGCTCACAAATGGCTTCCGGCGGATAGCCTGCTAGTATTTGTCTCGTCATGCGGCTATTTTTTTGCGCAGCCAATATGTTATCCAGACGCTGTCCTGCATGATCCAGTGCCTTCGTACGATATTCAGCCAGTAAAGCCTCGTCCATGCCGGCTTTATACATATGCGCCTCCTGATTGCTGTCAAAAATGAGCAGGGCTTCAATTTTGGCATTGGGGGCGACGGCGCTGGCAAGGGCGGGCACATCGGCAGAACCCAATGAAAGATCAACCGCAGCAATAACTTGTTGGTAGGTGTGTAATGATGCATTTTTGTTTTTGACGATCATTACAGGACATTTTGCGACTCTTAATAAGCGTAATGCGGTGGAACCTATCAGTTTTGCCAGTATGGAGTTTTCACCCTGGGCGCCCGCAACAATCAAGTCTGCGTTTTGAGATGCGGCATAACTTGCTATTTCGGCATGTGCACGGCCAATGCGAGTGCTGGCATGTACAGGAATAGAAAACTGCTCGCGCAGTTGTGTAGCCAATACTTCTAGCTGTGTTTTTATCGTTTGTTGCTGTACTTGCTGGTAGTGCATCTGGAAGTCAAAAGATAGTTCTGAGCCTACATAAAGGTCCAGGGGATGCACCACATGGATCAAGTGCAATTGCGCACCTAGTTCCTTAGCAAGAAATGCAGCACGTGTTACTGCCTGATTTGCCGGAGTAGAAAAATCAGTGGCGGCTACGATGTGCTGAATAGGTTGCATATTGCTCTCCTTTATGAAATTTATTGTTACCGAAACGCTTGGGTCAGTGTATTACCATAACAAATTTATTATCAAACGGGCGCTGCAATTGCTGATGTCATTTCTGGTGCTTATATTGTTCCTGGTACTTAATATTATTCTGGTACAGCCAGCCTTGACGTACTAGCCACTTTTCAATTTCCACAGCGATTAATATTACACCAGATAATGCAAGACAAACAGCAAGTTCGCCCAGGCTTAGTGGCTGCGTTTTAAAAATGGCGTTTAATGCCGGTACATACACTGTTGCCATTTGTAGCATGAATGTTACGCCGACTGCCAAGGCCAAGGGCCAGTTTGAAAAAATACCCAGACTGAATAATGATGTTGTTTCTGAGCGGATTGCCATTACATGCGCCAATTGTGAAAGTGTTAGCACGGTAAATGCCATGGTTTGCCAGTGAGATGAACCTGAATGATACGCCCATGCTTGACAGGACAGGGTTAATGCCGCCATCAGCAATCCAACCCAAATCATGTGCTGCCACATACCGTGTGAAAACAGGCTTTCACGCGACGGGCGTGGTGGCCGGTTCATCACGCCGCGCTCGGCTGGTTCTGCCGTGAGTGCTAATGCAGGCAAGCCGTCCGTGACCAGGTTGATCCACAGGATGTGAATCGGCAGCAATGGAATAGGCAGGCCTAGGAAAGGGGCTAAAAATATGGTCCAGATTTCGGCAGAATTGGTGGTGACCGCGTAGCGGATGAATTTACGGATGTTGTCGTAAAGGTGGCGCCCATAGCGTACAGCATGCACGATGGTGGCAAAATTATCGTCCAGCAGTACCATATGTGCGGCCTCGCGCGCTACATCGGTGCCGCCTTTGCCCATGGCGATGCCGATGTCTGCGGCTTTAAGCGCAGGGGCGTCGTTGATGCCGTCGCCGGTCATGGCGACTACTTCACCTTTATCCTGCAGAGCTTTAACGATCTTTATTTTTTGCATAGGGTCAACGCGTGCATATACCCTGACATGTTCGACTTCGGCTTCGAATGCCTGCTGATCCAGATGTGATAAAGTGCTGCCTGTCATCACGGTACCGTCACTGTTTGCCAGAATGCCTAGTTCATATGCAATGGCGCGCGCGGTGGCGGGGTGGTCGCCGGTAATCATCACGGGTGTGATGCCTGCTGATTTGCACAAGGAAACCGCCTCTTTAACTTCGTGACGCGGCGGGTCGATTAGCCCAACGAAGCCTAGAAATACCAAGTCATTTTCCAGCTCGTCTGCCTGTTCACTGCTCGGCAAGGCGGTCCATTGGCGGTAGGCAAATGCCAGTACGCGTAGTCCATTAGCGGCCATCGTTTCGGCCTCTTGCAGCAATGCTGCGTGGTCAGGCGCTATTTCTCCATTCGAGGTAAGTGTACGTGTACATTGCGCTACCAGCGTTTCCGGTGAGCCTTTGGTGTAGGCGGTGATGCCATTTGCGCTGCGATGGAAAGTCGTCATGCGCTTACGCTCGGAATCAAATGCGAGCTCTTTCAGCCTTGGCATTTCTTTTTCCAGTAGGGTTCTATTCCAACCCGCGTCTTGCGCAGCACGAAGCAGAGCCGCTTCAGTCGGTTCGCCCTGAATTTTCCCATGGGCATCCAAATGTGCGTCGTTGCTCAATGTCATTGCATGGAATAGGGTTGTCCAAGGTTCGCTTTGCTTTGCATGCTGTATGTTCTTGAGGTGCTGAGTATCTGCATACATGGTTGTTACGTGCATTTTGTTCTGTGTGAGTGTGCCGGTCTTATCGCTGCAGATAAAAGTCACCGCCCCCAGGGTTTCTACAGCCGGCAGGCGGCGGATTAGCGCGTGCTGCTTGATCATTTTGTGCGCACCCAGGGCTAGCGAAATTGTCACTACGGCGGGTAAAGCCTCTGGAATGGCTGCTACCGCCAGGCTCACCGCTGTCATGAACATAAGTAGTAGCGGCTCACCCCTTATGATGCCTATTACAAATACGAGTACGCAAATTGTCAGTGCCGCTAATGCCAAACGCTTGCCAAAATCTGCCAGGCGTTTTTGCATTGGCGTTTTGGATGCGCCATCTTCGCTGAGCAGTGCGGAAATTTTACCTAATTCGCTGTGCATGCCTGTCGCAATGACGATGCCGCGCCCACGGCCATAAGTCACGATAGTGCCTTTGTAGGCCAGGCAGGTTTTGTCGCCTAAGGGTATATTCGTGAGCGGGATGCTGTCGGTTTGTTTTTCTACGGAGATCGACTCACCAGTCAATGCGGACTCATCTATTCTGAGTTGCACCGCCTCGCTGATACGAATGTCGGCAGCGATTAAATTGCCGGCTTCCAATAACACCACGTCACCTACTACCAGTTCTGAAGCGTTGATGACATGTACTCGATCGTCGCGTAACACATGCACAACGGCCTCGGACATGCGCTTTAGCGCTGCCATTGCCCGCTCGGCGCGATATTCCTGAATAAACCCGATCACCGCATTAAGAATTACGATAACAATAATCGCAATGGTATCTTGCAAGTCTCCAACAATACCTGAAAGGACAGCTGCACCGATCAATACCAGAATCATGAATTCGGTGAACTGATCCAGCAGCATGCGCCAGGGCGAACGCCTGGCCTTTTCATGTAGCATGTTTGCACCAAATCGTGCGGTGCGCCTGCTAACTTCGTCGTGGCTTAAACCTGTTTGAGTGTTGGTTTTGAGTTTATGCGCGACATCTTCAACAGATAATGTATGCCAGTGTTTAATATTATCCATGGTGATACAGTATCCGGAAATTAAGGATATATAGGAAGATTAAGCTCAGGCTAATCCATGATGCCGTCATTTAGGTCAGCGCCAAAAATGTACATGCCTAATAGTAACTGATTCGTGGCGAACTATTATGAATTATGAACTGCAAGAACATTGGTTTTTTGTTGCAGAAAGGAAGGCGGGCTTACGAACGAGGGTTTGTCCGTAAGTTTTTATGGAATTGATTTAAGGCTGTACAGGCTTGATACCAGTGGCCGCATGATTGCGTCCTTGTATGGCAGGCACCATACCGTCATGTTCAGCATTAAGCGTTTTGTTGATTTCTATACCTTTACGGTAGTAATCATCATCTGTTACCGGGTCGGGCACTTTTATCGCAATATACAGCGTGATAAAAGAGGCAATCACCACAACCAGTGGGCCGCCAACAACCAGCCACATATGCCCGTAGCGCCACCATGCCTGTCCTGCTTGTGGGTCTGTAAGTAAACCTTGTTCTGAGTTTGCGTTCATTGCATTATCCATTCGTTGATATCTTTACTGATGCCTCTAATTAGCGAGGCACTAAGAATACTGATTTCTCTTCCACCACATCTTTACTCTCGATTGACTGCACTTCAAATTCTACTGGATGAGAACCTGATGCGATTGAACCGTCAGGTATTTGCAAGCGAACCGGTATCCAACGTGATTCTGCAGGGTTTACTGTGACAGTCTTATTCGCACCTGCGACATCTGATTCAATGGTCAGGTTGTCGATGCCTTTGGCGCTGAGCTGGTAATGCTGGGTAGTTTCTGTTGCGTTCATGATTTGCAGGCGATACACATTTTCCAGCATGCCTCCTTCAGCCAAGCGTGCCATGACACCGCGGTCACGCACCACATCAACTCTGAACGGCGTTCTTAACCATAAGCTTGTGAGCAAAGTAATGACAAGCAGGGCAAGGATAGCTGCATATATTAAGACACGTGGCCGTAAAATACGGCGTAGCATTTCAGAATGGCCCCAGCCTTGGTTCATTGCATGTTGTGTAGAGTACTTTATCAGGCCGCGCGGGTAGGCCATTTTATCCATTACCGTGTCGCATACATCCGCACAGGCGCCACAGCCTATGCATTCATACTGCAGGCCTTTACGGATATCAATTCCCGTTGGGCAAACCTGTACGCACATGCTGCAGTCAATACAGTCGCCTAATCTTTTACTTTTAACATCGGTACTGCGTGAACGTTTGCCGCGTGGCTCGCCGCGTGCTTCGTCATAGGTGACGATTAAGGTGTCATCATCAAACATTGCACTTTGAAAACGCGCGTATGGGCACATGTATTTGCATACTTGCTCGCGCATGAAGCCGGCGTTACCGTAGGTGGCAAAGCCGTAAAAGCAGATCCAGAACGTTTCCCATGGCCCCAGGCTGGTGTTTAGCAAGGATGTACCGAGTTCACGGATAGGGGAGAAGTAGCCAACAAAGGTGAAGCCGGTCCATAATGCGAACGCTATCCACGCAAAATGCTTGCTGCCTTTTTTGAAGAGTTTTTTAGCCGACATCGGCGCATCGTCTAGTTTCATACGCGCAGCACGGTCACCTTCGATTTTGCCTTCTATCCAAAGGAAGATTTCAGTATAAACGGTTTGCGGGCAGGTATAGCCACACCATAAGCGGCCTGCAATGGCTGTGAACAAGAACAGCGACAAGGCAGAGATAATCAGTATTGCTGTGAGGTAGATCAGGTCTTGCGGGTAAAGCACCAAGTTGAAGATATAAAAGCGTCTGGCTTCCAAATCAAACAACAAGGCTTGGCGTTGACCCCACTCGATCCAGGGTATGCCATAAAAAACGATCTGGGTCAGCCATATCATGACCCAGCGCCATTTAGTGAAGAACCCGAACGTGCTGCGCGGATAGATTTTTTCCGCAGCAGCATACAAATTGATTACGGCAGCTTCAGTTGGTGCATTTGACGTGCCTTTTGTTTCGTTCGAGTTCTGCGTATTGCTCATGTAATTCCCATCTATCCAGATGTTTATTTGGCCACCTTACCTGCACTCGGATTATTAGACAATCCCCAAACGTAAGCAGCTAACACGTGAATTTGTTCAGGCGTAAACTTGGTGCCTTGTGCCGGCATTTGGTTAATTTTGCCTTCATTAATGCGTTTGATAATAGCCGCTTCACCTGAGCCATGCAACCAGATATTGTCTGTCAGGTTGAGTGCGCCTATGGCCTGGTTGCCCTTGCCATCAGCACCATGGCATGCTGCGCAGACTACGAATTTTTCTTGGCCTTTTGCTGCGCGCGCTGCGTCATGTGGGCTGTTTGAGAGGCTTAACACGTAATTGGCAACGTTTTTAACATCTTCTTCAGTGCCGACAGCAGCTGCCATTGGAGGCATCATGCCGATACGACCGCCAGTGATGGTTTCCTGAATTTTCTCAGGGCTACCGCCATGTATCCAGTCATTATCTGTCAGATTTGGGAAACCACGGCTACCGCGAGCATCTGAACCATGGCATTGCGCGCAATTGTTCATGAATATGCGTTCGCCAATTGCGTGCGCTTCAGCATTTTTCGCCAATTCTTCTACAGGCATGGCAGCAAACTTTGCATAAAGCGGTGCAATCGTTTTATTGGCTGTTGCCATTTCCTGTTCATATTGGCCTACTTGTGACCAGCCAAGCTTGCCGGCATAGGTGCCCAGTGCAGGGTAAGCCGCAAAGTAGAACAGTGAGAACACGATGGTAAGAATAAATAACCATATCCACCAGCGTGGCAGCGGGTTGTTCATTTCGCGTAAGTTTTCATCCCACACATGGCCACTGGTGGTGTCAGCACCCGAGCCACTAGCTTTCATTTTGCTGGTAAGCCATAGCAGTAAAGCACAGCCTAAAACTCCCCCCAAGGATATTACCGTGATGAAGATTGGCCAAAAACTACTGGTAAAGTCGCTCATTTTATTTTCCTCTAAACTTCAAACTATGAAGTTTTAAATAGTGTTTTATTTAGTCTTGCAAACTTAATCATGAGTAAAGGGCAGGTTGGCTGCGTCTTTAAAGTCAGATGTTTTGCGGCGCTTCCAAGCCCAAACTACGATGCCGATAAAAACAACAAAGCTGACAACGGTAGTAAGAATACGGAGTGTATTGATATCCATCTGCATCCCCTTTTTATTTCAAGTGAGTACCCAAAACTTGCAAGTAGGCGATTAGTGCATCCAACTCGGTTTTACCTTTTGCCTCTGCTGCTGCGCCTGCAATCTGTTCATCGGTATAAGGCACGCCGACTGCACGTAATGCACGCATATTAGGCGCCAATGAGCCAGCATTCACCGGTGTTTTCTCCAACCAGGGATATGCCGGCATGATGGATTCAGGCACGAGGTCACGCGGGTTAGTCAGGTGGATGCGTTGCCATTCGTCGCTATATTTGCCGCCAACACGGTGCAGGTCAGGACCTGTACGTTTGCTACCCCATTGGAACGGGTGGTCATACACGAACTCACCAGCTACTGAGTAGTGACCGTAACGCAATGTTTCAGCGCGGAATGGACGAATCATCTGTGAATGGCAGTTGTAGCAACCTTCACGTATGTAGATGTCTCGTCCAGCCAGTTGCACAGGAGTGTATGGTTCCAGGCCTGCAATTGGCTCGGTAGTAGACTTTTGGAAGAACAGTGGCACGATTTCCACTATCCCGCCGAATGCTACCACTACCAGAATCAGCACAATCATCAGAAAGTTGCTGGTCTCAATTTTTTCGTGGCTGAAGCCACTGTTTGTATCTTGATTTG
>JBAQME010000070.1:0-7879 GCA_049302535.1 Methylotenera sp.
CAGAATCAGCACTGACTCAGGCTCTTTAAAGCCGGTGAGATAATAAAAGTAACTATCAAAACGGTATGGGTAATGACTGTCGCGGTTACGTATTGCCTCCGGCGCAGTAGGGATAATTGCGACCCCCGCATTCATGCTGTGCATCAATGCAAGACGACGGTTTTTATATTCAGTCATGTATTCAGTATCGTTGGATAAATTCATGTTCTCAGTTTCTGCTGTTTAGCAATTGACTATCAAGTGCATGCAAACGTTCAGGTGTACCGATATCATGCCATTCACCCTGGTGATGACTGCCGCTTACAAGCCCCTGCACCATAGCGGCTTTGAGCAGCGGCGCCAATTTAGCAGCCTCTCCACGCACCACACTGGCGAACAGATCAGGATGATATACGCCTATACCGGAGAAGGTAAGTTTTTTGACACCTTCTAGCGTTACTTTTTCATTTAACAGCACAAAATCGCCTGCCATATGCTGCGGAGGGTTATCTATCATTACCAGATGCGCAAGATTGGGCGGATCTAATTTTAAAGTGGCAAAATTAATGTCAGTAAACACATCGCCATTGACCACCAAAAATGGCGCATCTCCCAGCAGAGGTAAGGCATTGGTAATGCCGCCTGCAGTTTCCAGCGCGGTTTGTTCCGGCGAATATTGAATACGCAAACCCCATTGACTGCCATCTCCCAGTGCTGCTTCAATCTGTGCGCCCAAGTGCGCATGGTTGATAACAACATTCTTAATGCCAGCTTGCGCCAAACGTTCCAGATGCCAAACAATCAGGGGTTTTCCACCCACCCTAAGCAGCGGTTTTGGCGTCCGGTCAGTAAGCGGACGCATGCGCTCGCCTCTACCTGCAGCTAGAATCATAGCTTTCATTAAAACGTGTATCCCACCTGCGCCTGCTTATTCTCCAGCGTATCTAATAAACGCAGCAGCGGTTTTAGCTCAATATAGCGCTCACACGCTTTACGTAAATATTGCATCACTAGCGGCATGTCTTTTAAATAACCGTTTTTACCATCGCGATGGTACAGCCTTGCGAAGATGCCCAATATCTTAATGTGGCGCTGCGCCCCCATGTATTCAAAATCCCGGTAAAACTCACTGAAATCTGCCGGTACCGGTAAGTTTTCTTTTCTAGCCACTTGCCAGTAACGCACCAGCCAATCAATAATTTTTTCTTCGTCCCAGCTAATATAGGCATCTTTAAGCAAAGACACCAAATCATAGGTAATCGCACCGTAAACGGCATCCTGAAAATCCAACACCCCCGGATTGTCATCGCATACCATCAGGTTTCGCGAGTGATAATCACGATGTACATAAACCTGCCCTTGCGCCAGGATATTTTGGTTAAGCAACGCAAAAGTCTTATGCAGAACATCCTGCTGCTTATCGTCCAAGACGACATTCAGATGCTTGGCTATATACCAATCCGGAAACAACTGCATTTCACGCGTAAGTAGCGCTGCATCATAATTCGGCAATACATCCGGTTTACTTGCCAGTTGCAGCTTAATCAGTGCCATGCTGGCATCATGATACAAACCAGGTGCAGTATTTTCATTAAGCTGGCTTAAATAAGTCACATCCCCCAAATCGCTCAACAGCAGAAACCCTTGTGCTAGATCCTGAGCAATCACCTTAGGCACATGCATACCTGCATCACCAAACAATTTAGCAATGCGCACGAACGGTTCACAGTTCTCGTGTGACGGCGGTGCATCCATGGCAATGAGTGTGTGACTGACTGAATTTTCTTCAGCTAGATGTACTCTGAAATAACGCCTGAAACTTGCATCTGCCGAGGCTACCGTAAGCCTGAATTCCGAATGCTGCAATGCAGTTTCCAACCAAGCACTGAGTTGTTGCTGTCTACTGTCCAATTGATTGTTATTCACCAAAATTCCAAATCTTATATATTTTTTACCAAAACTATTTTTTCAACTAAACCCGCTTTTTTAACCAAACCCGCGCTTGACAATTGGCTTAAAAAGACCAAACTTACAAGGTTAATTGCGAATTATTCATTGCCAAAAAGTGCGATTTATGAGATTTTATCACTGATAAAATAAAATCGTTTGCCTATATACCCGTGCCTTCAATTTCACTGCTACATCCCGTGCTTATATCAATGGTAATTTCATGCTGAAAAATCGTTTTTTAGCTAGCTTTACTGCTATTGTGTTGGGCCATAGCGTAGTTTCTCATGCAGAGACTACCGACCAAACCGCTAACGAAACGCCAAATGAGGCATTAGAAGCGGCAGATGTGCCAGCGGACAGCATCATCATTGATGGTGACAAATTAGAACTACATCTTGATCGAAAAATGCGTTCTATCGGTAACGCCTCTATCCACCGCGGCAAGCAAGCCATCTACGGCGACATCATTGATTACGACGTTCAAAATGATGAATTGCATGCTATTGGAAATGTACACACTGAGTTTGGTAACACGCAATTGGCGGGGCCAGAGCTGCGTATCCGGCTTTCTGAAAGTATAGGTGAAATGCGGGATGCCTCTATTGTCATGTCGAAACCGGCAGAGCTAAGTCTGCAACAACGCCGTGCAATTAGTTCAGAAACTTTCTCTAAACAACTTGGCAATTTGCAAAGCCAATACATTGGTAGTGAAGATCAATACACATCATCTTCTGACATGACAGCTACAAACATTACCAACATTGAGGATCAAGATGCATCTGCACTCAGCTCCGTGCCGCGATCTACAAAAGCCCGCGGGGATGCTAAAGCCATCTTTTTTGAGGGCCAAGACAAAAAACGGCTAGTGGGTGCGCGTTATACTACCTGTGCTGCGGATGTTGATGACTGGTATATCAAAGCCAGCGAAATATCGCTTAATGACTACACCGATTCCGGCACCGCCAAAAACGCATATATTGAGTTTAAGGGGGTACCCATACTTTATACTCCCTGGATTGGTTTTTCATTCAATGACCAGCGTAAAAGTGGCTTTCTTTCCCCTACTTGGGGTACCACATCCAGAAGCGGTTTTGAGTTACTGGTCCCTTACTACTGGAACATTGCACCCAACATGGATGCTACGCTGGCTGCGAGGGAATTAAGTAAGCGCGGCCTGCAATGGCAAGGCGAATTTAGATATTTAGACGAAAAATATTCCGGCATTGATAGCGTAGAGTACTTGCCAAGTGACATCATGACCAATCAAACACGTTACTATGCCAATTTAAAGCATCAACAGGTCTTCGGTAACGGCTGGTCAGCTGGCTATAGCGTTGAAAAAGTATCTGATGACAAGTATTTTTCCGACTTGTCCACTCGTATCGTCACCACTAGCCGTATTAACTTACCGCAACAATTTAATGTGAATTACGGGTGGGGAGATGGCTATAAAGATTTAAGCTTTAGTGCACTGGCACAAAAATTCCAGACGCTTGACAATCTTTCATATCCTTACGAGCGACTGCCTCAAATGACACTGATCGGCAACAGGTATTACGATGACATCAATGCCAATTTAACCACACAACTTGTCGCTTTCGATACCAATAGCAATGCGCCAGCCATACCGACCGGCACCCGTGCAACCGCATACCCCAGTATCAGCATCCCGTTCATCAAACCCTATGGTTACGTGACACCTAAATTCGGCATTCATCACACTAGTTATGCCTTAAACAACATTGCCAACAACCTGGATTCCCAACAGCGGACACTACCGATATTTAGCGTGGATAGCGGCTTGTATTTTGATCGTGATTTCAAAATATCCAATCGCGGCTATTCACAAACCCTGGAACCACGAATGTTTTATGTGTATATCCCGGAACGGAAACAATCGGACATCCCCATTTTTGACTCCAGTCAAACCGACTTGAACTTCAGTTCATTATTCAGTGAAAACCAATTCACCGGGAACGACCGCATTAATGACGCGAACCAATTAAGCTTTGCACTGACCTCACGTTTTATTGAAAGCAATACCGGCACGCAGCGATTATCAGCTTCCATCGGTCAACGCTATTACTTTGCAGACCAAAAAGTCACCTTACCTGGCGTGGATCCTCGTAAAAACAATAGCTCCGACATCATCGCCGGAATTAGCGGACGTTTAAAAAACCACTGGGTGGTTGACGCATTTTGGCAATACAACACCGATAACTCGAATTCTGTTCGCACAGCATTCAAAGGTCGCTATAATCCAGAACCGGGCAAAGTGCTTAATTTAAGTTATAGCTACCGGCAAAACTCCATTGATCAGGGAGACGTATCAGCTCAATGGCCATTGGGGAGGGGTTGGTATGGAATTGGCCGCGCCAATTACTCATTTCGAGAGAGTCGTGTCATCGAAACAATCGGTGGGGTAGAGTATGATGCGGGATGCTGGCAGGCAAGAGCCGTTATGCAGCGCGTCAGCACTGCCACTGCGAATGCCAACACCGCGTTGTTCTTTCAACTTGAGTTAGGTGGACTTGCCTCGATCGGTGCAAACCCCCTTAAAGTCATCCAGCGCAATATCCCGGGGTATGTCAGCACTGGCCTGATACCTGAAACTTATCAACAACCTTATTACGAGTAACTATGTTGCGTACTTATTTTCAAATTCTATTATTTAGTCTACTGGGTTTCAGCCATTTCAATGCACTAGCTGCCGAGGTGGTTAAACTTGACCGCATTGTAGCGATTGTTGATCAAACGGTGATTACCGAACAGGAACTGGAAAACCGTATCCGGACGGTCACCGCGCAATTTAAAAAACAAGAGACGGAATTGCCCGCAGAAAATATTCTGCGCAAGCAAATTCTGGAGCGCCTGATTTCTGATGCCCTGCAATTGCAATATGCAGCACAGACTGGCCTTAAAGTGGATGACAACCAACTCGATAAAACCATAGAGCGCATTGCAGAACAAAACCAAATGTCGCTGACAGAGTTTAGTGACGCACTTAGCCGCGATGGCATTAGCATGAGTAAATTCAGGGCTGATATCCGTAATGAAATCACCATTGCACGTTTACGTGAACGCGAGGTTGAAAGTCGCGTCAACGTAAGCGAATCCGAGATCGATAACTTTTTAACTACGCAGGCTTCCAGCAATGAAAACCAGGATGAATTTGAAATATCACATATTTTAATTCGTACCCCGGAAGAGGGAACGCCGGAAGAAATACAAAAAGCGAAAGCGAAAGTCGATGAGGTTATCAAAGCCTTACAAGCCGGCACAAGCTTTGCCAAAGTATCGGCAAGTTTTTCAGACGCACCCAATGCACTGGAGGGGGGCAATCTGGGCTGGAAAAGCGGCACACAAGTACCGACTTTGTTCCTTGATGCCTTAAAAACCATGCAGGCAGGTGATATTTCTGCGCCATTACGTAGCCCTAATGGTTTTCATATTTTAAAACTCACCAACAAACGCGGCGGCAATTCCCCTTTAGTCATTGAACAAACGCACGCGCGCCATATCTTGATTAAGCTTTCGGAAGTCGTATCTGAAAAAGATGGCAAACAAAAAATGGATAGCATCAAGGAACGCCTGGACAATGGCGAGAAATTTGAAGTACTGGCGCGCCAGTTTTCGGAAGATGGCACGGCTTCAAGCGGCGGCGATTTAGGCTGGGTAAACCCGGGTGATACCGTCCCACAGTTTGAAAAAGCCATGAACGAGCTGAAAGATAATCAAATCAGTGAGCCGGTACGCAGCCCTTTTGGCTGGCATATTATTCAAGTACTTGAGCGCCGCAAGCAGGATATGAGCAAAGAGGCTGCGCGCCTGAAAGCACGCCAGGAAATCCGCGCCAGAAAAGCTGATGAAGCTTACCAGGACTGGGTGCGTGAACTGCGTGACCGTGCCTATGTAGAACTCAGGCTTGAAGATAAGTTTTAATTTCCTACACTACTGTACTAACTTAATCCTGTGAACAACTCACCACCCCGCATTGCTGTCACTGCCGGAGAGCCGGCAGGTATCGGTCCAGACCTTTGCGTCATGCTGGCGCATAAAGCCTTAAATGCGCAAGTAGTAGTGATTGCGGATAGCGGCATGCTGCAGGCGCGAGCGGCCCAAATTGGCGCGCCAATTCAAATTATGCCTTTTGCTGAAAATGAAACACTAACGCACTCCGGTAATGGCTCACTGACCGTGTTACATCAACCGGCAAATCACCCGGTGGTTGCAGGGAGCCTGGATGCTCATAATAGCCTGTATGTATTGGAAACGCTCAAAACGGCAGCTTTAGGCTGTGTGGAAAATAAATTTGATGCCATGGTCACCGCCCCTGTGCATAAAGGCATCATCAATGAAGCTGGCGTCGCTTTTAGCGGTCATACTGAATTTTTGGCTGAACTGACCAATACCCCGCAAGTGGTAATGATGCTGGTTGGTGGACAGAAATCAAATAGTCTCCGGGTTGCGCTTGCCACCACGCACCTAGCACTTAAGGATGTGCCGCAAGCCATTACACAGGGCAGCCTTGAAACCACTATCCGCATTCTGCACCATGACTTAGTCACAAAGTTTGGCATTCAGAACCCGCGTATCCTGGTAGCAGGCCTTAATCCGCACGCCGGGGAAGATGGTTATCTAGGCCGCGAAGAAATCGAAGTGATTAACCCCGTGTTAGAACGACTACGTGCGGAAGGCATGCAACTTATCGGCGCGTTGCCTGCAGACACCTTATTTGCCAAGCATCATTTAAGCAAGGCAGATGCCGTACTGGCGATGTACCATGACCAAGGCCTGCCCGTACTCAAACATGCCAGTTTTGGCGAAGGGGTTAATGTAACGTTAGGCCTGCCAATTATTCGCACCTCGGTTGATCATGGCACCGCTCTGGATCTGGCCGGTACGGGAAAAATAGAAATTGGCAGCCTGCTGGCCGCCATTGAACTGGCGATCACCTTAGCCAAAAATAAACACTAAAGCATACCCATAATGAAACACGTTGCAAAAAAACGCTTTGGCCAGAACTTTCTCACCGATCAGGGTGTGATTGATAGCCTGGTATCCGCAATCTCACCCAAGGCGGCTGACCTGATGGTTGAGATCGGCCCTGGTTTGGGTGCTCTGACCAAACCGCTGCTGCAAAAACTGAATATGCTGCATGTGGTGGAGGTCGACCGCGACATCATTGCCTGGATGCAAAAAGAGTACGCAAAGAACAGTATCACGATACATAATTCAGATGCGCTGAAATTCGACTTCGGCTCACTCGGCGAAAACTTGCGTGTCGTTGGTAACCTGCCTTACAACATCTCAACACCTATTTTGTTTCATCTACTTGATAACGTTAAACACATTACCGACATGCACTTCATGCTGCAGAAAGAAGTCGTCGAGCGCATGGTGGCAGAACCATCCACGGCAGCTTACGGCAGGCTGAGCGTAATGCTGCAATATCGCCTGCAAATGGAATATTTATTCACCGTGCCGCCTGAGGCGTTTAACCCGGCGCCAAAAGTAGAATCTGCCTTTGTTCGCTGCGTACCTCATGCCACATTGCCGTTCACCGCAAAAGATGAAACGCTGTTCGCACAAGTAGTCACCGCAGCATTCGGCCAACGCCGAAAAACCTTACGCAATACGCTTAAAGGTCTGCTGGATGACAATGGATTTGCGGCCGTGCACATTGACTCCCAACTGCGGGCAGAAAATTTAAGCGTGGCGGATTTTGTCGCCATTGCAAACTTTTTGAGCGGCATTTAAATTCGATTTATGTAAATTCAAATATAATTCCAAAAATTTTATTATCTCCCTATTAGGACAACACTATGCGAATCATTCTTTTAGGCGCACCTGGCGCCGGCAAAGGCACACAAGCCACTCACCTACGTGAAAAATTCAATATTCCGCAAATTTCTACTGGTGATATGCTACGTGCAGCGGTTAAAGCCGG
>JBAQME010000071.1:0-11085 GCA_049302535.1 Methylotenera sp.
TTAGTATGCAATTTTAACATTGCACCTTCAAAGTCACCATTAAGCAATTGAGGCATAATCTGCAAGCTATCATCAATGCTGTGATTGATTGCCGCCTGCTCATCTTTTAATGGTGGTTTCAGTACAAAATTTATCACTTCGTTTTTGTCACCGGGGTGGCCAATGCCAAGGCGTAAACGCCAAAAATCTTTGGTGCCAAGCGCTGCGGCGATGTCTTTTAAGCCATTATGTCCGCCATGCCCACCGCCTTTTTTAAGTTTTACAGTGTTCGGCGCCAAGTCCAGTTCATCATGAATGACTAATATTTGAGCAGGCGTGATTTTGTAGTAATTGGCTAACGCTGCAACAGCTTTGCCGCTTGCGTTCATAAAAGTGGTTGGTTTGATTATCCACGTATCAGACGTCGGGTTTAACTTGCCGGCAATGCCGAAAAACTTTGCGTCCAATGCGAGTTTGCTGTTGGTTGAGGCAGCAAGTTGATCTACCCACCAAAACCCTGCGTTATGGCGTGTGGCTTCATATTTTTCGCCGGGGTTACCCAAGCCTACAAATAATTTAATTCCGCTCATATACGTTTTGCCCCGCTACACTGCTTAAGAATAGCACCAATAAAAAACGCGCACTTTAATACATAAAGCGCGCGTTATTTTCATGGAGCTAAAAAGCCAGTAATACTTAAGCTGCTGGAGCTTCTGGTGCTGCTGTTTCAGCTTCAGCTTCTTCAGAAACGCCGCCGCGTGTTTTAGCGATAGAAGCAACCGCTGCGTCATCACCATGTACCAATTGTACAAACTCTACGCCTTTAGGTAGTTTGAGTTGTGACAAGTGGATTGAGTGACCCATTTCAAGGTTAGCAACGTCAACTTCAATAAACTCTGGCAAATCTTTTGCCAGGCAGCTTACGTCAGCTTCTGTCAGTACGTGAGCAACAATACCGCCGCCCAATTTAACACCAGGAGCTACATCAGCATTAACAAAGTGGAATGGCACTTTAACGTGGATTTTTTCGGTAGCGCTTACACGTTGAAAGTCAATATGTTGAATGGTGTTGCGTACTGGGTGCATTTGAAAGTCACGTAACAATACGTTTTCTTTTTTACCATCAACAATAAGGCTTAATACTGAAGCATGGAATGCTTCGTGACGGAATTGCAAGAATAATTCTTTAGCATTTATCTCAAGTGTTACAGCTTCTTTGCCACCGCCATATACTACGCCCGGCACTGAGCCTGCGTGACGAAGACGGCGGCTCGCACCCGTACCTTTAACGTCACGTTTTACTGCATTGATTTCAATAGTCATTTTACTACTCCTAAATTTACTACTAGGCTTTTGACAGCCTTACTGCACAAAAACTGCTTTCCGCGACCAGAAAGCAGGGTTAAAAATCTAATCCATGAAGAGTGATGAGACTGAGTCCTCACTACTAATTCTTCGAATGGTTTCTGCTAGCAATGCAGCAGCACTTAATTGGCGAATCTTTTTGCAATTCGCGGAATCTTGGCCCAGCTGAATAGTGTTGGTTACCACTAATTCGTCTAATTCTGAGTTAAGAATGCGCTCGGCAGCACCACCTGATAAAACTGGGTGTGTGGCATAGGCTACAACTTTGATTGCACCATGTTTTTTGAGTGCGGCAGCTGCTTCGCAAAGTGTGTTTGCGGTGTCTACCATGTCATCCATAATCACACAGGTACGGCCAGCAACATCGCCGATGATATTCATTACTTTTGCTACGTTTGGCTTTGGACGGCGTTTGTCGATAATCGCCAAATCTGAACCTAGTTGTTTTGCAGCTGCGCGTGCGCGTACTACGCCGCCAACGTCAGGTGAAACAACTACTAAATTCTCATGGTTCTGTTTCAGCAAGTCGGCTAACAAAATCGGTGTGGCGTAAATGTTATCAACAGGAATATCAAAGAAACCTTGAATCTGGTCAGAGTGCAAATCCATTGTCAGTACGCGGTTAACACCAACGCCTGTCAGCATATTTGCAACAACTTTTGCCGTAATTGCCACACGTGCAGAGCGTGGGCGACGGTCTTGGCGTGAATAGCCCAGGTAAGGAATGGCAGCCGTAATGCGGCCGGCTGATGAGCGGCGCAGTGCATCAACCATCACCATGACTTCCATCAGGCTGTCGTTGGTAGGGTGGCTGGTAGATTGCAGCACAAACACGTCGCGACCACGTACGTTTTCGAGTAGCTCAACCATGACTTCGCCGTCAGAAAATCTGCCTACATCTGCGCGGCCAAGCTCAATCCCCAGGTGGCTAGCAACTTCTTTCGCGAGCGCTGGATTGGCGTTGCCAGTAAAGACCATCATGTTGCCGTTAGACACTGTTTGATTTCCTATCGTGCTAGTTGCGGTTAAACTTGATAACACACTAAAAAATAAAAGCGTGTAAATCACAAAATCTACACGCTTTCACAAAATCTGGCTGGGGAGGAAGGATTCGAACCTTCGCATGCCGGAATCAAAATCCGGTGCCTTAACCAGCTTGGCGACTCCCCAATATTTAATCAGCGTACTGTATTAAAGGGTGCTGATTTAACCCTTTTGCAACAAAGCCACGAACATCTTTTGGCTTTTGATTGCATATTTTGTTAGCCATTTCTTCGTTAGCTACTTCTAAAAAAACAGAAGCACCTGAACCACTCATCCTTGCATCGCCAAATTGTTTAAGCCATGTTAAACAAGCTGCAACTTCAGGGTGAAGACTACAAACTACTTTTTCAAGGTCATTGATAAACTCAGCTTTTATGTTTCCACCAACTGAATTTTCAGTGCTTAATTTAGCTATCCCTGAAAAGCCCGACATTGTATTGGGAATCGTATTCTTGGTCAATTGCTTTTTAGAAAAAATTTGTGCCGTGGAGACATGTGCGTTTGGAGTTAACACGACATAGTAAGCTTCATGCAAATTAATTGGCTGCAGTTGTTCGCCTATCCCTTCAGCCCAGGCATTTGTACCATAAATAAAAAATGGCACATCTGCGCCCAACTTTACCCCTAAATTTATCAATTCCGTGCGACTCAAATTTAGCTGCCAAAGCCGGTTTAATGCCAGTAATACTGTTGCGGCATCAGAACTGCCGCCGCCTAGGCCTCCGCCCATGGGAATGTTTTTTTTAACAAACATTTCTACGCCATGCTGATACCCGGTATGTGCTTGCAGTAGCTTTGCTGCTCGAATACATAAATCATCAGCTTCCGGAACCCCGGTTACCTCTTTGGTACGCTTTATCTCTTTGCTGGCTGTAGGTTTTAAATAGATGGTGTCGTAATAGTTCAGCAGGCGGAAAACCGTTTGAAGTAGGTGGTAGCCATCGGCGCGCTGGCCGACAATATGTAAAAACAAATTGATTTTTGCCGGGGCTAAAAACGGTTGGAAATCATGCATGGTTAATCTTGCGCTACTTAATAAATGGGATAATTTCAATGAGAATATTTTTAAGAGATATTCGATATGGTCTTTAGTGTTCGATATTATTCCATTTTTCTACCAGTAGCTTCAGGTTTAGTTTTTCGCTTTTAAGAAAAATTTTATTAGGTAACACATAACCGCCTTGTTCTTCGTAGTTCTGGTATTCAATGATCCAGCCATCCTGATTCAGGTTGGTTAATAATCCTTGTTCATTCCAAGTGCTGTCTTGAATGGCGCTTTCAGTAGGGCGGCCAATAGACCAGTCAGCAAGGCCTTTAAGTGGAAGCTGCCAACCTAGTATTGTTTGCGTGAGTGTTTCTGCGTCCACCGCTGAATAACTTTTTCCATTGGTGTCTTCCAGTGTGACTTGGCCTGCGGTTTTTTTGATGCTTGCCACTTGGCTACCCAGGGGTGAATACAGGTCAATATCATCATCGGTGCTGCTATGTTGCCAGTGCAGGCTGCCAGAAAAGCCTTTGCCATAGGTTTGCACGCCAATGCGCCCCTGAAGCGAAAATTGTTGAATCGACGCCAAACTTTGCAAATGCTGCTGATTGAGTTTTTGTGATGCAGGACTCGGCTCGGGCTTAACGCCAGGTGCGCTAACGCAGGCTGGTAATGCGGGCATTAGTCCTAATAGTACTAGCGCCCGCGCTACTTGCATCCATTGGGGTGGCTTGGTGAAAATAGTCACGACAAAATTTATGATTTGAATTTATTGGCGGTGATAACTAGCATTTCGTTATCAGGATTGATACTTAAAGCATCACTCCATATTTTTTTTGCTTGATCATGCTGCCCTTTAAGCCACAAAACCTCGCCCAAGTGCGCTGCAATTTCCGGATCAGGGTTGATATTGTAGGCTTGCTGTAAGTAAGTGATTGCTTTGTCCAGGTTGCCTTTTCGGTAATGTGCCCAGCCAAGGCTATCCAGCATGTAGTGATCATCGGGCGAAATGGATAATGCCTTCTCAATGAGTGCAATTGCCTCGTTCAGTTTAATGTTACGGTCGGCAAACGAGTAACCAAGTGCATTGTAGGCAGCAGCAAAATCAGGTTTCGCGGCAATGGCTTTGCGCAGTTCCGATTCCATCAGGTCAAATTTTTGAATACGTTCAGCTGCCAGTGCATAGTCATACACGAGATCAGGGGTATTCGGCAGGTTTTTAACGGCTGATTCAAGCAAGTAAAACGCATCGAGATTACGCTTGGCTTTCACTAATAAAGACGCTTCTGACTGAATAACGATAATTTCTTGCGCAGTACTCAGGTTTTCCAAAGCGTCCAGTAATGCAATTGCTTTATCTACTGACTGCGTACGTGCAATCACGTTTGCAAGGCTGATTTGCGCTTCAAGATAACGAGGACCTAACGGTATTTTGTTATACCAGTCGATGGCAGCGTTGTCTTGGTGCTGCTTCTCTGTGGTCTGTCCAAGGTAAAGGTAAATCTGGTCTGTATCTTTAAAGTCTAGATCAAGCGCTTGCTGGAAATAACTTTGAGCAGCTGCATAATCTGCAGATTGAAAACTTAGCAAGCCAATAATTGCGGTGATATCCGCAATATTCCTATTGGCGCTATTTTTTGCGTGCTCGATAATGGTTGGGTACTCTTTTTTGGCCGCGTCATACTGTTTCTGGCTAACCAGAAGCTTGGCCAGATTGATGCGCACTTCATTGGCATCAGCGTGGGTCTTTAAGAAATCGTAGTAAAAATCTATCGCCGCTTGTGGGGATTGGCGAAACAAAACTTGACCTTTGAGGAGCGCGGCAAGGTCCCAGCCTGGACGCAGCGTTTCGGTCTTATCAATGGCTTTTAATGCAATGTCGTCTTGATTTGCGCTCCAAGCGGCTTGCGCAATGGCAAAGTGTGCTTCAGCTAAATCAGGATAAGGCTCTGCAAGTGATTGCACCAAGCCTAGCACTGCGGCTTTGTCCGGGCTTCTGTTTAACAGGCTGTTAATATATAAAAAACCATTGGCTCGGGTTTCTTCTTTTAATAGTAATCGGGTTAAATAGGGTTTTGTATCACTGAGTTTGCCGGTTGCGATCAACACCTCGGTCATGGCCTGTTGTGCTTCTGTAGAGCTTGGGTCTAGTTCGGCCCATAGTTTAATGGCTGGCATTGCCAAATTAGGGATGTTACCGAAAGCGGCAATTTTCGCTGCACGTTCTGCCAGGCGCGGGTCTCTTTCAGTTCTTGCCAAATCATAAAAGATCGCACCGGATGTACCTATGTCACCACGCTGGCCAGCGACTTCAGCGACCAAATATTTGTAGATGAATTCAGGGCTTAACGAGCCATCGGTTTCATTTACCGAGTGCCCTGAATCGTCGGTTGCAATAATCATATTTTCATTTTTCATATGATTATTGGTAGCGCAACCGTTAAGCACTAGTCCGCTTGCTGATAAAAGTGCCCACAACAGGGGAGCCAACAGCAGAGATGTTTTTTTAACCGGCATATTTGTTTGTTTGGATTTGATCATTGGGCGCATAAAGTATTTTTTGATAAGTTAATTGTTTTGATTGTCAGTTTTTTTGTTTTCAATGATCTATGTATATTTAAACATGTTTAATCGTTTATTTTACTTGTACTATCAAATGGCATCGCAAAAAGCGTGATTGTTAAAATATAGTGCATCGTTATTCAGCCGTGTCATTTAACACTGTATGATGCGCTGGTATTTCTTAGTCCGTGACAGTGGCCGCAAGTTCCTACATAATTACATGTTGACTATAACGCAAGTCAAGCGAACTTTCCATTAGGATTATTTGCCAATAGGCTTGTGTATCAATAGGCTTGTTTTCACTTAGGTAATAAGCAGTCTGGTAGTTTGGTTTATATAGAATATATTTAAGTATCTAAACGAATGTTTTAAAATTGAGTGGCTATGAATAATTTTACAGTAGAGGCAATCGAACTTACACGGTTATATGGTGGCCGGGAAGCAGTAAGCAATGTGAGTTTTACCTTGAGCAAGGGTGAGGTTCTTGGTTTTCTAGGCCCCAATGGTGCCGGCAAATCAACCACCATGAAGATGCTGACCGGTAATCTCGCACCAAGTAAAGGCAGCGTGAAAATCTGCGGTATAGACATGATGGAGAATCCCAAGGAGGCCAAGGCGCTGATTGGGTATTTACCTGAAATGCGCCCTTTGTATAAAGAGCTTACGGTTGATGAGTATCTAACCATGGCGGCTCGCTTGCATCGGGTTGGTTCCAAACACATTAAAAATGCAGTGGAAACTGCAAAAGAACGCTGTGGTCTGGGTCATATGAGCAAGCGCCTGATTGAAAACCTGTCTAACGGATACCAGCAGCGTGTCGGCATTGCCCAGGCGATCATCCATCGGCCAATGGTGGTGATTCTGGATGAGCCTACGGTTGGTCTGGATCCCATTCAGATTCGTGATATTCGTGCGCTGATTCGTGAAGTAGGCAGTGAGCATAGCGTGATTATCTCGACGCATATTCTGCCTGAAGTAGAAATGGTCTGTGACCAGGTACAGATTATTGACAAGGGTAAGTTGGTCTTTAACGGCTCTATTGATGTGTTAAAACGCCAAAGAATCGGCAATAAATTATTAGTCGGTTTGCGTAATCCCCCAAATGTTGAAGAATTATTGAAAATTACCGGCGTATCCGAGGCGGAAATCCTGCCAAGCGGTTTGATGCGTGTGCGGTTTGAAGATGGTGCAATGCCTGCAGAGGCAATTGTACAGACCGCAGTACAGCAAGGCTGGGGTTTACATCAGATTGCACCGGACCAAACCAGTTTGGAAGATGTTTTCATGCAGCTGACGTATCAAGAACAGCAGGCTGCCTAAGCTAATGACGCAATCGGATATTTAAGGTTTATTTATGATTATCAATGTAGCAAGAAAAGAACTTAAAAGTGTATTTGCCTCACCCATGGGCTGGGTTATTTTGTCTTTACTCATGTTTGCTTTTGGCACGCAGTACCTGAACGGAGTGAATGATTACTTCGCTGTGATGTCCGGTGCGATGCGCCCTGCAGAGCGTACAGGTGTAACGCAGTTTGTAGGTCAATCAGTTTATGGCTTGGCTTCATTCATTATGCTGTTCGCAGTGCCCTTACTGTCCATGCGGTTGATTTCCGAGGAACGCCGTAGCCAGACATTGCCATTTTTATTCAGTGCGCCAATCTCGCTTACCGAGATTGTGGTTGGTAAATTCGTAGGCCTGGTTGCTTTTTTAAGCATCCTGATCGTGTTTATTGGCGGTATGTTGACCACGCTTAATATCTGGTCTGATATTGATTTTGGTTTTTTAGTGGCCAATTCACTGGGCTTATTGTTAATGGTGGCAAGCTTCTCGGCACTTGGGATTTATTTTTCGAGCCTGACCCAACAGCCGGTAATTGCTGCGATTTTAACGTTTGTTGCCTTGTTCGCCTTGATGATGCTGGATCGTTTCTTTTCAGGTGACCCCAACAATATACTCGGAAGTTTATCGCTTACACGCCATTTTCAATCATTCTCCAATGGCCTGATTGATACTGGCGATGTTGCTTATTTTATTTTATTTGCCGTGACATTTTTAACCTTAACAGTGCGTCGCCTAGATGCTGACCGCTTACGTGGATAGCCCGTATGTTTTATAAACCACGCGTGTTCTCACTGGTCTTTTATTTCGCAGGAAAACTTTGTTCAGTTGGGCGTATGAATAACTACGCCACTCCTTCACAAACCTTCCCTGCGAAACAAAATCCTGCGCGATAATCACTCGTATTTACAAAACATACGAGCTTTGGAATTTTTAAGAATATGAACATCAATCGTAAATTACGTTTTCAGTTATTGGTACAAAACTGGTTTTTTGTAGTGCTTTTTTTAATGTTGGTGGTGTTGCTGGGCTACTTGGCCAGCCAGTACCGCGTGGCAAAAGATATTACCCAGGCAAATCGTAATATTCTGACGCAAGGCAGTATCAATGTGCTGAAGCAGATGAAAGCCCCCATTAACATCACCGTGTATGCAACCAAGGATGATGCGTCCAGCGGTGATACATTCCGTAAAGGGATTGTTGATTTTGTTGCACGCTACCAACGTGAAAAAAAGAACATTTATTTGACTTTCATCAACCCGTCCGAGGAGCCAAAACTCGCGCAGGATGCCGGCGTTAAAACCGATGGTGAAGTGGTCATTGAGTACCAAAAACGCGTGGAGCATATTACGCCGCCTTTTGCCGAGCAGGAGGTGACTAATTTACTGGTGAGACTTTCCCGCACCAACCAGCAGGCAGTGATGTATCTGGACGGTCACGGCGAACGCAATCTGTTAGGTGTCAGAAATCATGATATTGGCGAGTTCGGTAAACAGCTGGAAGCCAAAGGCTTTAAGTTTGCCAATCCGGATTTAACTATTGCACAGGCTGTTCCAGCCAATGGTGCAATGTTAGTGATTGCTAGCCCACAAGTTGATGTGAGTGATGTGGAAGTCAAAAAAATCAAAGCTTATCTGGAGACAGGCGGCAATTTATTATGGTTGCTGGATGACGATAATTTACGCGGTTTAAAAGAAGTGGCCGATTACCTGGGATTGCAAGTATCACCCGGTATTGCGCTGGACATGGCTTCAGCGCAATATGGTGCCGATGCGCGTGTTGCATTCGCAAGCCTTTACGGTGAACATGCGATTACCAAAAATTTCATGCTGCGTACCTTGTTCCCGGAAGCGCATGAAGTTTCTGCAAAGGGTACCGATGAAAATGGCTGGAAAGTCAGCAACCTGGTTGAAGTTGCGCCAAACGGATGGCTTGCTTCAGCCAAGTTAGCCAAGGATGCCAAACCTGAATTTCATGAGGGTAAAGATAAGCGCGGCCCAATTAATATCGGGGTGGCTTTAGAGCGTGTTTATGGCAAAAAAGGCCAGCGTGTAGTGGTGATGGGTAACGCCAACTTTTTATCCAATACCTTTATTACCAACGGTGGCAACCTGGACTTCGGTATTAACATGATCAACTGGCTGGCAGGGGATGATAATCTCATCACTATTCAGCCTATGCCACTGAAAGATATCAACGTTTCGATTCCTGATACGGATAAGGGCCGCATAGTGGCTTGGACCGTGTTCCACGGATTCCAGTACTTTATCCCGTTAGGATTCATGATTGCCGGCTTTTATTTGTGGTGGAAGCGCAGAAGGGCATAAATTTTAGTTGTCAGTAGGTAGTGTTTGTTTATTAGAAGGTGCTGCATGAAAAAACGTTGGATACTCAATTTGATTTTGCTGATTGTGGTGGCAGGTTTGGTGTCATTCTTATATTTGCGCCCCAAGCAGGACGTGGTTAAAGATAACGCATACGAAGTATCTGCCTATAAATTGGCGGAGTTCAATGCCGTTAGTGTCGAGTTTCCGGCCAAGGCTGCAGTTACTTTTGAAAAAGTTGATGGGTTATGGCGCTTAACCGCACCATATAAAGCGCGTGCCGACCAAGCTTCAGTGCAGCGTATTTTGGCAGTGGTTGCGGCGAGTAGCCGTGAAAAAATCACGACTGGCGATCTGGCGAAATTCGGACTTAACCAGCCTTCAATCAAGCTTACTTTGTTTAGGGATAAAGACAATAAGGAAGAGTTCCTATTTGGCACACACAATCCATTAGCTGAAGAGCAATATATTGCGCATAGAAATACTGTTTACCTGATCTCGAATACCTATGGCGAAGCGGCTTCAACCCAGACGATAGAACTGGTTGATAAAGCGCCATTGAAACCCACTGAAAAAGTAGTCGGTTTTGATTTCAGTCGATTAGAGCAGTGGGAAGAATCAAGGCTGAACCTGGATTTAGTTGATGGCAAATGGAAAGTTTCTATCGGTAAAGCCAAACCTACGCAAAATGAGTTGAACGAATGGCTGGATTATTCTTGGGTACATACATTGGCCAAATCAGTCGAGTTCTATACCCCTGACCGTAAAACTACCTATCCTTCATTTGAAGTGAAGTTGGCCGATGGCAGTAAAGTGCATTTTGATAAAATTCAGGAATCACCGGATTTGATACTAGGTCGTCCGGACGAGGGGCTTATGTATTATTTTCCTCAAGACGCAGGTTTTGTGATGTTGAATCCTCCTATCAATTTGCCTAATAAGTGATGTACTAATTTAATTAATGCCGGCCCATCAAAGCTATATTGCCAAGCTAACTTGGCAATATAGCTTTATTATTTTTGATACAGCATTTAATGCAAGCGGGATGTGAGTAAATGCCTGAACTTCCAGAGGTTGAAACAACCAGACTTGGCCTGTTGCCACTTATCAATCAAACTGTAGCGCAGGTGAAGATACGCAACGGCTCCCTACGCTGGCCAATTCCTGAAGCTTTGCCGGATTTACTCAAAGGTCAGACACTCAGGGCTCTGACTCGCCGGGCCAAGTATATTCTGGCGCATTTTGATCATGGTGTTTTACTTTTGCATTTAGGTATGTCTGGCCGGATCTGTTTGCTGGCTCAAGATGAACCGCCGCAAAAGCATGACCACTTTGATATTTATTTTGCCAATGGGCAGGTGTTGCGTTTGCGCGATCCGCGGCGTTTTGGTGCAGTGCTGTGGGCGGGGGAAAATCCCGAGGAGCATATGTTGCTAAAGGTGCTAGGCCCGGAACCGCTGGATGATGTATTCACAGGGCAATATTTA
>JBAQME010000072.1:0-1921 GCA_049302535.1 Methylotenera sp.
GGCGCACCAGCTCCATCACCTCCGGGCTGACAAGTTTGTCATACACACAGACATCGCACTGCTGCATCAGCCGCAAAGCCCTGAATGTCAGCAGATCGGGGTCACCCGGGCCGCCGCCCACCAGGAATACCTCGCCTTTATTGGTTGTACCGTCTTTGTTATCAATCAGCTCTTGCAGCAGCTCGCGCGCCGCTTGTTCCTGCCCGGATAACACACGCTCGACCAGCGGACCTTGAAAGGCATCTTCCCAAAAACGGCGGCGCTCTTGTGTCGTTGCAAACCTGGCTTTTACCTTGTCCCTGAATTCCCCGGCAATGCCGGCGATACGTCCGTAACTTGCCGGCAGCATCGTCTCGATTTTTGTACGTATGTAGCGCGCCAGCACGGGGGCATTGCCCTCGCTAGATACGGCAATCACCACCGGGCTGCGCTCAATAATCGAGCCCATCGTAAACGTACATAAATCGGGGGCATCCACTACATTCACCGGAATGTTTAACTTTTTGGCATCGCTTGACACGGCCATGTTCACGGCATGGTCGTCCGTGGCGGCAACCACCAGACAGGCACCATCCAACTGAGTCGCGGCATAAGATGCCCGAACAAATTTAATTGCATTCGTTTCAACCAGCGTTTGCAGCTCATCGCAAATATGCGGCGCAATCACTGTCACTGCCGCATTGGCCTTAAGCAATACGTTCACTTTACGCGCTGCAACACCGCCGCCGCCGATGACGATACATAAGCGGTTGGTAATATTGAAAAAAATGGGCAATGCATGCATGGTATCTGTCTGACAACGAATGTTTTATGCTATTTTACCTTGCACTAAGCAACTTTGCGTGAGGCAAATGTCCAAATGCGTTAAAATTAGACTTTGCATGCTGGTTATAAACTTTGAACACTCCTAAAAAATCTGCCCCTAAAAAAGTATTCATTAAAACATTTGGCTGCCAAATGAATGAATATGATTCTTCGCGCATGGCAGACATGCTGTCTGCTTCAAACGGCATGGTGGAAACACTAACGCCGGAAGACGCTGATGTGATCTTGCTGAACACATGTTCAGTACGCGAGAAAGCCGAAGACAAAGTGTACAGTCACTTGGGGCGTTTTATTCCGCTTAAGGAAAAAAACCCGAATCTGGTGATTGGCGTAGGCGGCTGTGTCGCCTCGCAAGAAGGCGACAACATTATTAAACGTGCACCTTACGTAGATATCGTCTTTGGGCCGCAAACCCTGCATCGGCTGCCGGAAATGATTAAAAACACCCAGGCCGGTGGTGCCTCCCAAGTGGACATCAGCTTCCCGGAGATTGAGAAGTTCGACCATCTGCCGCCGCCGCGCGTAGAAGGTGCATCTGCATTCCTGAGCATTATGGAAGGCTGCAGCAAATACTGCAGTTTTTGCGTGGTGCCTTACACCCGCGGCGAAGAAGTCTCACGGCCATTCGCCGACATTTTGACCGAGGCTGTGCAACTGGCTGAACAGGGTATCAAGGAAATCACCCTGCTCGGGCAGAATGTAAATGCCTATCGTGCCGAATACGAGGGTGTAGAGGCGGATTTAGCCATGCTGATAGAAACGATTGCCGAGATTCCGCAAATCGAACGCATCCGCTTTACCACCAGCCACCCCAATGAAATGAATGATCGGCTGATTGCATGTTTTACCAATGAGCCTAAATTAGCGGCACAATTACACCTGCCGGTGCAGGCGGGCAGTGACCGCGTATTAATGGCAATGAAGCGCAATTACACTGTATTGCAGTACAAATCCATTATCCGCAAGCTACGCGCGGCCAACCCCAACCTTACATTTACCTCAGACTTTATCATTGGCTTCCCCGGTGAAACCGAGGCCGATTTTGAAGCCACAATAAAACTGATGACAGACGTAGGTTTTGATGCGAGCTTTAGCT
>JBAQME010000073.1:0-2019 GCA_049302535.1 Methylotenera sp.
TACTTTACCCATACTAAAAAGCCTTTTCCCTTAAGAGTCTCTTTACTTGTTTCATATTAAAAGCGAGACTTACTAAAGCCACACTTATTAAACAACATTAGGCCGCTATCAGTGCCTTGTCTTCAGCAAGCTCGATTAAGGCACGTTTATATTCATTCGGCATGACTTTAACGAACTTGCCGCGTGCATTGTCCCAATCGGCAAGAATCGCCTTGGCGCGTGCACTATCGGTATATTCAGCATGCTTGTTAATCAAGGCAAGCAGAGTAACTTCATCAGGCTGATCAAGGTGATGTACGGCATCTTTTGCCACATTAGCAGCATGCTCGACTTTCTCCAAAGACACCATGCCCATGTTGCAACGTTTAGCGAACAAGCCGTCTTCATCGTATACATAAGCCACACCGCCGCTCATACCCGCCGCGAAGTTTTGACCGGTTAAGCCTAACACGACAACAGTACCGCCGGTCATGTATTCACAGCCATGGTTACCCACGCCTTCAATCACTGCGGAAGCACCTGAGTTACGCACACAGAAGCGCTCGCCAGCTACACCGCTAAAGTAACTTTCACCTGTGGTAGCACCGTACATCACGGTATTACCGACAATGATGTTCTCATGTGCAATGCCACGGAATGCCTTAGGCGGCTTGATCACGATACGTCCGCCACACAGGCCTTTACCTACGTAATCGTTGCCTTCGCCAGTCAGTTCAAAGGTAATGCCTTTGGCCAGGAACGCTGCAAAGCTTTGACCTGATGTGCCGGTAAAATTCACGTGAATAGTGTCGTCTGGCAAACCTGCGTTGCCGTAACGGCTCGCAATTTCGTATGACAGCATCGTGCCTACGGTACGGTTAGTATTGGAAATTGGTATATCCAATACAACCTTTTCACCTTTGTCCAAAGCTGGTTTTGCTAATGCCACCAGCTTGTTATCAAGCGCGTTTACTAAACCATGATCTTGCACGTCATTATTTTTACGTGAAACACTGGCTGGCATTTCAGGCAGGTGGAACACTTTAGTGAAATCCAAGCCATTGATTTTCCAGTGATCAAGACCTGCTTGCATATCCAGCAAATCTGCGCGGCCGATTAAATCCTCGAATTTGGCAATACCCATTGAAGCCATCAGTTCGCGCACTTCTTCAGCCACAAAGAAGAAATAGTTCACCACATGCTCAGGCTGTCCGGTAAAGCGTTTACGTAATTCAGGATCTTGCGTCGCAACGCCCACAGGGCAAGTGTTGAGGTGGCATTTACGCATCATGATACAGCCTTCAACCACCAATGGTGCGGTTGCAAAGCCGAACTCATCAGCACCCAACAATGCGCCGATCAGCACGTCACGGCCCGTTTTAATTTGGCCATCTACCTGCACCACAACGCGGCCACGCAGCTGGTTCAATACAAGGGTTTGCTGTGTTTCTGACAGACCCAGCTCCCATGGCGTACCTGCATGCTTAATAGATGAAATAGGGGATGCACCGGTGCCGCCGTCATGACCGGCAATCACAATATGGTCGGACTTGGCTTTTGCCACGCCTGCGGCCACGGTACCCACACCAGTTTCTGATACCAATTTCACGGAGATTGATGCTTTTGGATTCGCATTTTTCAGGTCATGGATCAACTGAGCCAGATCTTCAATCGAATAAATATCATGGTGCGGCGGTGGTGAGATCAAGCCCACGCCAGGTACTGAAAAACGCAGTTTGGCGATGTATTCCGACACCTTGTGGCCTGGCAATTGACCGCCTTCACCCGGTTTTGCACCTTGTGCCATTTTGATTTGAATCTGGTCAGCGCTTGCCAGGTATTCTGCCGTAACGCCAAAACGGCCTGAGGCCACTTGTTTGATGCGTGAGCGCATGGAGTCGCCCGCTTTAAGAGCCACATCTTTTTCAATCAATTTACTGCCGATCACTGCGGCCATACTGGTGTCAGTTGCCACCGGGATAAAGCGTTTGGCATCTTCACCGCCTTCACCCGTGTTTGACTTACCGCCAATGCGGTTCA
>JBAQME010000074.1:0-2319 GCA_049302535.1 Methylotenera sp.
GTGGCGTAATTCAAATCGTCGCGATACGGCCTTGCAATCACACTTTCTGGCGGAAAGTAGTAACGTGCATGAGGAGATTCAAAAAACATGAAGGTGAAGAATGGCTTCGCCGGGTCGCGTTTATCAATAAACGAGAGCAGTCTTGTCACGTTGTTGCGGTCATTCTCCCAGCCGGTGCCCGCGCTGTTGTCGTCATGCAGTTTTTCGCTTGGTACCTGTGCAAAGATCGTTTTATCAAATTCCGGATATGAGAATTTTGCGCTGGTGTACAGGCTCATCTGATATTGCTGTTTTTGCAGCACATCAATAAATGCAGCGCCGTGGCGGGCTTCTAAAAACGGAAACCAATAGTTTCCGGGTATTCCCATAAACATGCCGAATACGCCCATGCGAGTACCATTGCCGCTGCTGTAGTTGTGCGTAAAGCGTGCAGCATTCTTAGCGAAATCCCAGCTATTGGGCATCACTTTTTCGTCTAAACTGTCTGCACGCCAGGATTCCGAGGTAAGCCAGATGATGTTATAGGGCTTTGCCGGCTTGTTAAATTGAATTGGATTCAGCGGGTAATTAAGTTTGCCTTTAACTTTAAGGTTGGTTTCGCGTTTGGCGGTGAAGCCCAGTTTTTTAAATAAACCACGTGCCGAAACCGTTTGATAAAACGGAATTGACTCAGCCACGATATTTAATTGATTGTTTTTGTAAGAGTCAAATGCAAATCCCATGTGCACCAGAATTGTTACCACTAAAACGGTGATAGGTAAAAACTTGAATGAGAGTCGGGTTGCCGGTTTTTTTAGATAAAAGCGATGCGTCAGCCATAAAATCAAAGCCTGTAAACTAATAAACCCTAACGCAATCAGTGCAAAACCAACATCGGAGGCGCCACTACCACCTAAAGATTCAATGCCTCCCGGAGTAATGACTAAATTGAGGATAAACCCGTTAAAAAACATGCCATAGAGCGAAAATATCTTTGCATTTGCATAAAGCAGCAATGTGGTGGCCGCACCAGTCAGAATGGCTGTAACATTAATAGCTGTGGAACTGTTAGGTTTAAAACGGCGGCTGATAAAGCTCACTAGTGCGGTAATGGCAATAGCCGGCAGCAGGTAATAAATGCCATAGAGCAAAAAAGTAACGAGCATGAAACCAAAGGGTAGCCATCCCTCCTGATAAATGCTGTTGATGGGGATGGAGTCAGATACTAGCCATAACGCGACAAGGTAAGTGAGAAAAAAATATGTTTTTAATATGCTTTTTTGCGGATGTGCAGTCATGTTTTTATAGTGTTTAAGTCTAGGGTTGCCATTATATAAGCAAGCAGAAATGATGCCAGAGATTTTTTCAATGATGATTTTTTATTATCAGGTTGATTTTGAAAAGAAAAATTAGTTCAATGAACTTTTAAAAGTTGTTAGATAAAACTGTAAAACGGTGATTCCTGCACAAATTGTGCATAGCTAATTCAATTTTTTGTATAAAGATACTGATATCTTGCTTTGCTAAGATTTACTGACTATGTTTTAATTCTGCCGTGTATACAAAATTCCAAAAAATAGCGCTTATTGGCAAATATATGAACGAATCGGCTTTGCAGCTCATGCAAAACGATTTGGCAAATTTGGCGAGGCATTTAACATCTAAAAATTTTGAAGTCTGGATCGAGGAAAATACTGCGCATCACGCACATCTCGCGCACTATAAAACTTTAACGCTGGATCAGATTGGAAAAACTGCAGACCTGGCGATAGTTATGGGCGGCGATGGCACCATGCTGAGTGTGGCGCGTAGCCTGATTGAGGCAGATGTGCCGCTGGTGGGGATTAATCGTGGTCGATTCGGGTTCTTAACAGATTTGCGCGCTGAAAGCATGCTGATTGAAATCGACCTGATTCTTGCCGGCGATTTTATAAAAGAACCCCGTATGTTGCTGGCTACGCAAGTGATTCGGCAAAATAAAGTAGTGCATGCCAGCTATGCGCTGAATGATGTTGTGATTAAAAGCGGCTTGCGCTTAGTCGAGTTGGAAGTGGAAATTGATCGTAAGTTTGTTTACAAACAGCGCAGCGATGGCCTGATTTTAAGTACGCCTACCGGAACCACAGCCTATGCATTATCAGCAGGCGGCCCAATTTTACACCCGAATCTGGAAGCGATTTCCCTGGTTCCCATTTGTCCGCATACATTGAGTAACCGCCCGATTGCGGTTAATAGCGCCAGTAAAATCGAAGTGACATTGGTGCAGTTTAATGAGGCGCAGTTAAGTGTAGACGGTCAATTTCAAGAAGTTTTAGAAATCGGCGACAAAATTGTAGTACA
>JBAQME010000075.1:0-10027 GCA_049302535.1 Methylotenera sp.
GGCAAAGGCAATTGATGCAATCTTAATTAACTTCATGTGGCTTCCTAAAACTCACTGTATTAATCACGCAACTAATCTAAATATCACAAGACTAGATATCAAAAGACTAGTCTAAATCACGAATCACATCGTTAAAATCATCCACATCGGAAAAGCTGCGATATACCGACGCAAAGCGGATATAAGCCACTTTATCCATCATCTTCAGCTCATGCATCACCATCTCGCCCAGATCCCTTGCTGGCACTTCACGCTCACCGCGCGCCAGTATTTTTTGCGTGATATGGTCAAGTGCTTTATCAACGTATTCAGTAGGCACCGGACGTTTATGCAGGGCACGCGTGAATGATAAGCGCAATTTATCGCGCTTGAACTCTTCACGCGTACCGTTTTGTTTCACCACTTGCGGCAAATGCAGTTCGGCAGTTTCATAGGTAGTGAAGCGTTTATCGCATACGCCGCACTTACGCCGACGGCGGATAGAATCACCCTCGTCATTGACCCGCGAGTCAATGACTTGAGTATCATCAGCACCGCAAAACGGGCACCTCACAATTAGCCCTGATACACCGGGAATCTTGCAGTTAAAGCGTGTACTTTGGCTTTAGTAGCCGCAATCACTGCCTCATCAGCTGGGTTATCCAGTACATCAGCAATCAGATTAGCTACCAGTTTTGCTTCTTCTTCCTTGAAGCCGCGCGTAGTAATGGCTGGAGCGCCGATACGGATTCCTGAGGTTACGAACGGGCTTTCAGGATCATTCGGAATCGCATTCTTGTTTACGGTAATATGTGCCAGACCAAGCGCCGCATCAGCTGCTTTGCCAGTTAAGCCTTTGGGACGCAGATCCACCAGGAACATATGTGACTCAGTACGGCCAGAAATGATGCGCAAACCACGGCTGGCAAGTGTTTCCGCCATTGCCTGTGCATTTTTAAGCACCTGCGCCTGATATGTTTTGAATTCAGGCTGTGCAGCTTCCAGAAACGCAGTAGCTTTTGCGGCAATCACATGCATCAATGGGCCGCCCTGCAGGCTTGGGAACACGTTTGAATTCAATGATTTTTCAAACTCGGCTTTAGCCAGGATGATGCCGCCGCGAGGGCCACGCAAGGTTTTATGTGTGGTTGAAGTCACGAAATCAGCATGCGGCACCGGGTTTGGATAAACTCCGGCAGCAATCAAACCAGAATAGTGCGCCATATCTACCATGAAATAGGCACCCACTTTTTTAGCGATCTCCGCCATGCGCGCCCAGTCAAAACGCAAGGCATAGGCAGAAGCGCCGCCGATCAGAAGTTTAGGTTTGCATTCAACCGCGATACGCTCCATCTCGTCATAGTCAATCTCTTCTTTATCGTTCAAACCGTAAGGCACGATATTGAACAACTTGCCGGAAAGGTTGGCTGGAGAACCATGGGTTAAATGGCCGCCGTGCCCCAGGTTCATACCCATTACCGTGTCGCCTGGTTTAAGAATAGAGAAATAAACTGCCTGGTTGGCCTGTGAACCGGAATGTGGCTGCACGTTAGCATATTCAGCACCGAACAGCGCTTTCAAACGATCGATAGCCAACTGCTCAACTTGATCAACAAATTCACAGCCGCCGTAAAAACGCTTGCCTGGATAGCCTTCAGCATATTTATTGGTGAGTTGAGAACCTTGCGCCTGCATCACTGCCGGACTGGTATAGTTTTCAGAAGCAATCAACTCGATATGCTCATGCTGACGCACCACCTCTTGCTCGATCATGCCCCATAAGGCAGGGTCAGCTTTGTTTAAGGTATTTGCGTAGTTAAATGGTGCTTGCGACATGGTAATTAGTTTTCCAAATATTTGAATAAAAAGAAGCTGTTGACATTTTACCACGCCAAGTCAGCAAGATTAAAGCCTTGTATATGCATTGAAAATGCACACTTGAATAAATCCCAATGGCTGAAATAAGCCAGTCTGGTTGATTTTGGTGCATCCATTACACACCGAAAAAACGCAACCAATTGAATAATATACACTTTATATTTGGCACTAAATTTGCTTGAGTTAAATCAAGCGTATGTCTCCAAAAATCGCTTCCCCTAGCCCGCGACACTCCATTAAGTATTGCGGGTTTTTTTTATCACTTTCACATACACATAACGAGATTTTCAATTTTTTTGGTTGCTTGCCTGCTACACGACTATAATCAAACTCATACATTATATGGAAACCTGAGTATGAAATGGACTGATAGCCAAGCCATCGCTGAAGCGCTTTACGATAAACACCCGGATATCGACCCCAAAACCATCCGTTTTACGGATTTAATGGAATGGGTGCTAGCTTTAGAGGATTTTAACGATAGCCCTGAAAAATGTGGCGAACGCATTCTAGAGGCCATACAACTCGCCTGGATTGACGAAGCCGAGTAAATAACGCCATGTTTGAAGCACTGTTATGGTTATTCATCAAGCACTTTATCTGCGACTTTCCGTTGCAGGCATGCCCTTGGATGTACCGCAACAAGGGCACCTACGGTCACACCGGCGGGTTAACGCATTCAGCCATACACGGCACAGGTGCTTTTATCGTGCTGGCTTTTTGGTTTGGTACGGGTGCCTGGATTTATGCATTGATAGATTTTATTACCCATTATCATATCGACTGGGCAAAAATGAATACCAGTAAAAAATTCAACATCAGACCTGATAACAGCGAGTGGTTCTGGATATTGTTAGGCTTCGACCAGCTGCTTCATCACCTTACGTATTTTGCAATTGTTGCGATTGCATTTCGCAACATAAGCCCAATCTAATCCACACATAATAATTATTGACCTAGATCCATGTCAAAAAACACGCTTGCCTCCATCATTGTCTGGATTGCATTAGCCGGACTTATCTATTATCTGGCTGATAACATCCAAAACCCAAATAAACTTTACCGTTTGGGTAATGATAGTTCAGTAGTTTTAAAACGCGGTTTAGATGGACACTACCGTACCGAAGCGCTGATCAATGGCGAAAAAGTAAATGTCCTGGTTGATACGGGAGCAACTGGCGTCGCAATATCACAATCTATTGCCGACAAACTGCAACTTAAAAGCATTAACGCTGTGCGCACCAATACTGCCAACGGCGACAGCATTGGCTATATGGTGCGTCTGGAATCAGTACAAATCGGCGGGGTACGTGCCAAAAATGTTGCTGCCATGATTGCGCCTGGCCTGGATGGCGATGTGTTGCTCGGCATGTCATTCCTGGGTCGTATGGATGTTCGGCTTTACAAGGGCGAAATGACCATCAATCAAGTCTATGAGTAATTAAAAAATCTATGAGTAATTAAAAAATCTATGAGTAATTAAAAAAACAAAGTGGATTAAATCCACTTTATTTGAAAACGGCATTCACAAAAAACTTAAGACACCGAATCTTTAATAAGACACCAAGTCTTTAAAACACTAAGTAATTACAGTAGGTGCAACACGCCCGGTTCTTTCAACCAATTGCGAAATTTTCAACGCAATTTGTATCATTTCGGCGAGCGCCACTTGGGCGTCTAAATGGTGGCGTGCCACGTCCGGTTCAAAGGCTTCCAGGTAAATACGCAAGGTAGCACCTTCTGTGCCGGTGCCAGAAAGCCTGAACACAATACGCGAGCCATCGGTAAACAGGATTCGGATGCCTTGATTGCTGCTGACAGAGCCATCAATCGGATCATGGTAGCTAAAATCATCGCAGAATTTGACTGTGTAACTGCCAAATTTATGATTGGGCAAGCTGGAAAACTGCGACTTAATATGTGCAATCACACCATTGGCGGCATCAGTTGGGATCGACTCATAGTCGTGGCGTGAATACACATTGCGCCCGAACTCCCTCCAATGCGCTGTTAGGATATTCTCTACACCCATTTTTTTAACGGCAATGATATTTAACCAGAACAACACCGCCCAGAGACCATCTTTCTCGCGCACATGATTTGAACTTGTGCCAAAGCTCTCTTCACCGCACAGCGTCACCTTGCCAGCATCCATCAGATTGCCAAAGAACTTCCAGCCGGTGGGCGTTTCAAAACATGGGATATTAAGCTTAGCCGCCACCCTGTCCACCGCGCCGCTGGTAGGCATGGAACGCGCCACACCGTCAATGCCGTTTGCGTAGCCTGGTACCAATGTTGCATTGGCCGCCAGTACCGCTAAACTGTCGGAAGGGGTCACAAAGAAATTGGTACCTAAAATCATATTGCGGTCGCCATCGCCATCTGACGCAGCACCAAAATCAAGTGCATACTCTCCGGCGAACATGATTTTTACCAAATCCTCCGCATAGGTTAAGTTAGGATCCGGGTGGCCGCCACCAAAGTCTTCTGAAGGCTCGCAATTCATTAAGCTTTCAGCCGGGGCGCCGATTCGATTGACAAATATCTCTTTGGCATAGGGGCCCGTTACCGCGTGCATGGCATCAAATTTCATCTCAAAGCCGTTGGCCAGCAGATATTTAATTGCAGTAAAATCAAAAAGGCTTTGCATTAAATCTGCGTAATCCTGCACCGCATCGATCACCTGCACGGTAAAGGTGTCACCTGCGTTGACACCGGCAAACTCGGTTATGCCGATTGTGTCTATGTTCACCTTAGGCAAATCAGCAATTTTATAATGTGCAATCACTTTGCTTTTCGCAAACACTTCATCAGTGATTTTTTCTGAGGCAGGGCCGCCGTTGCCTATGTTGTATTTAATGCCGAAATCACCGTGAACACCGCCTTGGTTATGGCTGGCAGATAACACCATACCGCCAAATGTGTGGTATTTGCGTACCACGTGCGAAGCTGCGGGGGTAGATAAAATACCCGCCTGCCCCACAATCACATGTGCAAATCCATTGGCAGCCGCCATTTGAATGATAGTCTGGATGGCCTGACGATTGTGATAGCGCCCATCACCCCCCACTACCAGTGTCGCGCCCGCAGGCACACTAAGCGTATCAAAGATACTTTGAACAAAGTTTTCCAGGTAGTTTGGCTGCTGGAATACTTTTACTTTTTTACGCAGGCCAGAAGTGCCAGGTTTCTGGTCATCAAATGGCTGTGTGGAGATTAAATTTATTCTCATTGCTTCTGCTCGCTTCAACATCATTTAAGACAATATAAATGATGTTAATGATCTCAACAAGATTTCTATTCAACATATCAATTATTTTACAAATACACCCCTGGCAGCCGTTAGTCGGCTTAAATTCAGCTTAATTACTTTGATAATTAAGCTAAACAATGCTCTTACCTTACCGTTATGTATTTATTTGCGTAAAATAAACACAAGTTGAATACAGTTTTTGTTTATGTAAGAACACCTAAGGCTAAAAATGGAAGATCAAGTATTTATTGGGCGTCAACCGATTATGGATGTGAAACAGCAGATTATCGGCTACGAACTGCTATTTAAACGTAGCGCAGAAGCACAAACCGCGATATCTGAAGATGACCTTAAAACTTGCTCCAATATACTGGTTAACGCCATGGACAACATGGATGTTCAATGGCTGCTTGGCGACAAATTAGCTTTTATCAATGTGAATGAATCAATGTTAATGAGCGAGTTTCTTGAACTCATGCCACCGCAACGTACCATTCTTGCAATACTGCGTACTGTCGTGGCTGGTGAAGCAGTGGTAAAACGTTGCAAGGAATTACGTAAACTAGGTTTTAAAATAGCATTGGATAATCCTCAGCTCGGCACACAATTAGAACCTTTAATCGCAATCGCCGATTACATTAAAATAGACTCTCAAAGCACGAGCCAAACAGAAGCTGGCAAGCTTTTTAATCGATACTCCACACCTACAGCACTCATTATTGCTGAGAAAATTGAAACACTTGAGCAATTTGAGGCTTACAAACAAATAGGATTTAAACGCTTTCAAGGATTTTATTTTGCACACCCGGAGACATTCACCTCCAAAGTCATTAACCCATCATTTGACAGCGTGTTGAATTTACTCAATTTAGTGAGTCAAGACTCAGATATTGCAGAAATTGAAAATGCCTTTAAACAAGATGCCGCACTCTCATTCAAATTGTTACGCTACATTAACTCTGTAGGCTTTGGCCTGTCTTGCGAAATACAATCCATCAAGCATGGACTTACCATTTTAGGCAGGAAACAACTATATCGTTGGCTTACATTGCTAATGGTCACTGCTGGTGAAAACACCACACCACCAGTCTTAATGAAAACCGCCATCACACGCGGACGCTTAACTGAACTGCTGGGAAAAAGCTATTTTGAAAAACAGGACATTGATAATTTATTTATTATTGGGGTTTTTTCATTATTAGACGCCATTTTAAAAATGCCCATAGAACGAGTGCTGGAAAAAATTCAATTACCAGAAGCGGTTACTGAAGCATTACTTAATCGTAAAGGCGTGTATGGGCCATTCCTACAACTCACGGAAGCATGTGAAGGTGCAGATAGTGAACGTATTTCAGAGCTAGCCGAACTACTGCAATATGACGCAAACAAAGTCAATGAGTGCCACATAGCTGCAATAGCATGGACGGAAAATCTAGGAGTTTAATCCCTACAGAAACCCTAACCCCAGCCAGCGCCTCATATACAGGCTAGTGAGTCATATTAATCTTAGCTAACGCCATTAGCTGGCGTTCTAAAATAAACACGTAGCGATTAATCAAACCTTCATTACCTCGCGAAGGTTCAACATACTGTAGCCCTATACGGTGTTTAATTGCACCGTCTTTTGTATGTATCTCAGTGATATTTCTTACCTTAAGCGTCAAATTGGTGACACCTACATTTGGAAAACTGATTTTGCAGTTATCAAAACTCGCGCCTATTATCAAAGTTTGGTCTAGTGGATCTGGCACAATAATGCCTACCCCCCCCAAACTCACATCCACCAATGCCCATTCAAGTGTATTTTCGATATCAGGGTTAGCCTCATCGGGCAAGGATATTCGACACAATACGGGGTTAACGATAGGCGTGGAAAACCGATAAAACTCACGTCTCTGTAGTCGGATTAAATCTTTAGGAAGTGGAATTTCAAGGGCTTTTCCATCGTGCAACATTACTTCAGTAATGTGGGTGCTGGTCCATTTAATTGTTACTCCGCCATCTTTTGAAAAAAGAACATGATGACTAGCAAACAACCTGCGGTTAAATTCTTCATCTCGCCCAATATCAAGATGCACAGTATGATTTTTTGCATCAATCGCAATAACATTAGTTAAATACGCGTCAGCGCCGTGATTAAACGAAACCTTGAGCATGGTTTTATGTTTTTTTAAATCGTTCAAAATTTGCATGACTTCTTTGGGATTATGAATAATGTATTGCTCTTCATCCGCTACATGTACCGAGTGTTCCATGCAATTCCTCAAACGATATTTTTATCTGGTGCTTGTTTGTAACAATTAACAATATACATCATCGGTATATTTCTGAAACTCAAAAATCCCAGCAATTATTACCTCTATTTATCATTTTGATTAATAACCGTGATTTTTATAAACAAAAAAAGCCAGCACTAGGCTGACTTGTTTATTTTTAACTCATTGATTTTTGGTCGGGACGGTGTGATTCGAACACACGACCCCTTGCACCCCATGCAAGTACGCTACCAGGCTGCGCTACGCCCCGAACCGTTGTTACAAGTGATTGCAACAAGGCTGCATTATAACGCAAAAGGCTGGATGCCATAAAACTGGCATGAGAATAAATACTGAAAACTTTAAGATAAACGTAAATCTGTGCGCAGTAAATTTAAAATTTCACGCAACTCCACTTTAATTGCAGCATAATCAAAAGCTTTATTTCCAGATGGCACTAATGGTAACGCTGAATTTGACTGATCCGATACATCAGTGGCGTGTTTAGCGCTGTTAAGCTTCTCTGAATGATGATGGGCGTCGTTAAAATCGGCACCATCAAGACGATTACGTGCTCCACTAATAGTAAAGCCTTGTTCGTACAATAACTCACGAATGCGGCGAATCAATAATACTTCATGATGCTGATAATAACGGCGATTACCGCGACGCTTTACAGGTTTAAGTTGCGTAAACTCCTGTTCCCAGTATCTGAGCACGTGCGGTTTGACGCCACAAAGCTCGCTGACTTCACCAATGGTAAAGTAGCGCTTTGCTGGAATGGGCGGCAATTGCACCTTAACACCTTGCTCAATCATACTTACGACTTTCTCACTTTTATTACAATCAATTTGGAGAACATCAAAACAACAATTACATCACCTACTGGATGTGATTAACCGTTAACTGGCGTAATTAGCATCCACTTTACTTTTTAATTTCTGACTTGCATGAAACGTTACAACGCGACGTGCTGTAATCGGTATTTCTTCACCAGTTTTAGGATTACGGCCTGGGCGCTCAGATTTTTTACGTAATTCAAAATTACCAAAACCTGATAACTTTACGCTATCCCCTGCTTCCAACGCGATTCGCACTTCTTCAAAAAATGCCTCGACCATATCTTTGGCTTCACGTTTATTCAACCCAACTTGCTCATAGAGTAAATCAGCAAGCTCAGCTTTTGTTAAAGTCATACAACACTCCCATTTCATTTAAAGCCGTAAACGATTTTTGTAACGTATTAGTCGTTACTTAAAGTTATTGATTACAAATTTTTCAAACCAATTAGTGCAAATTCATCACATCAATACAATCTACTTATTTTTTAATTAATTTCTTAGCTCTGCATCAAAGTTAGTTTGCAATAATTTTAGCAGATTAGTGATGGTTGCGTCGGCATCGCTATCAGTCAAAGTTTTTTGAGTATCGTGCATAAGTACTGATAATGCAAGGCTTTTTTTATTTTCAGCTATACCTTTACCCTGATATAAATCGAACAATGCAACATCAAGAATAAGCGGAATATCAGCATTCTTAATCGCACTCAATACCGAGCCTACTGAAATATTTTCATCCAGCACAACTGCAATATCGCGACGCACGGGTAAAAGTTTTGAAACCTCATGATACGCGGGCAGCTGGCGACTTAATATTGCGTCTGCATCAATTTCAAATAAGTAGGTGCTTTTTGGTAAGTCGTAACGCTGCTGCCATTTTGGATGCAGCTTACCCAACCAGCCAATCGCCTTGCCATTTAACAAAATACGCGCTGATTGCCCTGGGTGCAAAGCGCTGTGCTCTGCCTTTTCATAGCTGAGTTGCGCACCTGTCAAAGTCTCAATATTGGCTTTGACATCAAAGAAATCAACATCACCATTACCCGCAGCCCACTGCTCAGGCTTTGCACTGCCATAAGCCAGCCCCGAAACGCGGGTAGATTCATGGTATGCGCCAGACTCCTGATGAAAAACCGCACCAATTTCAAACAGGGATGCACGCTCCTGCTTGCGATTCAAGTTATAGCTCAGGCTATCCAGCAAGCCGCCCCATAAGCTTGTACGCATCACACTTAAATTGCTTGCTATCGGGTTTTTTAGCCTGATCGGTGCATTATTACCTGATAAATCACGCTCCCAGCTCTCATCTACGAAGCTGTAGGTCACCACTTCCTGATAGCCAGCGGCGACTAGTGCATCACGCAATTGATTAAGATGCAATTGACGCTCGGGCGCGGCCAACATCGTTAACGCAGCCACAGGCGGTATTGCCGGGATATGGTCATAGCCATGCAGGCGTGCAACCTCCTCGATCAAGTCTTCTTCGATTGTAATGTCGAAGCGATAGCTTGGCGGCGTTACGGTAAACACGTCGTCTGCCTCGGTATATGCAAACCCAAGCTGCGCCAGTAGCTGCGCTACTTTTTCCTGCTCGAAATTAATACCTAAAACAGAAATCAATCGCGTCATTCTCAATTTAACAGGCTGGCGTACCGGCAGTGTGCCGATGACTTCAGTCACGGCACCGGCTTTGCCTCCGCAAATTTGCAGGATCAAGGCTGTGGCATACTCGAGTGCATCCTCTGTATTACCAAAATCAACACCACGCTCAAAACGGTAAGATGAGTCTGTGCTCAAACCCAATCTGCGGGCTTTACCGGCAA
>JBAQME010000076.1:0-2513 GCA_049302535.1 Methylotenera sp.
TAGCGTCTATTACATTCCAGAATTATTTCCGTATGTACACCAAGCTGTCTGGCATGACCGGTACGGCTGATACTGAAGCTTACGAATTCAACCAGATTTACGGTCTGGAAACAGTTGTGATTCCAACGCACCGTCCAATGCAGCGTAAAGATGCCATGGATAAGGTGTACAGGACTGCACGTGAAAAATACGAAGCGGTCATCTTGGATATTAAGGATTGCCAAAGCCGTGGGCAGCCTGTGCTGGTCGGTACGACCTCTATTGAGAACTCTGAGCTGATTTCAAAATTGCTGGCAGAGGCTAAATTAGAGCATCAGGTGCTGAATGCAAAGCAGCATGAACGTGAAGCGCATATCATCGTGCAGGCTGGGCGCCCGGGCGTGATTACCATTGCAACCAATATGGCGGGCCGCGGTACTGACATTGTATTGGGCGGTAATCCGGAACCGGAAATTGCCGAGGTTGAGGCTGACTCTACATTGACAGATGCGCAGAAAGCAGCGCGCATTGAGCAAATTAAAGCTGAATGGCAAACACGCCATGATGGCGTGCTGGCTGCAGGCGGTTTGCATATTGTCGGCACCGAGCGCCATGAATCACGCCGTGTAGATAATCAGTTGCGTGGCCGTTCCGGTCGTCAGGGTGACGCAGGTTCAAGCCGTTTTTACCTGTCTTTGGAAGATCAGTTATTACGCATTTTTGCCTCAGACCGCGTATCAGCCATCATGGGCAAACTTAACATGCCGGATGGTGAGGCGATTGAGCATCCATGGGTGACGCGTGCCATTGAAAACGCGCAACGTAAGGTTGAGGGGCGCAACTTTGATATTCGTAAGCAATTGCTTGAATATGATGATGTGGCTAACGATCAGCGTAAAGTTATCTATGAGCAGCGCAATGAATTGCTGGAAGCCATTGATGTGGGTGAAACTATTGCAGCCATGCGTGAAGATGTGCTTGCTGGCATTATTGCAACACATATCCCACCGGATAGCGTCGAAGAGTTATGGGATGTGCCGGCGCTGGAACGCGAGCTTAAAGCTGAAGTCGGGTTGGATATTCCATTGCAGAAAATGCTCGAAGACAATCCGGATCTGCATGAAGAAACCCTGCGTGACCACATCATTACAGCGGCAAATAAGGCATATGCAGAAAAAGAGGCGTTGGCGAGCCCGGAAATATTGCGTCAGTTTGAACGCTCAGTGATGCTGCAGAGCCTGGATAATCATTGGCGTGAACACTTGGCAAACCTGGATCATTTACGCCAGGGAATTCATTTGCGTTCATATGCGCAAAAAAATCCTAAGCAGGAATATAAACGCGAAGCATTTGAACTGTTTGAAGGCTTGCTGAATACGATTAAAAACGAAGTGACTAAAGTGACCATGCTGGTACAGGTGAAAACTGAAGCCGATGTTGAAGCGGTTGAGAAACCGGTCGAGGTTGAAAATGTACAATACCAGCATGCGGATTACGATGAAGCGTTAGGTGTAGCAGAAGCAGCCGATACAGGGGATACCGGTGCAGCTTCAGCATCACAGCCGATAGTGCGTGAAGGCATCAAGGTTGGCCGTAATGATCCATGCCCATGCGGTTCAGGTAAAAAATATAAGCAATGCCACGGCGTGTTAAGTTAATAAAAAGTGATATAAATCGAGAAAATTGGTTAAACGCATGTCAGAAAGTATCCAAGTGCCAGAAATTATCCAGGAAGAAATTCAGTCCCCATGTATCGGGGTTTGCAGTATGGATGATACGACAGGTCATTGTCATGGCTGTTATCGTACCATTGACGAAATCAAAGGCTGGTGGAACATGAGCCAATCTGAGCAAAAAGCACTGCTCTCAGCGTTAGAAACACGCCAGAACCAGACAGTCAGTTTTGATGACTAGTAGCTTGCCAGTCCTTAAAAGGGCTGGCAGTCATGAGTTTTTCCCAAGCGTTATCTGCGCCGGTATCTACCCGGATGGTTTTTTCCAGTTCTGCATCAGACAATGGCTGCGCAGTTTTAAGTTGATATTCCAACACCGCTAGCGTTGCCTCAGAAGGGTCGTTGCCGAGTTTCTGGCGCCGGGTAATGCGCCGTTTTAATTCTGCTTCCGGCGCGTAAAAATCTAAAATTAAAAAATTCACCTGTTTATCGAGCGCTAACTGCTGAAATAAAATCCGCTGTTTTGCCTGTAAAAAAGCTGCATCGATTAATACGGAGAACCCGGCTGAGATCATGGTGGCGGCCAGATCTGCAAGTTTTTGATAAACCTGCTGAGTTTTATCCGCACTATAAAGTCCCTGATTAATCTCTTTATTTGTGCTTTGTTCCGGCGTAGTAAGCAGGCGTTGCCGTTCTACATCCGAGCGTAAGTGGATCATGCCCAAAGTTTCTGCCAATTTCATGCTGAAAGTTGACTTGCCGGAGCCGGAATAGCCGTGTGTAATCACTAATGACGGTGATTTTGGCAGACTGAAATTTTCGGCCAAATTCATGTAGTTTTCCGCTTCCCGTAAATCCTGT
>JBAQME010000077.1:0-2048 GCA_049302535.1 Methylotenera sp.
TAGTGCATCCACGACAAATTTGTTGTGTACTACTTCATGACGTACATAAATAGGGGCGCCAAACTTCTCTAAAGCCTGTTCTACAATAATAATTGCGCGATCCACCCCTGCGCAAAAGCCGCGTGGATTAGCGAGTACAACATTTGTATTTTTGTTCATTAAAATCGGTATCTCAAATTTATTAGGCGCGCACATAAATTAACTGGTTTTTCAGGTAACAGGCGCATCGGGTATAATTGCATAAGTTTTAACAAATTGTTTAAAGTATTGCTATGAAAAACACTGCAACCCTACTGATTACCTGTCCAGATGCGCGTGGCATTGTGGCGTCGATTGCTGATTTTTTACTCCAGCATAACGCCAACATTTTACACGCTGACCAGCACCAGGATGCAGAAAATAATCTATTTTTAATGCGCGTGGAATGGGATTTGGCTGGCTTTAACTTGGACGAAACCAGCTTTAATCAGACTTTTGCCGTAATTGCCAATAAATTCAGCATGCAATGGCAACTCAAATTATCCCAGCACAAAACGCGCGTTGCAATCATGGTGTCACAATATGACCATTGCCTGGCAGATTTGTTGCATCGGCATAAAAGCGGTGAGCTTGCCTGTGAAATCCCGTTAGTGATCAGCAATCATCGCGATACTGAAAAACTGGTTAAGTTTTACGGCATTGATTTTCACTATATTGAAGTCAATAAAGACAATAAACAGCAAGTTGAAGCAACGCAGTTTAAATTATTTGATGAATACAAGATTGATTTAATCGTGCTGGCGCGTTATATGCAGATTTTGTCATCCGATTTCGTAGCGCGTTATCCGCAGCGTATTATCAATATTCACCATTCATTCTTGCCGGCATTTATTGGTGCACGCCCTTATCACCGTGCGTTTGAACGCGGCGTTAAGCTTATCGGCGCAACCAGCCACTATGTGACCGAAGTGCTGGATGAAGGTCCCATTATTGAGCAGGGCATTGACCGCATTTCGCACCGTGATCAGGTAGAAGATCTGATTCAAAAAGGCCGTGATCTGGAGCGAGTGGTGTTATCTAAAGCGGTGCGCTGGCATATAGAAAACCGTATTTTGCTGTATGCCAATAAAACAGTAATTTTTGATTAAGAGATGTTGGATATAAAAAAAGCGAAGATAGTTCTTCGCTTTTTTTATTGGAAAATTTAATGCTTATTCAGCCACAGAAGTGTCTATCGTCAAAGGTGGAATTGCAGGTTCATCAACAGGCGCAATTTCTGGCAGCGACTCATCAGCATATGCAACAGGTACAGCGTTAAAAGTAAAAGCAAACAGTAAACCTAATAAAAGCTTTCTCATCTCTTTCCCTTATCTGTAAAAATTTTGACGTTGAAATTGGCAAGTGTTAACCCTTGCTCAGGCGTAAATTTACTCCCAGTTGCTTAAGTGCGCAATGACTGTTTTAACTGATTGTTTTATTAGGGGAACTTAAGCGTTTGGCAGCGTATTCTCAGCTGCAAACAAATCTTCAATCAGTTCACGTTTTCTAATCAAATGATATTGGGTGTTGTCGACTATTACTTCAGCTGCTCGCGGCCTGGTGTTGTAATTGCTGGACATGCTCATGCCATAAGCGCCCGCTGACATGATCGCCAGTAGATCACCTTCAGCCAGTGCCAATTCCCTATCGTGCCCCAGGAAATCGCCGCTTTCACACACTGGTCCAACGATTTCATAGTTGTGCGTATTGCCATTGTGCGGCTGCACAGCTTCAATGGCGTGATAGGCATCATACAATGCAGGGCGCATCAGGTCGTTCATTGCTGCATCTACGATGGCAAAGTTTTTTGTTTCGGTATGTTTTAAATATTCAACTTTTGTGAGCAGAACGCCGGCGTTGCCAACCAATGCGCGGCCGGGTTCAAATACCAGCTTGATATTACGGCTACCCAGTTTGGCCAGCATTGCGTTAGCATAGGTATTGAATTCAGGAGGTGTTTCATCGCTATAGCAAATGCCGATGCCGCCGCCAAGGTCAATGTGCTGAATGTGGATGCCATTCTGTTCCAG
>JBAQME010000078.1:0-18026 GCA_049302535.1 Methylotenera sp.
TTTGCATTGAAGTTGTTTGACTCATGTTCCGCTCCAAATGTTGTACTGGCCTCAGCTAATTATCAAGCTGGCTGGTAACAGATAAGCAAAATATGAGCCATCATGCAATCACGAGTCTACAGGCGGCGAATAGGGGATAAACAATCGTCAAATAACCAGAAAACAGCAATTCTGGTGCGTACGCCCAAATGGACGCACCATTAGGATGCATTAGATAATACAAGGGATGTGGTAATACATGACAGCCTGAACGGATTACTAATCGTTATATGCTGAATGATTGTTTTCAACAGCGCATGAACCTCGCCGTGATACGCAAGTACGCCCGGACTTCACCAATCCGGAGCCGGACTGCCTGCAACTGGAAATCACCGGCTGCCAAGCAGGATTATCACACCATCAACAATGATCAACCCTGCAGCAGCGCTGCCTCGAACTGCGCAATCGGTACCGGTTTACTAAACAGATATCCTTGGTATTTGTTGCAGCCGTTGTTCAGGAGCAATTGCCGCTGCTCCTCTGTCTCCACCCCTTCGGCAATGACGTTCAGGTTCATCGTTTGTGCCATGGCGATGATAGTACGCACAATCGCCTGATCGCTGCTATTGGCGGCAATATCGCGCACGAACGATTGGTCAATCTTCAACTGGTACAGTGGCAACCGTTTGAGGTATTGTAGGGACGAATAGCCGGTGCCGAAGTCATCCAATGAGAAGCGGACACCGATTTTTTTCAAAGCGTTCATGGTTGCAATAGTGTCGTCAATGCGCTCCAGCAACATACTTTCCGTCAGCTCAAGCTTGAGCCGCATCGGGTTGATGTCATGGCTTTGCACGGCAGCTTGCACTTGAGCCGCGAAATCCGCCTGGTGGAATTGCTTGGCACTCACATTCACCGACAAAGTGAGGTCGCGGGTGCGTGCATCCTGCTGCCACTTCTGAAGTTGGGCACAAGCCGTCTCCAGCACCCATTGCCCGATAGGCAGAATCAGTCCCGTATCTTCCGCCAGCGGGATGAATTGTGCAGGAGACACTAAACCACGTTCAGGATGCAGCCAGCGAATCAAAGCCTCGGCGCCCAACGGATTCCCCGAACAATCCACCTGAACCTGATAATACAAATGGAATTGCTGTTGCTCAAGGGCTTTACGTAGCTCGCCTTCCATTGAGACGCGAGCGTTGATGGCAACCTGCATCTGCGGATCGAAGAAACGCAGGGTGTTGCGGCCTGCTTTCTTGGCCTGATACATGGCAATGTCTGCCTGTTTCAACAGCTCATCCATGGTCGATTGGTGACCGTTAAACATGGTGGCGCCAATACTGGAGGTACTATGACATCCATACGAGGCGATCTGGTAAGACTGGCTGAGTACCGCCAGAATTTTTTTGCCTACAGTTTCGGCCTGTGTCGCAGCTTCAAGGTCTTGCCTGCTCAGGCCTACCAGCATTACCACGAACTCGTCACCTCCCAAGCGGGCAACGGTGTCGCATTCGCGCACATTGTCAGTCAACCGTTGTGCAACCTGTTGCAGCAGCAAATCCCCGACGTCATGACCGAGAGTGTCATTTAATGTTTTAAAGTCATCCAAATCAATGAACAGCAACGCACCTTGGCGGCCGCTACGTCTGCTTGAAGCCAAGGCCTGATTGAGGCGATCGAACAGAAGCCTCCGGTTGGGCAGGCGCGTGAGGGTGTCGTAGAAAGCCAGATTCTGTATCTCATCCTCCGCAGCCTTGCGCTGGGCGATGTCAATGAATGTAGAAACGTAACTTGTAACAATACCGGCGGAATCTTTCACTGCAGTGATCGTGAGTTGCTGTGGATAGATTTCGCCATTCTTGCGCCGGTTCCAGATTTCGCCCCCCCAGCTGCCGGTACGATTAATACTCCTCCACATCGCGGCATAAAAGGCAGTATTATGCCGGCCTGAACTCAATATGCTCGGGAGTTTGCCGGCGACGTCTTCAGCAGTGTATCCGGTGATCGCAGTGAAGGCGCGATTTGTCCGGAGAATCACCGTATCAGCATCGGTAACCATCATGCCTTCCTGGGATTCGAAGGCAGTAGCGGCAATGCGCAGTTCATTCTCGGCCAGTTTGCGCTCGGTTATATCGATAAAGGTCCAAAGTGATTCGCCGGTTTCCTTATGCGGTTGCGCCGCGCTTATGTCAACCCAGATATGCCGGCCATCCTTGCGCACAAACTCATGCTGGGTATGTACAACATCGTCTTTTTCGATATTCGCGTAGATTGCCCCAACGGCTTGGTAGCCCGCCTCATCCACGTAAAACTGCCGCGTCGGCAAGCCAATTACCTCGCCTGCGTCGTAGCCAAACATGGTTTCAAAAGCGGGGTTGGCCCAAACAATTTCCCGATGACGCACCGTGACAATTCCAACCGGCAAGCAGCCAAGAATTGCCCTTTGTTCTACAAGCAGCCCCTCACGGCTCTCGGTAACATCCTGAAGCGTGCCACGCATTCTCAGGGGGCGCCCATGTACATCGAATTCAAGTTTCCATAATCCACGCACCCAGCGCTCGGCCTGGTCGGCATGACGGATAATGCGGTATTCCTTATCCAGAACATTACCTTGGGCAAAAACCTCACTTCTAATATGGTCGTCTATTACCGTGCAATCATCGGGATGAATCAGCGCCACCCACCCGTCCAAAGAGCGTTCATACGCCTCGCTTATCCCCAACAACTGATCAAGCGAGTCCGAACCTTTCCACGACCCGGAGGAAATATCCAGTACATAACTACCCAAGCCGGCAATAGTTTGAAACTCTTCGCTTGCCCGCAGCGCCTGTTCTGCCAGCCTGTATTCAGTAATGTCGCGGACAATACAGAACAAACCGATGGGTTCGCCCTCTGTATTTTTTATCGGGTATTTACGGTTATCGACCCAGCCTTTATTGCCATCCTGATCCAGCGTTTCCTGCATTTCATGGGTCACATGAATACCGGAAAATACTTGTTTTTCCAGCCGATAATAAATATCGGCATAGTCTTCGGAAAACACGTCATAGTCAGTCAGGCCAGTCAGTTCGGTTCCGTGCAGGGCCGATTCAGCGACATCTGCCAGCGCCTGGCTGACACCGGTAAATACATGATTGCGATCTTTAATATAAATGTAATCATCGGAGTTTTCCATCATGGCCATGAAATTGGTCATGATGGGTTCATCGCCCTGACGCTGCCAGAGACTCTTGGCATCTTGCAGCAGCAACTCAAGGATAACACCGGTGCCGGAAGCGTCCGGCGCTTTGGTGTAATGACCCCTTATACAGCGGATGCGGCCATTGGCCTGTCTGAGCCTAATGTTAAAGGTATCGGAAGACTTATTAATCACGGCTGAAAACAAATCAGCGGCAATGTCCTGATCGTCGGCGTGAATCCGGCTTATCAAGGACACCTCACCCGTAAGAAAATCATCCGGCTTAAAGCCGAGAAGGCGCTCCACACCTTCCGTGATCGACAAGATCGCCTTGGAACCGGCCAGGGACATAACAACATAGGCTTCCATGTCGTGCAGAATGACTTCACGTTCAACCATCACGGAAGTTTCCTTATTGTCCGGTCTCCGCCCATGAGGCACGGGGGCTGTATATAGATAGGTCTGTAGAGACATTATATTTTTTTGATCCTGCTGGCTTTTGCCTGGTAAGTCACACATGGCACATGATCAGATCATGAAAAAATAAAAAAAATACTTACGCTGTCAGGCCACTACGTAAAAGTGATTGCGATGTAGCCTGGCCATTTCTGCCATAGACCTCACCAACACTTGAGTTACCTTGCAGATGATTAAGCAGTTGCTGGTTCCGGCTGAAATGCTTGTTGATCAGCATGCCATTGAGCCGGTTCATCTCTCTTGCCTGGTGTAATGCTTTTTGAAAACCCGCCCATGCTTTATGCATCGCAGGCTGTGCTTGCTGCTTAAGCCATGCGGTCATGCCGGCCTCGCTTGGTTCGAAACCGTTTGCTGCTAATGCCTCATAACGGTGCCTAGCAACGAGATTGATGCGCTGCAACAACGTGGACTTCTCTTCCAGCAAAGCTTCAATCGCGTCAAGATCCACCACAACCAAACCGGCTTGTTCACGTGATAGCAGTGCCTGCAGATGATTCACTAACTGTACGTCTTGCTCAAAAGAAACTGATTGAATAGAAGTCGGCATGTTCATGTTGTCCTCATGATTTTTTAGTGGTTAATAAATCTCTCACCGTTTCAATCAAACCATCTGCCACTTTTTCAGAATTCACTTTAAACTGGCCACTCGCAATGGCTGATTTAATGGCATCCACTTTTTTTGTATCAAATACATTGCTGGCAGTAACTTCCGCCTCCAATGATTGCAATTGCGCTGCCATTGGCGATAGCGTAACGCTTCCGACCGACGGGGCTCCGGCTTGAGACTTTTCAGCACTTTTGCCCGCGCCAGACTCCGGCTTTGCAGCTGCTGACTTTTTAGCAGACTTATCTACACCCTGGTTAACCGGATTTTTGACTGAATCATTAATTTTCATGGCATTCATTCCTTTTCGCGTAACTTACTATGCGCATCACCGCATCTATAATGTTCATATCGGCATGGTTTTAGCAAACTTTAATGCTTTGTAAGTATTTTATTTAGCATAATTGATTCCATAAAAATGCACATCAAAAACCGACCTCAATCTGGCCGCCGTTACGTGCAATTCCGGAAACAACCTGGCCGCTGGCCACTTTCACCTGCACAATTTGCCCCTCTGCGGCACTGGTCATTGCACGGCCTTCAGCGGTAACACTAAAACCCTTGCCGTTTGAAGTCACCATCACGGTTTGCCCCTGCTGCACGGCAGGCGCAGCCTTCAACATCTCCTGCCTGAGTACCGTACCGGCATTCATTGATACATTCACGGAACGACCGATGGCTTGTGCCGGGTCGGTAAACACGCCTGCGGGCAGTTGTGTCAGGTCGCCGCTTTCGAAAATAAGGTCCTGGCTGGTAACGACCCGGCCTTGCACCAAGGGAGCCGCTGCCACCAGATATTGTGCAGCCACGCTGACCGCTGCCTGCACATAAATCGTCCATGCACTTGGCGCACGACAGCGCACTCCGATACTGGTCTTGCCCCAAGCCCGGCTGCCGGATGGCAGGAATACCTGCATATCCTGGCATTGTGCCAGTTTCAAATTAGAATCTATGGCACCGGTATTGACGCTTACCTTACCGGGATAGCCGATTGTTTGCGTCTCCAGGAATTCCGCGATTCTGGCTCTCACCACTGCCAGGTCCTGCTTTGCAGGCCGCCTGAGCGGCGGGGAAGATGCTGGTGCAGGGGTTAACGCAGACTCGGCATGGCAGACTGCCGGCATTAACAAACTCGCCAGAATAAAGGCTACCCATGCCACATTGGCTCGCAAGTGGCAGTTGACATCGCTCATATTGAAGAACCCTCTAAAAAAATCCTACCGGTAATGACTAAAGATTCGGCAAATATTCAAAATAAATTCTACGGGGGCAACTACATAGCAAAGCGAAGAAAAGGACAGGATTAACCCTCTTACTTTTTTAATTGAAGACTATCCTTTAATCCTAGACTAGCACTCATTGATGATAACGGCGAAAAGTGCCTTTTCTTCAGGTGGCTTTAGCTTTGATTTAAAAAGCATTCGGTTAGCAGGTATGTGCTGTTATGAAAGGATAGCATCATGTTGAATAAATTAGACGCAGATTTGAGTTTTCATCAAAACGCATTAAGAGTGCGCGGCCAGCGCCAGGAGCTCATCGCCGCCAATATCGCCAATGCCGACACTCCGAATTACAAAGCCCGCGACCTGGACTTTGCCGCCGCCATGAAAAATGCCATGGCCGGGGTTACCAGAGCCGGGCTGAATAACGAAGCAGCCAAGGCCGCCCAAACTGTCGCCAAAACTTCAGCGCTGCATTTGGATGGCATGCCTGCAAACCTTTCCTCGTCCAACCCTGCCTTCGCTAGCGGAGCGCCAGGTGAGCCCCTGTTCCGCCCCATCATACAAGGCAGCGTAGATGGCAATACCGTAGATATGGATGTAGAACGCAACCAGTTTGCCGACAATGCAATTCGCTATGAAGCCAGCCTGACCATGATAAACGGCCAGCTTAAAGAAATGCTCGCGGCGATCCAGGGTCAGTGAACCCCTTAGCCCATAAGCCATACCCTTTTTCAGGAATATCAGGAGAAAACAATGTCTCTATTTAATGTATTCAATATTTCCGGTTCTGCCATGAGTGCACAATCGCAACGTTTAAACACAGTAGCCAGCAACCTCGCCAACGCAGACAGTGCAACCAGCGCCAACGGCACACCTTACAAGGCCAAGCAGGTGGTGTTCAGCGCCACGCAAACCAGTTCACCCGATGCCAGCGGTGTCAAGGTGCTGAAAGTCATCGAGGATGCTTCGCCGCCTAAAGTGGTGTACGACCCCAAGCACCCGTTAGCCGATGCCAAAGGCTATGTCACCATGCCTAATGTCAATGTGACCGAGGAGATGGTAAACATGATTTCCGCCTCCCGCGCCTACCAGAACAACGTAGAGACCATGAACGCTGCCAAGACCATGTTACTTAAAACGCTCACCATTGGACAATAATGGCAGTTCAATAATGCCAGCAACAGACAAACGCCCGACAACAGCTACTTGCTGACGCTTTAATATAAAGGAAACCTTATGGCCACAGTACAAAACTCCACAAGCACGCCGACGCAAGCCTTGCTGGATAGTATGAATGGTACTAAAAATAAAACGTCCTCCGTGGATGAAGCCCAGGACAGATTCATGACCCTGCTGATCACGCAGATGAAAAACCAGGATCCGCTCAACCCCATGGATAACGCCCAGGTCACCAGCCAGATGGCGCAACTATCTACCGTCACCGGCATCAACAAACTCAATAACACGCTGGATTCATTGATCAGCAGCGTGCAAACCGGTCAATCCTATCAGGCGTCCAGCATGATAGGCCACAACGTACTGGTGTCCGGTAACGACATCAGCACCACCGGCAAAGGCGGCTACTTCGGCGTTGATTTGCCGTTAGGTGCGGACAAGCTATCCATCACTATCAAGGATGCTGCCGGCACCCCGATAAGAACCGTTGCACTCGGTGCGCAAAATGCCGGCACGCTGCCCTTGAGCTGGGATGGATTGGCGGATGACGGCTCAGTAGCCAAGACCGGCCGCTATCAATTTGAAGTGAACGCAACAACGGCCGGCAAGAGCATTGACGCTACCGGCTTGAGCTATTCCCAGGTATTAAGCATTTCCAATAGCACGAGCGGCATCAAACTGAATTTGAGCAATCTGGCTACGGTAAGCACAAGTGACGTGAAAGAAATTTTCTAAGCAATCCACCCCAAACAATCAGGAGAACACCATGAGTTTTCAACAAGGTTTAAGCGGGCTTAACGCTGCATCCAAAAGCCTGGACACCATAGGCAACAACGTCGCTAATGCCAATACCGTCGGTTTCAAACAGTCCCGTGCCGAATTCGCCGACATGTATGCCAACTCGCTAACCGGTGCCGGCACTTCGCAAGTTGGTATCGGCGTCAAGGTATCGGCCGTCCAGCGCCAATTCAGCCAGGGCAATATCTCCAGCACCAACAACCCACTGGACATGGCCATCAACGGCAACGGCTTTTACCGTCTAAGCAATAACGGCGCCATCACCTATACGCGTAATGGTCAGTTCCAGCTCGACAAGTCCGGCTTTATTGTCAACTCCAGCGGTGAAAAGCTGACTGGTTACATGGCCAATGGCAATGGTGTTCTGCAGACCGGTTCACCCACCGACATCCAGATCAACTCTGCCGATCTATCACCAAACGCAACGACCAAGGTCAACAATGTCATGAACCTTGATGCGAGCAGCAGCATCCTGCCAATCGCGGCTTTTGACCCTACTGACCCCACCACCTACACCCAGGTAGTGCCGATTGCAGTTTACGATAGCCAGGGCAATTCACATACCCTGCAAAGCTATATGATTAAAACCGCCGCCAATACCTGGGATGTGAGAACTACTGTAGATGGCGGTGCTGCCATCGTGGGCAGTTCGACCCTGACATTCTCTACCTCCGGCCTTATTTCCGGGGCAACCACCCAGGCAGTCGCCTTCGCGCCGGCTAGCGGTGCGCCAATGGCCATTACCGTGGACTTCGCCAACAGCACGCAATTTGGCTCGGCCTACAGCCTGAACAGCCAGGCGCAGGATGGCTTTGCGTCGGGCCGGCTTACCAGCTTCAGCGCTTCCGCCGACGGCAGCATCGTCGGCCGCTACTCAAATGGACAGGCCAAAACCCTGGCACAAGTGGTATTGACAAAATTTGCCAATCCTAATGGCCTGCAGGCACTGGGCAACAATGGCTTCGCCGAAACGACGGATTCCGGTGTACCGGTAGTCGGTAAAGCCGGGACTGGCGGCTTAGGCTCAATACAATCATCGGCACTCGAAGATTCGAACGTGGACCTCACTGCCGAACTGGTTAACATGATCACCGCACAGCGCTACTACCAGGCCAATGCGCAAACAATCAAGACCCAGGACCAGGTACAGCAGACGCTGATCAACCTGCGTTAATGACCGATAGCAGATAAGGAGAAGCGTTATGGATCGCATGATTTATACCGCAATGACGGGCGCTAAACACATACTTGAGCAACAGGCAACGACATCGCACAATCTGGCCAATGCCACTTCCACCGGTTTCAAGGCACAAGTGGATGCATTCAGGGCAGTGCCTGTCATCAGCGACGGTTTGGCAACGCGCTCCTTTGTCGTTGATGCCACCGTAGGCGCAGACTTCAATCCCGGACCTATCCAGGCCACCAATCGCGACCTGGATGTGGCGGTTCAGGGTAAAGGCTGGCTGTCCGTGCAACGGGCGGACGGCTCCGAAGGGTACACCCGCAACGGATCACTCAAGATCAGCGAAAACGGCATGCTGCAAACATCAAACGGCCTCACTGTTCTGGGCGACGGCGGTCCCATCAGCATTCCTCCCGATGTCACCATCACCATTGCCAAAGACGGTACGGTGTCAACCGTATCCAACAACACCCTGCCCGGCGCGGTCAACACCCTTGGCCGCCTGAAGTTGGTCAATCCACCTGAAACGGATCTGGTGCGGGCTGAAGATGGCCTGTTTGTCACCAAGAGCGGGAGTCCTGTCGAGGCGGATGCCAATGTCGGCATCGTCGGTGGCGCGCTGGAAGGCAGCAATGTCAATGTGATTGACGCCATGGTCACCATGATCAGCCTGGCCAGGCAGTTTGAAACACAAATGAAGCTTATGCAGAGCGCTGAGAATAACGCCAGTAAAGCCAGTCAACTCCTTAATTTGAGCTAAGCGCGTTTGGGTTAACATCAACCCAATGCTCACAAAACCGGCAAATAAAACGAAGTAATTCAGGAGTATTTAGTTAAGTCAGTCAGCGCCTGATTCCTGTTTTTGGCTGGCAGCTGATTTTTTGAAAGGAAATAAAATGATACGCTCACTATGGATTTCAAAAACCGGCCTTGATGCCCAGCAAACGCAAATGGACGTGGTCGCCAACAATCTGGCTAACGTCAGCACTAATGGCTTCAAGCGCTCGCGTGCCGTATTTGAGGATTTGCTTTACCAGAACATCCGTCAGCCCGGCGCCCAATCCTCACAACAAACACAACTGCCTTCCGGCTTGCAACTTGGCACAGGCGTCAGGCCTGTCGCCACCGAGCGCATTTTCAGCCAAGGCAATCTGCAGCAGACCAACAATGATAAGGATGTCGCTATTCAAGGCGCCGGCTTCTTTCAGGTGTTGCTGCCGGATGGCACCACGGCTTATACCCGCGATGGCGCTTTCCAGACCGATAGCCAAGGCCAGCTTGTTACAGCGAGCGGCTTTCCGGTACAGCCAGCCATCACTATCCCGGCCACTGCGCAAAGTTTTTCCGTAGGCCGTGATGGCACGGTTTCCGTGACCACTGCCGGCACCACTGCGACTACGCAAATCGGCACCATACAACTGGCTACTTTCATTAATCCGGCCGGTCTACAAGCCAAGGGAGAGAACCTGTATGTGGAAACGACCGCTTCCGGTACAGCCAACAACAACACCCCGGGTACCAATGGCGCAGGTTTATTGTCGCAAGGCTATGTAGAAACATCCAACGTCAACGTGGTGGAAGAACTGGTCAATATGATTCAAACCCAGCGTGCCTATGAAATCAATAGCAAGGCCATTACCACTTCTGACCAGATGCTGCAGAAACTGTCGCAGATGTAATTCCGGCTCTTTATCGGTACGTTATATAAATGCCCGGTATTGATATCCAGATACACAACTTGATAAGCGCATCTCCGGAAAACCAAAGAGTCGATTATGCTTAACCCAGATCATTCATTAGAGTCATGCCAGCCCCCTCACGCCAGCATTAGGTGCTTTAGCACCAACGCTGGTGGGGAAGCCAAATACTGGCTCCCCCCTGAGGGTGGAGGGACTATTTCTGCAAGTGGATTACCCGGAGTTAATACGATCTACCGCAAAACATGCAGTGTATTGGCGGCTGCTCATTCACTCGGCCGCTTTTGCGCTCATCTTTTTTTTATGAGTATGTTATTGGTGGCAAGCGGTTGTGCAATCACGCCGGACTCAATAGTCAAACAACCGATGACAGCCAAGCCGGTTGCTGCATCCGGCGCCGCCAGTAGCGGTGCAATATTTAACTCGGCAGCTTACCGCCCATTGTTTGAGGACAGGCGTCCGCGCTATGTGGGCGATATCGTCACCATCAACATCGCCGAGAACACTACCGCCACCAAGGCCGGCGGCAGCTCTGGCAGTAAAGACGGTAAGGTTAACGCCTCCATTGGCAGGCTATTTAATCATACCGTTCCTCAAGCTACCTTTGCCGCAAGTGCGTCAGATGCTTATGCGGATAAGGCCGCAGCCAACTCCAGCAATGCATTCAGCGGCTCAATCACCGCCACGGTGGCGGAAGTATTGCCCAATGGCTACCTGATGGTCACAGGGGAAAAACAGATTTCCTTTGACAAAGGTACCGAGTTCATCCGGATTTCCGGCGTAGTCAACCCGGACACCATCACGCCGGGCAATTTCGTGCTCTCCACCAAGGTGGCCGATGCCCGCATCGAATATAGAACCAACAGCAAGATTGATGCTGCGGAAATCGCCTCCATGTTCGCACGCTTCTTCTTGAGCATGGTTGCACTGTAATGGGCGCGTTACAAAGGCCGGACATGATAAATAGCCACATCAAGAACGCTTCAAACATTCGCGCTAAAAATCGGTTGGCAATTGCGTGTGTATTGCTGATATGTAGCGCGATGGCCAGCCTGCAGGTTCATGCCGAGCGGCTGAAAGATCTCGCCTCCATCCAGGGCGTCAGAAACAACCAGCTCATCGGCTACGGCCTGGTGGTGGGACTGGATGGTACGGGTGACCAAACCACGCAAACGCCATTTACCGTACAGAGCATTATCAGCATGATGCAGCAAATGGGCGTGAGCTTGCCTGCCGGCACCAACCTGCAACTGAAGAATGTAGCCGCGGTGATGGTTACCGGCAGCCTACCCGCTTTCGCCCAGCCCGGACAACCCCTGGATATTACAGTTTCTTCCATGGGTAATGCCAAAAGCCTGCGTGGCGGCACCTTGCTGATGACCCCGCTTAAAGGTGCCGATGGACAGATTTATGCCATGGCACAAGGCAACCTGGTGGTAGGTGGCGTGGGCGCCTCGGCCAACGGCAGCCAGACCCAGATCAACCACCTGAGCGTGGGCCGCATCTCTGCCGGCGCCACAGTGGAACGCGCCATTCCTAACACCATTAGCCAGAATGACAATATCAATTTAGAGCTGAAAGAGTCCGATTTCTCTACCGCCACCCTGGTGGTCGATGCCATCAACCGCCATTTCGGCCAGAACACGGCAGTTGCACAGGATGGACGTGTGATCCGGGTGCAGGCACCGGCCAATACCAGCCGCGTGGCTTTCCTTGCGGCACTGGAAACCATCAATATCGCACCTGCCGCAACCTCGGCCAAAGTCATTCTCAACGCCCGCACAGGTTCCGTCGTCATGAACCAGGCAGTCACGCTGGAGAGCTGCGCCATCTCGCACGGCAACCTGTCGGTTGTCATCAACACCGCGCCCGTCATCAGCCAACCTGGCCCCCTGTCGCGTGGACAGACGGTAGCAACCGCAGTTTCCCAGATCGAAATCAGCAAAGAGCCCGGCAAAGTATTACAACTGAATAGTGGCGCTAACCTTTCAGACGTAGTCAAGGCACTCAATGCGATTGGTGCCACCCCGCAAGATCTGCTTGCCATATTGCAGGCAATGAAAGCGGCAGGTTCCCTACGCGCCGAATTGGAGATCATTTAATGGACACCCCGGCAAACCTGCTGCGCGACTCATCTGCTGTGTTGCGACTTGCGGCTAAACCGTCCGCGGCGGATTTTAGAGGAGATCAAGCAGGATGAATGGTGCAGACCTCTCCGGAAAAGTCGCTTTTGACGCCAACAGCTTGAATGGCCTCAAACAGGCTGCAAAAGAAAATTCACCTGAAGCAATCAAGGGTGTCGCCAAGCAATTTGAGGCCATATTCATGAACATGATGCTGAAAAGCATGCGTGATGCCACACCGCAGGATAGCCCCTTTGATAGCGAGCAAAGCCGCACATTCACTTCAATGCTGGATCAGCAACTTAGCAGCAATCTGTCCTCAAAAGGACTTGGGCTGGCGGACGTACTCGCCAGGCAGCTCAGCAAAGGCAGCTATGCCGCCGCCAATGCACTGCAACAGGCAGTCTCAAGTGAGCAACCCGGCTCACAATCAAACACGGACCCCTTGAGCAATGCCTATTTACCCGATACGCTAAAAGCGCTTGAACAGAATACCGTGCCGGCCGACAGCAAGGCATTCAATCAAAAATCAAGCGATGGCGCATCGGAATTCCTGAACCGTATGCAGCAACACGCTGAAGAAGCCAGCCGTGCCACTGGCATACCTGCCAACCTGATGCTGGGACAGGCAGCGCTGGAGAGCGGTTGGGGCAAGCGTGAGATCAAGGGCATGGATGGCACTGCCAGCAACAACCTGTTCGGCATCAAAGCCGGCGGCAACTGGAATGGCAAGGTTGTCGAAGCCACCACCACGGAATATATCAATGGCGTTAAACAAAAACGCATCGAGAAATTCCGTGCCTACGATAGTTACGCGGATTCATTCAAGGATTTTGCCAATCTGATGCGCAACAACCCGCGCTATGAAAACGTGATGTCCAACACACAGAACGTAAACGATTATGCGCAAGCCATGCAAAAGGCCGGCTATGCCACTGACCCGGATTACGCCGCCAAGCTGGCCAGCGTGATCCAGAAAGTCACCTCGTCTTGAGGATGTATATTGGGTGACGCCTATAAAACTGAAGCTCCCCATCACCCAATTTTCCGGCTAAACAAGCTGCTGGGGTATTCACCGGCATCATTTGCAATAAATTACCTGAAAATTGGAGTTTTAGCGGTGTCCTTAAAAATATGGGCATAAAGTTTTGCATCTTTATGCCGTAATGCAATATATGAGTATGGAAGAGTAGATATTATGGGTACTAATATATTTAACATTGGCCAGAGCGCACTGAATGCGGCACAAGTCGGCATCAGCACCGCCGGCCACAACATCGCCAATGCCTCTACAGCAGGCTATTCACGGCAAGTAGTAGTACAGACCACCGCGGGCGCCCAGAACTATGGCTATGGCTATGTCGGCCAAGGCACTGAAGTCTCCACGATAAAACGCATATATAACGAATTGCTCGCCAAACAGGTTACCAACACGCAATCCAACAGCAGCAGAATCAACACCTATAACGCGGAGATGAGCAAGATTGACAATATGCTGGCAGACTCCTCTGCAGGCCTCTCTCCTGTATTGCAGGATTTTTTCAGCAGCATTCATGACCTTACAGCCAACCCGAGCGACGCCTCGACCCGGCAGGCGATGCTCTCAACGGCACAATCACTGGCCAACCGCTTCCATAGCATGGGAGAAAGACTGGGCGAGATTCGTGATAGCGTCAATTCCCAGCTGACCTCAAGTGTCAACCTGGTGAATTCTTACGCCTCGCAGATTGCCGAGCTCAATGACATCATCGAAAAATCTGTCAATGGAAGTGGCAACCCGCCTAACGACTTAATGGATCAGCGCGATCAGCTGATTGCCGAATTAAGTAAAGAAACCAAAACCACTGTAGTACCGCAGAGTGGCGGTAGCTACAATGTGTTAATCGGCAACGGATTACCATTGGTCATTGGTATAAACACGCTTTCGCTCACGACCGTAAAATCACCTACTGATGCAAACCGCCTGGAAGTGGCCTACAAGAGTCAAACCAACTCCACGATACTGAACGGCGACAGCTTGGCAGGCGGCACTATTAGCGGCTTGCTCCAGTTTCGGGCAAACTCACTCGATGGCATACAAAACCAGCTGGGACAGATTGCAGTAGCACTTACCGGTACATTCAATACCCAGCATGCACAGGGCCTGGATAGCAACGGCAACCCGGGCGGGGCATTCTTTACCATGCCGGTGCCGACGGTTGCCGCGAGTACTGCCAACACAGGCACAGCCACGCTTAGCGGTACGATTACAGATGCAACAGCAATCACCAGCAGCAATTACCGTTTGCAGTATGATGGCACCAACTACAAAATCACGCGTCTCAGCGACAAATCGGTACAGAGCTTTACCAGCCTGCCGCAGACGCTGGATGGCGTGACATTAAGCGCAACCGCCGGCATGGCGGCGGGTGATGATTTTCTCATCAAGCCAACCGCCAATGCGGCCACTACCTTTAACCTGGCAATCTCTGATATCAATAAAATTGCGATAGGCGGCTATACACTCAGCGCGGCTGCCAACAGCGGCAACACTGGTTCAGCCACTATCAGCACGCCGGTAACCAGCTCGACTTATGCTGCCAGCCCGTTGAGCGCACCTTTTTCACTCACCTATGCTAGCGGCACCAATCAGCTCACCGGGTTCCCGGCAACGGAAGCCGTTACCGTGACCTCCGGCGGAACAACCACAACTTACGCTGCAGGCAGCCCGGTTACCTATACCAGCGGCGCCACTATAAGCGTCGCCGGTCTGAGCTTCGTGATGAACGGCGCCCCTAGCAATACCGATCAATTCACCATCACGCCCAACACCACCATTGCCCCCGGCAACAATCAAAATGGTTTGTTGCTGGCCGGGCTTCAGAACCTGGGGACAGTCAACAACAGTTCCACCAGTTACGCCAGTGCGTTTGGCCAGATAGTGAGTTCGGTAGGCAACAAAACACGCGAACTACAAGTGACCGGAGCCGCAGAGGAGCATGCACTGTCTATTGTAACCGCCGCCCAGCAATCTGAATCCGGTGTCAATCTGGATGAAGAAGCTACCAATCTTCTACGTTATCAACAGGCATACCAGGCGGCCGGAAAAATGATGCAGATTGCCAGCCAGCTATTTGATGTATTACTGTCAATAAAACAATAAGGATTCCATCATGCGCATCAGTACTAATACCATCTACCAGGCAGGCATCTCTAAAATCAGCGCAATACAATCCGAGCAAGTCAAGCTGCAGCAGCAGATTTCTACTGGCAGGCGCATTTTATCGCCATCAAGTGACCCGGTAGCGGCATCGCAAGCACTGGAAGTAGCGCATGCGCAAAGTGTCAATACGCAATTTACCGATAACCGTAAGGCCGCTCAGCAAAAACTCGACACGATTGAGTCGAATTTAACCAGCGTGACCAACCTGCTGGTAGCCACACAATCCACACTGATTGGTGCGGGTGACGGTGTTCTGGCAAACACGGAAAGAGGCTACATCGCTTCTGAACTGAAAGGCACACTGGAGGCACTTGCGGGCTTGGCCAATGCTAAGGATGCCGCGGGTAATTATATCTATGCAGGCTACCAGACCGCGACCCAGCCTTTTACCCTCACGGCTACGGGTGCAACGTATGCCGGCGACAGCAACCAGCAACTGATACAGGTGGACTCACAACGCCAGATGGAGGTCAGCGTCACCGGAAACAGCCTGTTCCAGGCTGGTGGCAACGATGTCTTTGCCACACTGACTAACCTGATTAACCTATTGAATACGCCCGTTACCGATGTTGCCACACAGGCAGCACTAACAGCGGGACTTGGTGCCGCAAACGGCAAACTGCAAAGCAGCCTGAATGATGTGCTCACCATACGCTCTTCGGTAGGGTCCAAATTAAACGAGCTGGATACACTTTATCAGGCAGGATCAGATCGTGACCTGCAATATTCGGCAACACTGTCAGACCTGCAGGATCTGGATTATGCAAAAGCGCTGTCAGACATATCCAAACAGCAAACCATACTGGAAGCCGCACAAAAATCCTTTATTAAAACGACCAGCCTATCGCTATTTAATTTTATATAAGCAGCTACCGGAACACGGTGATATACATCCCCGCCAAATGCAGGGCTTGAAATGCCAGCGCTAGGCGAAGCCTTGGTTTGACAAAAACCTTAGTTTGACTGCGTATTGGGTGACTTATCAGGCACCGGAGCAGAGGCTATAGATGCAGCTACCTGACGCATATTGCTTGCCCCTTGCTCAATTAAGCTTTCAATCGGCTTCAGCATTCCTGGCAGCGTCAGCGCCAGCACCAAAAAACCCATGCTGAGCGTAATGGGGAACCCGATACCGAACAAATTAAGCTGCGGCGCCGACTTGGTGAGTATGCCCAGCGCCATATTGGTGATCAGCAATGCCGCCACTGCCGGCAACGCCAGTAGCAGTCCTCCGCTAAATACCGTCTCGCCCCACATGGCGATTTTCATCGGGCTAATGCCGCCGCCTCCTACAGAAATAGGCATGGCAATAAAACTGTTAGCCATCGCAGTTACGATCATCAAGTGACCATCCAGGCTCAGAAAAATCAGCATCGCAAGCCACACCAGGAATTGACTCACGGCAGTGCTCTGGCCTTGTGACTGCGGATCATAAAAGCTGGCAAACCCTAGCCCCATGGTCATGCCTATAAGTTGACCAGCCAACTCAACCGCTGAAAAAACCAAGCGCATACTGAACCCTATCGCCAGCCCGATAATCAGTTGCTGCACCAGAATGAGCAAACCTTGCAGCGAGAATATATCAAAATGCGGCAGCGGAGGCAGTGTGGGCATGATGATTAGCGTGAGTACGATGCCAAAGCCCAGCTTAATATGGGCGGGAATGGCACTATAGCTGAGTATGGGGGCTGTCGCGATCACTCCCATAATTCTGGTTAAAGGCCAGAGCAGGCCGATAATCCAGGTCTGCAGAAGTTCGCTACTTATTGAAACCATGTTATTGAAACCATATCGACTTTACCGATAACCTTGATTAATCTACGTAAGCTCCGGTTAAGTTCGCCCCGATTTATCATGAGGTATCCGTGCTGATTTCCGGACTTATTCAGAGTCACCCGTTTTAACCGGCCCGGACTAATTGGCCATGGCCGGTATGCTGGTAAAGACCACGCGCATATAATCCACCATGGTAGTAAGCATCCATGGGCCGGCAAATACCAGCATCGCAAATACGCCTACCAGCTTGGGGATGAAGGATAGTGTAGCTTCGTTGATCTGTGTTGCTGCCTGGAAGATACTCACCACCAAGCCAATGACCAGTGCCACCAGCAACATGGGGGCAGCTATGAGCAAGGTAATTTCCATCGCATCCCTGCCAAGATTCATCACGCTTTCCGGAGTCATTTTTCTTTCCTCAACCAGATTATTCAGGCTAGTAAAAACTTTGCACCAGCGAGCCTAACAGCAGCTGCCAGCCATCGACCAGTACAAACAACATCAATTTGAACGGTAGCGCCACAATCGACGGCGACACCATCATCATCCCCATTGCCATCAACACACTGGCAACCACCATATCAATGATTAGAAACGGGATAAAGATAGC
>JBAQME010000079.1:0-5457 GCA_049302535.1 Methylotenera sp.
TGTAAACTTAAATTCAAGCCATACTGCTATTGAATAAACCATGGGTAGCCAAATGGGTAGCCAGAGTAAGGTTCTATTGGATTTTTCTATTTTATTTTCAGTTTCCATTTAACTGCCTAACGTTTGAGGTAAGAGGCGCGCGGTAGCGCGTCCTGCTTGACCGACGGGTTAGGGCTTAAACAGACACAATTTACCTGAAACATAACCTAACCCCGCCAAACAAAAAAGTGAAACATTAAACAATGCAACACCAACTAAAAAAGCCCGGCTTACGTCGTGCCGCCTAACAACTGCCTGCTAGACCGACAAAGCTAACTAAGGCATGACGGAAACGGACAGAACGATTATTGCCTGAAACCACCAACTTTGCCAACAACACCAAACCCAAACGCTAAAATAAACCTAAAAACCGATGCCCTGCGAGGCAATAGGGACGGACGTGCCCGAGCAATGTTTTTTTAGCTAAAACCCTAACGTATAAATTAAGGGGCGCTGTTAAGCGTCCCGCTTGAATGAAGGGTTAGGAAGTAATGCCATTTTCGATAAAAGACAAAAGGTCTTCAAGTGCTGACTGATACTCGGCAGTCAGCATGTCTGAATACTCAGGAGATACGCCTTTTAGAACAATTTTGCTGTGTTCTAATCGAAGGGATGCAAACTTCTCTCGTGCAGCCTGAGCAGCGGCTGGTGAACTGTTTGCCAGACCGCTATAAAGCATACGCACTAGGACACGGAGAGCCTCCAGTTGTGCTTTAAGCTTAAACATTTCAAGTTCTTCTGCGGTCATATTAGTTTCCTAACGTTTGAATTAAGGGGCTGGCTTTAGCCAGTCCCGCTTGAATGAGGGGTTAGGCTGCCAAATTAACATTTGGGAATAACCTTTCACTAATTGATAAAAACTCTTCTTTCTCAGAAAACACGTAAAAATAAAGTTGTTCATCTGTATGCTTCACTTCTGCAAGTGTGGCAGTTGAGAGTCCATTGTTTTTTAAGAAGTTATATGTTTCTTGGGCGAGGATTCGTTCGCTTTCTGGAAATATTTTTACTGCCACATGAGGGATGCCTTTATAAAGTTCATAAGAACCATATGAGTTGCTACCCCTCAATAGCCAGCCAATCAGAGGAAAGTGAAAGTTCGAATCCATAAATTACTTTGGCCTAACGTATTGAGTTAAGGGGCTGGCGGTAGCCAGTCCCGCTTGAACGACGGGTTAGAGGTTAACGTAACCACGTAGTAAGCCAAAGAACAATGGCAATAACGGAGAGAATAATTGCCGATATTGAAAGCCACTTAATTGTTTGGATTTCTTTTTCAGCTTTAGCCGAACCACTATCAATACCACTTATAACTTGCTGTAACTGTGAGGCAAGAATTTTTAACGACTCAGCGTTATGAGTAACGGCAATTTGAAGCTCTGATATTTGGTTTGGAATTACTTCTCCTGTGCCGTCTTTGGTGGGTTTCTTTGTGAAAGCCGGTATAGCCGCAGTAACAATTTGCGTTAAATATGGAAGGATTACTTTTACTGCTGGGAGCCATGCGGCCATATATACCTCTAACGTTTGACATAAGGGGCGCCGCAAGGCGTCCCGCTTGATGGATGGGTTAGGTATAACTTCATTTGTTACACCCGTTGCTTTTAGAAATACCTGCTTGCCCTAGCATGGATAAGTTTGGGCTATCACCCATTTCACCGTCATACCAAACTAAAACACAATCACCAATTCTGAAGGACTCTTTGCTTGCAACCTCCAAGGTAATAGCCTCATTCACTTTGACTAGGTAAATAGGAAAACCCGAGTAATTTGAACCAAATATTGCTTCTACAAGGTCTACTACGGGCATGCCTGTAGTAGCGCTTCCTCTACGGCTCGAATCTACATGCTCAATTTCAACAACATTCCCTTGAACTTTCTTCATGCCCTCGGCATTTTGATTCGGAGTTTCTTCTGCGTTTGAGGTGATGGGGAGTAAGAATAAAAGTAGAAGGGACATTAATTTGTTCATGACATTAATACCTAACGTTTGAGTTAAGGGGCGCCGCTAGGCGTCCCGCTTGAATGATGGGTTAGGTTTAACCGCAATCTCTCGATCGCGAAAAGCAAACTCATAAGTTCTTTCACCCACACTCAATGCGGAAATAGCAGAGCCAAATGCACCAGCACTTGCCCACGATATTAGATTTTGAACTGCACTATGCATCATTGATGCTTGAGAAAACAATAGACCTCCAAACGTAACGCTAATTGTTGCTCCAATGCATGCGCCTATCAGTAACCGACAAATGAGTGATGGGTTTTGCTTTGTGAATCGGCTTAATGCGAACCAATACGCGAAGCCAACTACTGCGGCAGGAAAGCCACCGAGAGGAAGAGCTAAAAACGACGCGAGGAAACTACCAAAGATGGCCATTGGAATTAAGGTTAGCCATGAGTCCATTTCGCTTGGCATGCCCTGAGATAATAGAAAAACCCCTCCTCCTGCGAAGGTTCCAAGGAAAACGAAGCGGAAGATAATTAAGTACATTGTGGATACTGAAACCTAACGTAAAGTAGGCATCCTATTTGACGCTTTTAAATACGTCAAAAGTGAATACCATTTCAAATTTATGATTGAAGTATATAATGAAATCATTGCGTTAGCTTTTTTTAGTACTGCCTAATTTTTATTATTGAACACGGCTTAAAATATGCAAAATAAACTTTCCAGTTCTGAACCGCCCAAGCTTTTAGATCAGGTGCGTGGCAAGATTCGTCTTAAACATTACAGCATTCGTACCGAGCAAGCTTATTTAGACTGGATTAAACGCTTTATTTTACATTTTGACAAGAGACACCCAAGCGAGATGGGTTCGGTGGAGGTGGAAGTGTTTTTAACTTACCTTGCAGTCGAGCGTAATGTTTCTGCCAGCACACAAAATCAAGCCAAAAGTGCGTTGTTGTTTTTGTATAAAGAGGTGCTGGGTGTGGACTTACCTTGGTTGGATAATGTCGAGCAGGCAAAAACGCCTAAACGTTTACCAACTGTGCTCACAAAAAGCGAGGTGCAGGCTTTACTGGGCCGCTTAAGCGGAACGCACTGGCTGGTGGTAAGTTTGTTGTATGGTACCGGTATGCGCATTTTAGAGGTGTTACGTTTGCGGGTGAAAGATATTGATTTTGAGCGTAAAGAGATTTTAATTCGGGATGCCAAAGGCTTTAAAGACCGTGTGACTATGTTGCCAATGTCACTAGTAGAGCCACTTAAAACACATTTGAATCGTGTGAAACAACTGCATCAAAATGATTTAAACGATGGATTTGGTGCGGTATACATGCCACAGGCGCTAGGGCTTAAATTTCCATACGCGGCACATGATTGGATTTGGCAATATGTGTTTCCAAGCAATAAGTTATCGGTTGATCCGCGCACTACTGATAGTAACGGTGAGCTTGTAACACGTCGCCATCATCTGCAAGATCAAGCCGTGCAGCGTGCCATGCGCCAAGCAGTGCTTGATGCAGCCATCACCAAACCCGCAACTCCTCACACACTTCGTCACAGTTTTGCTACACATTTGCTGGAAGGTGGCTACGACATTCGCACGGTGCAAGAGTTGTTAGGTCATTCTGACGTGGCAACTACAATGATTTATACCCATGTGCTGAATAAAGGCGGGCGTGGGGTCAGCAGTCCGTTGGATGTGTTGTAAGCTTGTGTTATAGGTGCACAATGCATATTTCTTTGGCTAGTTGGCGCTAGCTAGTCTAAAATTACACTTTAATTTAACTGTTTATAACTTAACGGATTTTTACCATGCCTGTTTATCGCTCACATACCACTACTCACGGCCGCAACATGGCGGGCGCGCGCGCATTGTGGCGCGCTACCGGGATGAAAGATGGAGACTTTAACAAGCCTATCATCGCGGTTGCCAATTCTTTTACGCAATTTGTGCCGGGTCATGTGCATTTAAAAGATATGGGCCAGTTAGTCGCTCGCGAGATTGAAAAAGCTGGCGGCGTGGCAAAAGAGTTTAATACCATTGCGGTGGATGACGGTATTGCCATGGGGCACGGCGGCATGTTGTATAGTTTGCCTAGCCGCGATTTAATCGCCGATAGCGTGGAATACATGGTGAACGCGCACTGTGCTGATGCGTTAGTCTGTATTTCAAACTGCGACAAAATCACGCCGGGCATGCTGATGGCAGCATTGCGTTTGAATATTCCGGTGGTGTTTGTTTCCGGCGGCCCGATGGAGGCAGGTAAGGTCAATTGGGAAGGCAATACGCATAAGCTGGACTTGGTCGATGCCATGGTGGCTGCGGCAGATCGCAACGTAAGCGATGCCGAATCTGATGCGATTGAGCGTTCAGCTTGCCCAACCTGTGGTTCATGTTCCGGTATGTTTACCGCTAACTCGATGAACTGTTTAACCGAGGCGCTAGGTTTGAGCCTGCCGGGCAACGGTTCTACATTAGCGACACACGCTGCGCGTAAAGAGTTGTTCTTGAAAGCAGGCCGTTTGATTGTAGAACTGGCTAAGCGCCACTATGAGCAGGATGATTACTCAGTGTTGCCACGCAGCATTGCCAACCTGAAAGCCTTTGAAAATGCCATGAGTCTGGATGTGGCGATGGGCGGCTCAACCAATACGGTGTTGCATTTGCTGGCGGCTGCGCATGAGGCTGGTTTGGATTTCACTATGAGTGATATTGACCAGATTTCACGCAAAGTGCCGTGTGTAAGCAAGGTAGCGCCTGCAACCGCTAAATATCATATGGAAGACGTGCACCGTGCCGGTGGTGTAATGGCGATATTGGGCGAGCTGGATCGTGCCGGGGTAATTCATCGTGATACACCAACCGTGCATACTGCAACGATGGGCGATGCCTTGGATCAGTGGGACATTAAAGTCACCAAAGATGAGGACGTAAAGAAATTTTACCGTGCGGCGCCAGGCGGCATTTCAACCACCATTGCATTCAGCCAAAGCATGCTTTATCCAACCTTGGACGATGACCGTAGCGAGGGCTGCATTCGTGATAAAGCGCATGCTTATTCGCAGGATGGCGGCTTGGCCGTGCTTTATGGCAACATTGCCTTGGATGGCTGTATTGTTAAAACTGCGGGTGTGGATGACAGTATCTTGAAGTTTACCGGGCGTGCGCGCATTTTCGAAAGCCAGGACTCCGCAGTTGAAGCGATTTTGGCTGATGAGATTGTGGCGGGTGATGTAGTAGTGATTCGCTACGAAGGCCCGCGTGGCGGCCCTGGCATGCAGGAGATGCTGTATCCAACCTCGTATTTGAAATCCAAAGGGTTAGGTAAAGCCTGCGCCTTGCTGACCGACGGTCGTTTTTCAGGCGGCACATCCGGCCTGAGCATTGGCCATGCCTCGCCTGAGGCGGCCGAAGGCGGTGCAATAGGCTTGGTACAAGAGCATGACACGATTGAAATTGACATCCCTAACCG
>JBAQME010000080.1:0-11950 GCA_049302535.1 Methylotenera sp.
GTCCTAATGTCGGGCATTTATATGCGGAGTTTTGGCATTTTTCCTGGGTGAATGGTGCTATTTCATCCGGACAACTCAATGTACTGGAAGAAATTTTAACTTACGGCCCGAAAATGCAGGCTGAAGACCCCAAGGGTGAGTTGATTTTGGTGTTGCCGCGCGTTGGTACGATTTCGCCATGGGCGTCACGTGCCACTGATATTGTGCAGCACTGCGGCTTGCCGGAAATTTTGCGTGTGGAACGTGGCATTGCCTATTATGTGCAAACCCGGGATGGGCAAGCCTTAACAGCGGCTGAGCGCCAACTGCTTTTGCCTTTGCTTCATGACCGCATGACAGAGTCAGTGTTTGCATCCCTGGAAGATGCAAAAAAACTTTATCACACTGATAGCCCGGCTCCGCTAAGTACGGTAGATATCCTGCAGGGTGGTAAAGCCGCGCTTAATCAGGCGAATAGTGACATGGGCTTGGCGTTATCGCCGGATGAAGTTGATTATCTGTTTGATAATTTTACTGCCATGCAACGTAACCCGACTGACGTTGAGTTGATGATGTTTGCGCAGGCGAACTCCGAACATTGCCGCCATAAAATATTTAATGCAGATTGGGTGATTGATGGCGTACAACAGGAGATGTCATTATTTGGCATGATACGCAATACGCACAGGCTCAATCCCGGCAAAACAGTGGTGGCGTATTCGGACAATGCATCGATTGTTGCCGGACAGAAAGACAATGAGCCAACCAGGCGTTTTTATCCATCAGAAAATGGCGCCTATCGTTTTATAGAAGAAGATATGCATTTTCTGATGAAAGTGGAAACACATAATCACCCTACAGCGATTTCTCCATTCGCTGGCGCAGCGACTGGTGCAGGTGGCGAGATCCGTGACGAGGGTGCTACCGGCAGCGGCTCAAAACCAAAAGCCGGTTTAACAGGATTCTCTGTTTCTAATTTAAATATTCCAGATTTTACGCAAGCCTGGGAAGCCGATAGTTACGGTAAACCCGGACGTATTGCTTCGGCCTTGCAGATCATGATTGACGGCCCTTTAGGCTGCGCTGCATATAACAATGAGTTTGGTCGCCCAAACATCGCCGGTTATTTCCGTACATTGGAACTGGAAGCTCCAAGTGCCAATGGAAAGACCGAAGTACGCGGTTATCACAAGCCGATCATGCTGGCGGGCGGTATTGGTAATATTTCTGCACAGCACTCCAAAAAGAATCCAATCCCTGCCGGTGCAGCACTGATCCAGTTGGGCGGCCCGGCAATGCTGATTGGCCTAGGCGGTGGAGCGGCATCCAGTATGGATACCGGTAGTAATGTCGAAAATCTGGATTTTGACTCTGTGCAACGCGGTAACCCTGAGCTGGAACGCCGTGCGCAGGAGGTTATTGACCGCTGCTGGCAGCTTGGTGAAGATAACCCGATCTTGAGCATTCATGATGTGGGTGCCGGCGGTATTTCGAATGCGTTTCCTGAATTGGTGAACGACGCAGGTGTGGGCGCTGCATTCCAACTGCGTGATGTGCATAATGAAGAGCCGGGTATGTCGCCGCGCGAGTTGTGGAGTAACGAGGCGCAGGAACGCTATGTGATGGCAATCGCGCAAGAGGATTTGCCACGTTTTAAAGCGATCTGTGAACGTGAGCGCTGCCCGTTTGCTGTGGTGGGCTATGCAACTGCAGAGCGGCATCTAACCGTGGCTGACAGCTATTTTGATAACAAGCCTGTGGATATGGATTTATCTGTATTGCTGGGTAAACCGCCAAAAATGACGCGTGATGTGAAAAGCGCTGTAAAACAATTGCGCGTTTTTGATACCAGCAAGGTTGATTTAAAAGAAGCTGCTGCACGCGTTTTAAGATTGCCCGGTGTTGCTGATAAAACTTTCCTGATCACAATCGGCGATCGTTCCGTAACAGGCTTGGTTGCGCGTGAGCAAATGGTAGGGCCATGGCAGGTGCCGGTGGCCGACGTTGGCGTGACGCTTGCAGGCTATGAAACTTACCGCGGTGAGGCGTTTGCAATCGGCGAAAAAGCGCCATTAGCATTGATTAACGCCCCTGCATCAGGCCGTATGGCGATTGGTGAGGCTATCACTAACATCGCAGCGGCATTGGTTGACGATATAAGCGACTTGAAACTCTCTGCGAACTGGATGGCACCGGCGGGACACGCAGGTGAAGATGCGGCCCTGTTTGCAACCGTGAAAGCCGTTGGCATGGAACTTTGCCCGCAACTCGGTATCAGCATCCCGGTTGGTAAAGACTCCATGTCTATGAAAACGGTGTGGAACGATAACGGCGAGAATAAAGCCGTGACTTCACCAATATCATTGGTGGTCACTTCTTTTGCCGCAACCCCGGATGCCCGTAAAACGCTTACGCCGCAGTTGCAAACCAACATTCCATCCAAGTTGATCGCAATCGATTTGGGTGCAGGTAAAAACCGCATGGGTGGTTCCAGCCTGGCACAGGTTTACGGTGCAGTAGGCGATGTAGCGCCTGATGTCGATGATGCCAATCAGCTCAAGCATTTCTTTGCGACCATTCAACAGCTTAATAAAGCCGGTAAGATTCTTGCCTATCATGACCGTTCTGATGGCGGCTTTTTTACTACCTTGGTGGAAATGGCGTTTGCAGGGCATTGCGGTATCAGTGCTGATGTGTCGAGCTTGCAAGGCGATATTGCCAGCGTGCTTTATAACGAAGAGTTGGGTGCGGTGATTCAGGTGCCGGTACAGGATGCACAGGCAATCGCTGCGCAGTTTAACGGTTTAGCACATGTGATAGCAGACGTTACTGTAGCGAACCAGATCGAGATCAAGCAGCACGGTAACGTCGTGTTTAGTGACACACGCGTTAATTTGCATCGCATGTGGTCTGAAACCACCTACCAGATGCAAAAACTGCGTGACAATCCGCTGAGTGCGCAGCAGGAATACGACAGGTTATTGAATGCGCAGGATCGTGGTTTGTTCGCTGAACTGACCTATGCGTCTGGCGAGAATGTTGCGGCTCCGTATATTGCAACTGGTGCCCGCCCTAAAATGGCAATTTTACGTGAGCAAGGCGTGAATGGTCATGTGGAAATGGCGGCAGCATTTGACCGTGCAGGATTTGCGTCTTTTGACGTGCATATGAGCGATATTATTGCGGGACGTGTATCACTTAAAGACTTTGCAGGGTTTGTAGCTTGTGGCGGATTCTCTTACGGTGACGTGCTGGGCGCCGGCGAAGGCTGGGCTAAATCCATATTGTTCAATGCACGTGCACGTGACGAGTTCTCAGCATTTTTTGAGCGAAACGATAGCTTCGCACTGGGCGTATGCAACGGCTGCCAAATGATGAGCAATCTGCGCGAACTGATCCCAGGCGCTGCACATTGGCCGCATTTTGTGCGCAATAAGTCTGAACAATTCGAAGCTCGCTTAAGCATGGTAGAGGTACTGGAATCACCTTCGCTATTCTTTAATGGCATGGCCGGCAGCAAAATGCCGATCGCAGTGGCGCATGGTGAAGGTTTTGCGGAATTTTCTCAGGCAAATGCTGTCAACCAATTGCTGGCACAAAAACTGGTGACGATGCGTTTTATAGACAATGCATCGGTACCTGCCGAGGTGTATCCGTTTAATCCTAACGGGTCGCTGCAAGGGGTCACTGGATTAACCAGCACAGATGGACGTTTTAGTATTATGATGCCACATCCTGAACGCGTGATTCGTAACGTACAGAATACCTGGCAACGTTGTGGTGATGCAGAAGATAGTGCATGGTTGCGCATGTTCCAAAATGCAAGACGATATATTGCGTAGTATTTAAAAAAACATAGAAATAAATTTTAATAAATGACTTTGGAGACAAGTAGCATGAAATTATTGAAAGTTTTACTGGCGGCACTGGTATTTAGTTTTTCATTCAACGCAATGGCAGCCAAGGCGCTTAATGACGACGAATCTGTTGAATTTACCGATGCTATTGGCAAAGGCGACATGAAAGTTATCAAGAAATATGTGGATGCCGGTGTTGACGTAAATGTCGGTTACTTTGCATGGCCTCCACTCTTAATGGCTGCAGCTAAAGGTCAGTTGGAAGCCGTAAAATACTTTGCTGAGCACGGTGCCAATCTTGATTACCAGCATCCGATGACTAAATGGACGGCTTTCCATCATGCCGCTTACGATGGTAATGAAGCAATGGTGAAATATCTGGCTGCTAAAGGCGCTGACATCAACAAAAAAATGCGCGGTGACGTAGATATTATTCGCGTGGTTCGAGATACCGGTAACACTAAAATGGTAGACTTGCTGATATCTCTCGGTGTTAAGAATGATGGCTGTATGGAAGAAAAATGTTTATAAGTAATGAATGCTTATAAACATTGATGTGACAAATATGTATATTGGTTTAACTGATTTTACTTAATCATTATTAGCAATATTTTTTAAGGAATATTGTTTGAAAAAGTTTATTATCACAACTGCAATTATCGGGCTTATTAGCCCGATAATTGTTTGGGCATACGACGCTAATCTTGAGGCCAATAATGTGCATATTCGCAGCCTGGCTGCTTCGTGTGCCGCTTGCCATGGGACGCTGGGGAATACAATAAAAAGCAGCAGCGAAGCTGCTGGCAACATTCCGACGCTTGCCGGTGCTAAAAAAGACGATATCATCACCAAGCTGCAAGCATTCAAATCAGGCGCACGTACTGCAACGGTTATGCATCGCCATGCCAAGGGTTTGACTGCAGATGAAATAACAGCGTTGGCTGAATATTTTTCTGCACAAGTACCTCATGCTTCAGTTTCATTAACGTCACAAAAACTGCGGGTAGACCATGCAAACTGATCGTCGTGATTTTATCAAGTTAGCAGGTTTTGCCGCTGCCGTGGGAGTGGCAATGCCAGCCTTTGCAAGGGCCAGCAAGCCGCCGATTGGCCGGGTTGTGATTATCGGTGGCGGCTATGCGGGTGCGACTGCTGCAAAATATTTGCGTATGTGGAGTTTGGGGGCGATTGAAGTCGTTGTCGTCGAGCCAAACCAGCAGTTTGTTTCGTGTCCCCTAAGTAACCTGGTTTTGGGTGGCAGTAAATCGATAGATGACCTGACTTTCGGGTATCAGCTACTTAAATCCAATCATGGCATCCAATGGGTGCAAGACCAGGTGACTTTGATTGATGTCGATGCAAAGAAAATCAGCATGGCTCGCGGTGAGCTGGCCTATGACAGATTAATCATAGCGCCGGGTATCGATTTTATTTACGATAGCCTGCCGACATTGCAGGGCGCAGAGGCACAAAAGCAGGTGCCTCATGCATGGAAAGCCGGCTGGCAAACTGTCAATTTACGTAAACAGCTGGAGGCCATGCCTAATGGCGGCGTGTTCGTGATGAATGTGCCCGCCGCACCGTACCGTTGTCCGCCTGGGCCTTATGAGCGTGCTTCACAGGTGGCGTATTACCTTAAGAACAACAAGCCCAAATCTAAAGTGATTGTGCTGGATGCCAATGCAGAAATCATCTCTAAAAAAGGATTGTTCAGCAAAGTCTTTAATGAAATGTATGCTGGTTTAATCGACTACCGCCCCAGCAATGCCCTGGTTGCGGTTGATGTCGCCAGTAAAACGGTTACCACTGAGTTTGACGTTGTGAAGGCTGATGTGCTCAATATCATTCCGCCACAGCGTGCCGGAAAACCGGCGCAAATGGCACAGCTTAATAATATAGATAAGCGCTGGTGCGAAGTGGACTTTTTAACATATGAATCCAAACTAGCCTCACATGCCCATGTGATTGGTGATGCTGTTTCTGCGGCCTTGCCCAAGTCTGCACATATGGCGACGAACCAGGCCAAGATATGCGCCAATGCAATCGTACAACTGATGGCAGGACTTGCTCCAGACCCCGCGCCGGTTTTTGCGAATACCTGCTACAGCTATGTGTCGGATAAATCCGCAATGCATGTGGCGAACGTGTACCGTTATGATGAAGCGAAGAAAATCATGGTCTCGGCGGAAGGCGGCGGTGTTTCGGCAGCCCCGAGTGAGAAGGAGGGCGTTTATGCTGCGGCCTGGGCAAAAAATATTTGGTCAGATGTGCTGACTTAAGCGAATAGGGATTTAACTATGAACGCATCATTGCGCTTAAGCACTTTTCTAGCACTGGCTTTGGGTGTATCGGCAGTGATGCAAACCGGCAATTCGCCGGCGGATGAATCCAACATTCAATTGGATGCTGGTTTTAAACTGGAGTTATTTGCCAGTAGTAAAACCAAGTCTGGCAATTTGTTACACGGTGCACGGTTTATGGCATTTGATGCAAATGGCAATCTGTTTGTGGCTTCTGCCAAGGGCGGCAAAGTGCTGATGCTGCCGGATGCCAATAAAGATGGTGTTGCCGATGAAGTAATCATGGTGGCGGATCATCTCAATGCACCGCAAGGTTTAGCTTTTGTTGATGGTGCTTTATTAGTTGCAAATCAAGATGGTGTAGTTAAGCTAAAGCAGGAAAACGGGCATTGGTCAGCCCCGCAGACATTTATTGCCAATCTGTCTGCTGGCGGTCATACGCTTAAAAATATCAAACTGGGTCCTGACGGCTATTTATATATCAATGTTGGCTCAAGTTGTAATGTCTGTGTGGAAACGGATCCTCTGCGTGCAACTATTTTGCGATACACGATAACAGGCAAGCCTGCCGGTGCGTTAACTACGCTGGGGCGGCATCAGCAGTCGGCAATTTGGGCTAGAGGCTTGCGCAATTCCCAAGGCTTTGCGTGGCATCCAAAAACTGGCGATATGTACGCCACGAATGAAGGTGCGGATAATCGATCAGATGTTAAAGGCGGTAGCGTGAATGATGAGTTGCCGCCTGAGCATTTGAATAAAATCGAGGCAGGAAAACATTACGGCTGGCCACATTGTTGGGGAGAACCTGATAATTTGAAGTCCCAGGTTGAAGATCCCAACTTTAAGGCAGAGCCGGATTTTTGTAAGAATGCGCAGCCGCCTGCTATTACGTTTACATCTCACACCACGCCGATCGGCATTACTTTTTTGGATAAAACCAATTGGCCGGCCGAATATAAATCAGATGCTATTGTCGCATTGCATGGCTCCTGGAATCGGCGGCAGCCTGCAGGCTATAAGCTGGTGCGTGTAAAATTCAAAGATAACCAACCCATCAGTGTAGAAGACTTTGCAACGGGCTGGTTAAAAGGGTACCGTGTAAGCGCCCGGCCGGTAGATGTTGCTGTTGGAACTGATGGGGCACTTTATGTATCTGAAGATAAAGAAGGTGCGATCTACCGGATTAGCTATCAACCTGGAGCCAAATAAAAATGAAAATCGCTATTACCAGATTATTTGCTGTGCTTATATTATTGTTAAACGTGTCTGCCTGGGCAGGCCAAACTGCAACTGCGGCTAAGGCTGATGACAAAAAAACCACAGTGAATATGCTGCTGTATATACAGCCTGTTGAATATACCAATCCCATCAGGTTATCGAACCAATTTTCAGATGCGTACTGGTTTGAACAAGGTCCTGTAGTGGAGCCGTTAGCGCTCAAAAAACTTAACCAGACTTTCGGTGCGGTGAGTATGTGCGATACTAACCAATCTGCAAAAATTTTGGTTTGGTTGCAGCCTAGAATGTTTTACAATCCAAAAGCGCAGATATTTTATGGGCAGGTCACTGCGAATGTTTATACCGGCAAGGGTGAACTCAAGTCTACTTATGTCGGTAAATCCAAGTTACACGGATTTTTGGATATAAAACCCGCGGTATGGATAGAAAAATCCTATGCACTTGCAATTGATAAAATGGCCGCAAAAATGCAGGCGGATAAGGCATTAAAAACGCTGATAGATAGTAATACAAGTAGCACGGATGCTGCGCTATGTAATATGGCTGCCTCATTACCAATACCAAAAATAAGAGCTTTATCTTTTTAGGAAAAAATCATGTTAAAAAATCGCATACAATTGGGAGCGCTTGTAGCAACAGCACTTTTGATGCTGGGTTGTCAAAGTGCTACAAAATCAACATTAATTAATCCACAAAAAATCACAGGATTAAAAACACCGGAGTCAGCGGTGCAAGCTAAGGATGGGCGTATTTACGTTTCTGAAATAAACGAGTTCGGTAAAGATGGGGATGGCCAGATCACTGTCATTGACAGGCATGGTAAAGCTTCTGTTTTTGCAAAAGGTTTAGATGATCCTAAGGGGCTTGCCATTATAGGTAAAAATTTATATGTGGCAGATAAAACCAAAATCATCAAAATTACACCTGATGGTAAAGCAAGTGTGTTTGTTGCCGCTAGCGCATTTCAGAGACCTCCTTTGTTTTTGAATGATTTGGAAGCAGACCCGCAAGGCAACCTTTACGTGAGTGACAGCGGTGATGTGTTTGGTGCAGGCAAGGGTGGTGCAATTTATAAAATCAATGCCAAGGGGCAAGTGACATTGCTGATTAATGATTTGCAAGATGCCCGTATTAAAGCGCCCAATGGCTTGCTGGCAGACGATACTGGTAATATTTTAGTGGTGGTGGATTTTGCCTCAGGTGTTTTATATACATTTAACACACAAACTAAAAAATTAACGGATATTGCTGAAGGTTTCGGTGGCGGTGATGGGGTGGTACACCACTCCAGTGGCACGATGTACGTGAGTGATTGGAAAAACGGCAAGGTGTTCAGTGTTAGCACCAAAGGCGACGTTGCTGTTGTCAAATCCGGCTATCAATCTGCCGCTGATATTGCCATTACCAAAGATGAAGCCTATTTGCTGGTGCCGGACATGAAGGCGGGCGAGTTGGACTTTATACCGCTTAAATAATTTCGCTGAATTCTGTTACGCAACTAAAAAGCCGCGATTAACGCGGCTTTTTACATCATTAACTAATTAAAAGCTAATAATTAGTCTAAATTACTTAGCTGCCGCAGGTGCAGCTTCAGTAGCTTTAGTTTCTTCTACTTTTTTTGCAGCTTTTTTATGCTTAGCTTTTTTAGCTGGAGCTGCTGTGTGTTTTGCTGCAGGTGCAGCAGCTTCAGTAGCAGCTGGAGCTGCTTTTGCTTCTTCTGCTTTAGCTGGAGCTTCAGCAAATGCATTTACTGATACTGCGAAGAAACCAACCAATAATGCTGATAAAATTTTATTCATGATTAAGTCCTTAAAAAATTAATTTAGTTTACCTTAGGATGAATGGCTACCAATGACACGTTCTATTTGCAACTCACTATCCATGAGTGCCACAATACGCTTTGAACCTTACATGAGCCTTACATATGCGCTTGCTAGTAGTTGAAGACGATAAAATTTTAGCCGAAGGCCTGATGGATGCACTTAAGCAAGCGGGTTATGCGGTAGATCACGCGGCAAATGGCGAAATTGCAAATACCTTTCTGCAGCAAACTGCTTACGATTTAGTGGTGCTGGATTTAGGATTGCCAAAACTGGATGGTTTTGAAGTGCTCAAGCGTTTGCGTAGCCGGGGCGACCATGCGGCAGTGATGATCCTTACTGCGCAAGATGCGATAGAAAGCCGCGTTAAAGGCCTGGATCTGGGCGCGGATGATTATCTGATCAAACCGCTAAATTTGACCGAGCTAGAGGCGCGCGTACGTGCATTGATTCGACGCGGGAAAATGGGGGCAAATACGTCCCTGCTATGTGGCGATTTGACTTTTAACGCCGCGGATAAGCGCGCCACCTGCGGTGATAAAGACTTGCTCTTGTCGACAAGGGAGCTTGCCTTGCTGGAAATTTTGATGCACAAACAAAACAAGGTGGTAAGCAAGGAACAGGTTTTAGAATCGCTTTGTAATTGGGATAGCGAGTTGGGTGATAATGCCATTGAGGTTTACATCCACCGCTTGAGAAAGAAAATTGCACCTGCCAATGTGCAAATCAGAACCATACGCGGACTTGGTTACTTACTTGAAAATGCAAAAAAATCTATCTAGCAGCAGCGATACACGCCATTACTCGCTCAGTGGTCAGCTACTGCTGTGGCTAATGATATGTTTATTCATTATTCTTTCTATCAGTTCAGTCGTTTCTTATTCACGTGCCTATCGTTTTGCAAATTTGGCCTACGATCGTGCAATGTTGCGTGTGGTGCTTGCATTGGCTGATCAAATAGATGTGGTGAATAATCATGTCGTCATTGATTTGCCTGAAATCGCTAAAAATTTACTCCAGTATGATAAGGATGATTACATTAATTATCGTATCTCTGCGCCCAATGGCGATATTGTGGTGGGGGAGCCTAATATCAAAGCACCAAGGCATGCATTGAAAAGCGGGGCGCATGTCTATTACGATGACATGCTGGATAATGAAAAAGTCAGGGTTGTTGCCTACGCGTTACCTATCATCAATTCCAGTTTAAAAGGGGATTTGTTAATACAGGTCGCGGAAACGCGCACCAAACGTGAATTTATGGTGCTTGAAATTATTGAAGAGATGCTGATTCCGCAAATTCTGATTATGCTGGTCACCGCACTGGTCATTTTCTTAAGTATCAAGCATAGTTTGCTGCCATTAAACCAATTGAGGAATGCTCTGGCGAGGCGTTCTCATGATGACTTAAGCCCGATTGCCACCAATAGCTCCCCGCTGGAAATCACTCCGTTGCTGAATGAAATGAATGATCTGATGCTAAGGGTCAAGGTTGGTGTTGATTTTCAGAAAGCCTTTGTGGCCGATGCCTCGCATCAGCTTAGAACACCAATTGCTGCGCTGCAAAATCAGGTAGAGCTAGCGCTGCGCGAGCCGGTTCCAGGTCAAACCCGGCATGCTTTGGAGAATATTGCATCAAGCTCACAACACTTGTCTCGCTTGGTTCAGCAATTACTCACGTTGGCCAGAATAGAGCCTGGCACCGAAAGCCATTATGCATTTGAGACGGTTAATTTGACGCGCCTGGTACAGGAAGCGACTGCCGATTGGGTGCCGCGCGCACTTGATAAAGGGATAGATCTGGGATTTGAAACCGGCAGCGATCAGGATTTAACCCTATCAGGTAATGCTTTTATGCTCAGGGAAATGTTGAGTAATTTAATTGAAAATGCCATTTGCTATACGCCGCATGGCGGAGTAATCACGGTTGCCTTATCTCGTCAAGCAGACGAGATCAAGCTGCAAGTCATTGATAATGGAATAGGTATCGCACCGGAGAAAAGGGAGTTAGTCTTTAACCGTTTTTATCGTATTGAAGATAATGCAGGTGAAGGTTGCGGCCTGGGCTTGGCAATTGTGAAAGAAATCGCACTTGCCCATCACGCCGAGATCAGCATAAAAGATGGTTTGGCCCGCCAGCATGAGGATGGCACCATGTCTTGTGGAACAAATATTACGATAAATTTTAAGCACTTATGACAAACGTTGATATGAACAATAGTTGTCCACCGGAAGGCTGCACGCTTGAAGCAGCAGACCTGCGCGAGGCTGCAATTAACTGGCTGGCAAATACCAGCCCGACACATAAGGCTGCGGGGGTTAAAAGTTTAAATAAGGCCTGGCTGGCAGGGCAGGTTTCTCTCAACGTAAGCGCAATATTGGCAGAACCTCTTGGGATACCGGGCCGGCCTGATAAGCCTAAGTTAGTATCGCCACTGGAAGTTGAAAAACGTTCCATGCGAACCATAGAGGGGCGCGCTGCCTTGATTCATGCGCTGGCGCACATTGAATTCAATGCCATTAACCTGGCGCTGGATGCTGTCTGGCGCTTTGCCGATATGCCTGTGCAATATTACACAGACTGGCTCAAGGTCGCGGCAGAAGAAGCCTATCATTTTGGTTTGCTCAATGGCTACTTGCAAACTATGGGTTATGAGTATGGCGATTTTAGTGCCCATAATAGCCTGTGGGAAATGGCGGAGCGGACCCAGTCAGATGTGCTCGCGAGAATGGCTTTAGTGCCAAGAACGATGGA
>JBAQME010000081.1:0-3269 GCA_049302535.1 Methylotenera sp.
ATATGGCATTACTCCAAATATCCGAACCTGGCATGAGTGCCGCACCTCACCAACACAAGCTGGCAGTAGGGATTGATTTAGGCACGACAAATTCACTCGTCGCCACCGTACGCAGCGGCATGAGCACAGTTTTGCAAGATGACTACGGACATGCCTTATTACCTTCTGTTGTTCGCTACGCGCCAGGCGGAGAAGTGATTGTAGGACATGAGGCGCAATCACAGCAAAGCGCAGACCCCACCAACACCATCGTTTCAGTTAAACGCTTTATGGGGCGCAGCATCAACGACATTACCGACAGGGCGCATATCCCCTATCGCTTTGTGTCAGGCACTGAAGCGCAATCTGCCAAAATGCTGCAAATTGAAACACGTGCCGGCTTAAAAAGCCCGGTTGAAATATCAGCAGAAATTCTTAAAACGCTGAAAACGCGTGCCGAAAAATCACTCGGTGGCGATTTAGTAGGAGCAGTGATTACTGTTCCTGCCTATTTTGATGACGCCCAGCGTCAGGCCACCAAAGATGCCGCCCGTCTGGCGGGTTTAAATGTACTGCGCTTGCTGAATGAACCCACAGCCGCAGCCGTTGCATATGGCTTGGACAACGCAGCTGAAGGCACCTTCGTCATTTATGACCTGGGCGGCGGTACGTTTGATGTTTCTATCCTGCGCTTATCGAAAGGCGTGTTTGAAGTACTCGCCACCAATGGGGATTCCGCTCTGGGAGGAGATGATTTTGATCACCGCATCTACTGCTGGGTGTTAGACAAGGTGCGCGAAAGCGTCAGCCAGTTTGCGCCATTAACTGAAGGCGATACGCGCTTGCTGCTCACCAAGTCACGCCAGGCCAAAGAATGGCTGACTGAAAATTTTGAAGCGCAGATCGTCTGTCGTTTAAGCAATGGCACACTGGTGGATGTGACGCTCACTGCACCACAGTTTGTAGAGATCACGCAGCACCTTGTGACCAAGACCCTGTCACCCACGCGCAAAGCGATGCGTGACGCGAACCTTGCCATTGAAGATATTAACGGCGTGGTGCTGGTTGGCGGCGCAACGCGCATGCCCCATATCCGGCATGCTGTTGAAGACTACTTCAAACAGGAACCGCTCACCAATCTGGATCCTGACAAAGTGGTGGCACTAGGTGCAGCCATCCAAGCCAATATACTGGCCGGCAACAAAAATGATGATGATTTATTGCTGCTTGATGTAACACCGCTTTCTTTAGGCCTGGAAACCATGGGCGGCCTGGTTGAAAAAGTTATTCACCGCAACAGCACGCTCCCGATCGCACGCGCGCAAGAATTTACCACCTACAAGGATGGTCAAACTGCCATGAGCATTCATGTGGTACAAGGCGAGCGTGAATTGGTGAGCGATTGCCGCTCACTGGCACGCTTTGAGTTGCGCGGTATACCGCCAATGGCTGCCGGGGCAGCACGCATCCGCGTCACCTTTACTGTTGATGCCGACGGTTTGTTATCCGTCTCAGCGCGCGAACAAAGTACCGGGATTGAAGCCCATATTGAAGTCAAACCATCTTATGGCCTGTCTGAAGATGAAATCACCGGCATGCTGAAAGCATCTTTTACCAGTGCAGAAGAAGATAAAAAAGCACGTATGCTGGCAGAAGCCCGCGTCAGCGCCGGTGCTATTATTAACTCGGTCACCGTTGCATTAGCCACTGACGGCAATCTTATCAGTGACACAGAAAGAAAAGTCATAGAAGCCGAAGTAGAACACCTGCAAACGATTGCCAATGCAGAAGATGCTACCGCAATCAATAAAGCGGTTGATACGCTCAACCATGCCACTGAAGCCTTTGCCGCTGCCCGCATGAACGCAAGCGTCAGCCGTGCATTATCAGGTAAAAATTTAGAGAGTTTAGACTTGTAGGAGCGCAATTTATTGCACCCTGCAAAATAAGGAAACAACATGCCACAAATTATCATACTGCCACACGTTGAACTATGCCCTGAGGGCGCAGCAATTGAAGCGAATACCGGTGACTCCATCTGCAACACTTTATTGGAGCATGATATTGATATTGACCATGCATGCGATCAGGCATGCGCCTGCACTACTTGCCACGTGATCGTTCGCGAAGGATTCAAGTCACTCAATGCATCATCTGATAAGGAAGATGACCTGCTGGACAAGGCATGGGGCCTGGAACCAAATTCACGCTTATCATGCCAGGCAATTGTCGGCACTGAGGATCTGGTGATAGAAATACCGAAATACAGCATCAACATGGCTAAGGAAGGCCACCGCTAAGACGCCGGCCCTGTAATCTGAGCCCTAAAGCCCTAGAGCATTATCCATAAAGCGCACATTGCCAGTCGCCAGGTCATAAATACCGCCGACAATCGCTATCTGCTTATTAGCTAACATATCCTGCAGAATCTCGCTGCTATGCATAATTTCATCCATCTGCACTTGCACACTAAGTTCGCACACTTTTGCCACAAATTCAGCATTGGAGGAATCGCGATTTTCAAGCACGTTTTTTTCCAGACGCACGGCAGGCTTAATCAAATTGGTAATTTCGCCAATATGGCCGTCCTTAAAATTATCGCAAGCCGCCTTTACCGCACCGCAGTCAGAATGGCCCAGCACCACGATCAATTTACTGCCTAGGTATTTACAGCCAAACTCCAGGCTCCCGATGGCTTTGTCTGAGGCAATATTGCCCGCTAGGCGCACACTGAAAACATCTCCCAAAGCCTGGTCAAACACCATTTCCACCGGCGCTCTCGAATCACTGCAACTTAACGTTGAAACAAAAGGGTGCTGCCTGTCTTTTGTCATCATCACTAGATTATGCAAATCTTTATTAGTCGTTAAATTATTAGCAAAACGATGATTGCCATCAATCAGCATATCAAGCGCCTCTTGCGGCGTCATTTTGTCCCGGTCGAGCAAAGGGTGTTTATACATGCAGTGTTCCTGAATTAATTTACTTGTATAGCATTATACCTGACAGCTACAGCATGCCATGTGGTCAATCGCCCTCTCACAAATGTTTAAGAACTTAAGTCACATTCATTCCCGGTCAGGGACTTGAAATCAAGTAAAGCTGGCCGTCCTCCACCAATTCAGGATCATTGGATTTGGCATGCACTTGTAGCACCCCTAGGAAATAACGCTGGTTCGGTTTAGCCCAAGATGCACGTCGCACTAGATCTGTAACCTCGATCACGCCAGAGTTTTCTTCATCCTGCGTCATAAATTCCGGACTGTTCTTATCAAGGAATCGCTCCGGTG
>JBAQME010000082.1:0-1679 GCA_049302535.1 Methylotenera sp.
ACGCCAAGGTCTCTCAGCACATGCAAGATACAAAATCCCAATATACAAAATCGTTAGTTTGGTTTCGTCGCGACCTGCGTGATTACGACCATGCCGCCCTGTACCATGCACTCAAGTCCTCGCGCCATGTCTATTGTGTATTTGTGTTTGATACCGAGATTTTGGACAATCTCACTGATAAGAAAGACCGCCGTGTCGAGTTTATCTGGGAAAGTGTCAAAGAACTCAAAACAGCACTGCAAAACAAAGGTGGGGATTTAATTGTATTAAATGGCAAAGCAAGGGATGAGGTTCCTGCGCTCGCTGGTAAACTGCAAGTCGAAGCTGTATTTACCAATCATGATTACGAGCCAATCGCCATCGCGCGAGACGATCATGTTGCCAGTCAACTGCAAAAAGACCATATCGACTTTCATCACTACAAAGATCAGGTCATTTTTGAGAAAGATGAAATCTTAAGTTTGGCAGGAAAGCCTTACAGCGTATTTACGCCTTACAAAAATACATGGCTTAAAACCATCAATGATTTTTATCATAATTCCTATCCAATTGACATCTATGCACATCATTTAGCCAAAGCGGACAGTAGAGATGTTCCTGACGATTTAATGAATCTGGAATCTATCGGATTTGAGCGTACTGATTTATCAAAGATACCCTTGCCAACCGGCATGAGTGGCGGCGCTAAATTATTTGCAGACTTTTCAGCGCGCATGGAACACTACAGGGAAACACGAGACTTCCCCTCAGTAAAAGGCGTTTCATATCTGTCAGTGCATCTACGTTTTGGCACCGTCTCCATTCGACACCTGGCACACGCAGCTTTACATATAGGAGGCACTGGCGCGGAAACATGGCTGTCTGAACTCATCTGGCGCGATTTTTATTTTCAAATTCTGCATCATCATCCGCACATTGCAGCTGGCAAAGCTTTTAAGACCGAATTTGAATCGTTAGCCTTTCCTAACAACCCCAGCTATTTCAAGGCATGGTGTGATGGCAAAACCGGCTACCCCCTGGTAGACGCTGCAATGCGCCAGCTTAACAGCACCGGTTATATGCACAACCGGTTACGCATGCTAGCAGCGAGTTTTCTGGTCAAAGACCTGCTCATCGATTGGCGTTGGGGGGAGCGTTATTTTGCCGAAAAACTGATTGATTTTGATTTTAGCGCGAATAACGGCGGCTGGCAGTGGGCAGCTTCTACCGGCTGTGATGCGCAACCATGGTTCAGAATTTTCAATCCCATCACCCAAAGCGAACGCTTTGACAAAAATGGTCGATTTATCCGCAAATATGTCACAGAATTGGCCGGTTGCAGTGACAAAGAAATACACGCCCCTTGGTTAATGTCAGCAGAACGTCAATCTGCAATTAACACCATCATCGGGCATGATTACCCACAACCCATTGTCAATCATGGCATCCAGCGTGAACTTGCATTAAATCTATATAAAAATTCCAGTAAAATCCGGGATTAGATACATCTTAAAACCGCCAATTAGAATCAGGTATATTCCTTGCATCAGCATAACGGGAATGACAATACCTGATAATAATTATTACGCTTAAAATTATGTTGCATTTATGCAACATATCGTTTAATTTACAATTACTGACAATTTATATTTATAGACAGAAATGCATGGCTCATGAATAATTACTCACTGGGCAAAAGC
>JBAQME010000083.1:0-2254 GCA_049302535.1 Methylotenera sp.
TCTTGATATAAAAATCAACGCGGTCTTTAAGTTCATGCTTGATTTTCTCCATGGCACGAATCGTAGTCTCGCGCGGCGTCACGTAGTGGCTTGACGGATAAACCGTGTAACGGGGAATCTTATTGAAAATCTGCCCGGTCAGCGGGTCAAACAAAGTGATGGATTCGATTTCATCGTCAAACATGGAAATGCGCACCGCAGTTTCGTTGTTTTCTGCGGGGAACACATCAATCACATCGCCACGCACCCTGAACGTACCGCGGGAAAAATCAAATTCATTGCGGTCGTATTGCATGCCTACCAGGCGCGTAATCATATCGCGCTGCGCGATTTTTTCACCTTGCGTTACGTGCAATACCATGCCGTGATAATCAACAGGGTCACCGATACCGTAAATGGCAGACACAGTGGCCACGATGATGCTGTCTTCGCGCTCCAATAATGCCTTGGTTGCAGAAAGACGCATTTGTTCAATATGCTCATTGATACTGGAGTCTTTTTCTATGAACAAATCGCGTGATGGCACGTAGGCTTCAGGCTGATAGTAATCGTAATAACTGACAAAATATTCTACGGAATTATTTGGAAAAAACTCCCTAAACTCGCTATACAGCTGTGCTGCCAGCGTTTTGTTGGGCGCCATCACTATCGCCGGCCGGCCGGTACGCGCAATCACGTTTGCCATGGTGTAGGTTTTACCCGATCCGGTTACTCCAAGCAATGTCTGGAACTTCAAATTATCGTTAATACCTTGCGTCAGCTTTTCAATCGCCTGAGGCTGATCGCCTGCAGGAGGGAAAGGCTGGTGAAGCTGATATTTGCTATTTGGAAAAGTGATGAACACGTTACGCTTTAAAGGAAAAAATTAACGGTAAATTTTAACAGCAATCTACATAAATCACGCTAATTAATAATCCAATTCAGTTGTTTAATTATCGGCAAGAACTTTGCAGGATTAACAAGGTCATTCATTTAATAAATCAAGAGCTTGCTTAAACATAGAAACCTACCATTGAGCCTGGAGATACGTATGCGCAACTTTATCCTGCTTGCAATATTGTACGGCTATCTGCAACCTGCGTTAGCGCTCGATCAGGCAAAGATACTGCAATCCTTACAATCCGTTGTAATGATACGCGGTTACAACGCAAATGGTGGCGTATCTTACGGTTCGGGGGTTGTTGTTGCCGAAAATAAAGTTATCACCAACTGCCACATCTTTCGCAGCACCAAACAACCTTGGGTGTCTCGCGGTGAAGATACATATGCAATTGACTCGGTACAAGCGAATCGCTGGCATGATCTATGTTTGGTTTCCACATCAAACCTGCCATTCAAACCTGCGCCTATAGGTAAAGGCAATGACATTAGAAGAGGTCAGGAAGTATTGGCAATTGGTCATTCAAACGGGGTACCAATACCGCTAACATCAGCCGGCAGTGTTAAATCAACCTACGAATTTGAAGGTGGAAAAGTCATTAGAAGTAGCGCTAAATTCCTGATGGGCGCCAGTGGCAGCGGCATTTTTGACGTAGATGGAAATTTATTAGGCGTCAATACGTTTAAAACGCCAGGACGTCCGGCATACTTTTACTCACTGCCTATAGAATGGTTAGCTGATCTTGAAAAATTACCCGTAGAGACAAAATTTCCAATCACGGGAAAAGCATTCTGGGAGGAAGAAGACAATAAAAAACCTTATTTTATGCAAGTAGCGATTCCGGAATTAAGCCAGGACTGGCCAAAATTGGCACAAGTTGCCGAGAAATGGATAGAAACCGATCCCCAAAATACCGATGCCTGGTACGAACTGGGTATTGCACATGAAAATTTAAACAATATTGATGAGGCTAAGAACGCCTATAAAAAATCTGTTCTGTTTGATGCAAGCAACACGGATTCTCTATTCAGATTAGGCGCGATAGCACAATCCGCTGGCGACAAAGATGATATGCATAGCATCAACTTGGCAATTGCCAATATAGATAAGGAGCGGGCTAAAGAATTTAGCCAAATGCTGGGATGCAACAACGAATGCTAAATTCAATAGCCCAAACCTGCAAAAAGGTTTCAAATTGACTTTGGGGATTATTTTAATCCAAGGAATATAATCGGCTGATAAGTATTGAATTATTCCTAATCATGGTTTTTATGCGTAAAATGTCGGCTATTCAACCATTTGCATAAAAATTGTTTTAAGGAAGCATATTTTGGCACCGTCACAAACAGCCGCGCAAGCGCAGGCAAATCCATC
>JBAQME010000084.1:0-6567 GCA_049302535.1 Methylotenera sp.
TCACCATAGACCAGCTTGGGCTCAACAGCCTCACGCACTTTGTAGTATTCCAGTGCTTTTATTGCTTGCCGACCGAATGGTGCTACCTTGGGATTGGCGATGGCAATCTTGCCTACTCTGGCATCCGTGAGCCCCGCAACACCCTTGCTCAGATCAACGTCTTTTTGTGTCCACAATACCAATTGGCCGTATGCGTAAGCTTTAGGCTGGGTGGTTGCATAGCCATCCTTATAGAGCCCTTCCGGAAACTCCATATCGGCAGACATGAAGATATCGAAAGGAGCACCATTGCGAATTTGTGTAGCCATTTTACCTGAGGATCCCAGCGCACTTTGCGCCTCTATGCTGGTTTCTTTCTTGAATTCGGCGGCGAGGTCGTCAAATACATACTTAAGGTTAGCCGCAATCGCCACGGTAAGCGGTTCAGCACTTGCAGCAATAGCATGTGTCAGCAATATCAATATCGCAAAAAACTGTTTAAAGGCTCTCATATATCCTCCTAATGATAGGGTAATTAGGTTAAAAATCATACTGCGCACGTAACAGGAGTGCTTTTTCAGTGTCGTCTACTTTGCTATTTACCTTTACCGGCGTATCGAAGTTAGTGCGTATGTAGTTCAGTACAACACGTGCGTTAGGGTTAAATAACCATTTTGCACCCACAGTCCAGGCATCTGCCTCGCTGGTATAACTGGTGGTAGCTGACGCAGGTTTAAGCATGTTTTTGAAGTCGGAGGCATCAAATTTGCTGTAACGCAGCCCAAGTTCAAACGCACCCCAGCCGTCCTTGTCGTTAAAATTCTGCTTTGGCTTAACGCGGCCGTATACGCCACTCTTGTAAGTATCTGACCAATTTTCCCCGGTAACCAGCCAGTTAAGGTCTGCATACCAGCCATTGATATCATTGTCGAAATTTTTATTACGCATGGCTGCCGGTAAATCCGTAGAAGCATTTGTCCTGCCATCATAATTTGCATTAATGTATTCGGCATTCAGCTTGACGGGGCCATAAGCGAAGGATGTTTCCACTCCCCAACGCGTACGGTCAGCTTTGTTGGGGTTACCTAACCCGCCAACAGTAAAGAAGGTGACACCATTGGCCTCAGTACCTTGGGTAATGGTACTGCCGGCAGCGGTAGAAAAACCAATATCGCCATCGCTGGCTGATGCGCCAACATGAATCACGGCATTCTTGATGTCTGCCAGACTGGCAATATTGGCGTTAATTCTGCCGCCAAAGTCCTTGTGGTCATTCACATCATCATTATTCTGACCGGAGCCATTTGCTATATATGCGTTATAGTTCAGCCAAGGCGTGGGGTCACCGAACACCATGATGCCGCGGTCATAAGTTGAAGTAAAAATGGCACCATTATTCGTGGCCAGTGAAAGCTCGCTGAAATCAATAAAATTGGTGCTGTAAGTGCGCTCAAGGCCAAAGAATGGTTTGAATTGACCGGCACGGATTTTAGCGCCTTTCCATCGCGTGTAATCAAGATAACCATAGGTCAAGGTTGTGGTAGCCTTGCTACCATCGCTCACGTTGTTATATTCGCCTTCCACACGCACTGCAAAATCCTTAAGAAAGCTAAAAGTGCCGCCAAAACGTGCCCGGCGGATGAAGAAGCCGTCATTTTTCCATTCATCAGGGTCAAAGGTACGATAATCAGCCTGGATGCGGCCATTCAATTGCAATTTCCAGTCACCTGAGCCGTCATCGAAAACCAGCCCATCCTTGAATGAGCCATATACAGGGCTGCCTTTACTCTTGCCCTTGTCGCTTGACCGCCCATTCTGGAGCGCTGATAACTCATCAGCCATCGCTTTCATCTGCCATTGCTGTTCTTCAAGCATTTTCTGCAATTTTGCAATTCTGTCATCCGTATTGTTATCCGTGTTTTCTGCCGCATAAGCAGTATTGATACACAAGGCAAGCAGCACGCCGCACTTCAATTTCCATCTATATCCCATTTTAAAATTCCCTTAAAAATATCGCAATAAAGTAAACTATATAACGATAGCCGAAAAAGTACGGGCAAAACCACCGACTTAGTCGGTGATGCCCATAATCACGCTGCTTGCCTTAAACACTGCACAGACTTCAACACCAACTGCCAGATCAAGGCTGGTAACGCTTTCGTTGGTAATAACAACGCTAACCGAATTACCGCCATCCAGCTGCATGACGACCTCAGTATTCACGTTGCCCGGTATAATCCGCACGATTTTTCCGACAAGTTTGTTGCGTGCACTGACTTTGCCTGCCGCATCAGGCATAGCGAGTATGATCCAGCTGGCCTTGACCAGCGCCCATGCCTCACTGCCGATTTTGAGACCAAGGTTATCCAGTCCGTCATGGGTGATGACAGAATGGATTTTGTCACCCCCGGTTAGCGACAGTTCCACCTCCACATTGACTGGCCCTAGCTTTATCGCACTTACTTTGCCAAAAAACTGATTTCTCGCACTGGTTTTCACAGACAACCTCCTGATAAATTGATAAACATTGTCAAAATCTTCTATACCTGCGCTGGCTGCTGCCATAAAGCGCTGATGTTCACGCAGTAAGGCCCGATAGGCGTCAACAATACGGATGCCTGTCACTGTAAGTTGCGTACCCCCGCCACCCTTACCACCTGTCATGGTGACTACCAATGGCTCGCTGAACATACCGTTCATGGCATCCACTGCATCCCATGCCCCTTTGTAGCTTAACCCAACCGCTTTTGCAGCCTGCGTTATCGAGCCGTACTCACCAATTTTTTCCAATAATCCAATGCGCTTGTCACTTAGCAGATTCTGCGCATCCCGCCCCAGTGACAGCGAACCTACTATTGTTAGTTCATCCACTTTTTTAAGTTCATTATGCTTATCCATACTCAACCTCATCATTGTCGTAATATAAACAAGTATATATCGACAAATAGAATAGAGCAGAATTCATGCCAAAAATATAATATCAATCAATACAAGCAGTTATCATTATCAGCGTTATAGCCTTAATGCTTCACTGGATAGGATTGTCGCAAATGCGACAAAAACTCTACCGTGTTTATATTACGGAATTGGTGAAAACAACTCTGGTGCACTCTTACGAAAAACCCTGAGCCACATAAGGGTAGCCGGCACCAGTGAGCGTACCCCGAACCATAATGCTTCACGTGCGGAACCATCAGCCATGGCTAATTGCACACTCAGTAAAGACCAGCCTGTCCAGTCGATCTCTATCATTTTCTGTTTTATGTCGTCAGGTACCTTAACCGCGATTCCAGCCATCACTGTCATCTGCCTGAGTGCTTCTTGCTGGGTAATACGGCTGTCGAAAAACTGTTCGGGCTCCAGCCCTTCAGTCAAGATTAGAATTGACTCCCCAGCTTCTTCCAAGATACCCAGCATGGCACTGGAGAGTATTGTCATGCCGCTGCCCCAATTGCATAAGCTTCAATCACAGAGGCGCCTACCGTATCCTGCGGGTCAATTTCGCGTAACTTGGCAAGGATTAACTCGGCATCATCTGCACGCTGCTGGCGCAAACGAATAAAAGCCAGCGCCTTGAGGCTGAATAAATAGAAATGCTGCGGCGCATCTACGTTTGACCAATCACAGGAATCCTTATTTTGTGATCTCCAATCAGCCGGGATATGTGCCTGGCGTGCGGCGGCATCAAGCGCTAGGCAGGCCGCCCGTTCCGCATCACTCAAACGCTTATGGTTAAAGTAAAACTTGTATAGCGTGTAGTACACATGCAGGCAGTCTGGATCGGTTGTCTGTGCGCGCCACAGTAGCGACTCTGCATCACGCCAGTCGCAAGAAGCGGCAGCGGCAGTCAAATAGCCCGCTACGCGGGGCGGCAAGTCATCTGTGGCAACAATACCTTGCAAAGCGCTCTACCAGATAGATTCAGGCACTTTAAGGCGTTCAACCACTTTATCACCCAGCAGATGCTCATCGATGATGGTAGTTACGTCATCTTTGCTAACTCCGCCGTAAAGAACACCTTCAGGGTAAACCAGCACATTAGGGCCACTATCGCATGGGCCAAGACAGCCTGAGTAGGTGACGGAAAACTTATCCCACAGATTCCGCGCCTGTACCTGCTGCCAGAATGCCTGCAAAATCTCATTGCCACCCTTGGCCTGACAAGATCCGCGTGGATGATTGGACGGACGAGCCTGTGTACAGACAAATACGTGTTTCGCTGGTTTGGGCATGTTGCTTCCTTTATTGATTAAGAGTTAGATTGATCAGGCAGGTTTAACAGTTACATTGCCTAGCACCATCGCCTGACAGGCAAGCCGGTTGCTGGGCTTGGCAAATTTCTGTTTTAACAGTTTAATTTCCAATGCTGAAGGTATGGAGAGGTTTTTCTCGCCATCTAACACTTCAATCATGCAGTCGCCGCAGTCATTTTCTTTACAGGCAAACGGGATGTTCGCCCCGGTTTTTTCTGCTATTTCAACAATGCGGGTACCGCGTGCTACAGCAACAGTAATGCCGATATCGGCAAATGTAATATTGTATTTGGACATGATTTTTCCTTACAAAGGTGCAACGACAACATCACCAAATACTTGTGTCTGGCAGGCTAAACGGCAGTCCTTACCTATGAAATTTTCCCGCTGCATTTTTTCCTGCAGGGCATTGACATCCTTTATGGCACGCCATCCATCCATGATTTGCTGAAAGCGTGCGAGTATCACTGCACCTTCCTCTTTAGATACTGCCGACAGGTTTTCTTTGCCTTTAATCACCTCAAATAAACACACTCCGCAATCCCCCTCGCGGCAGTTGTAGGCAATATAAGAACCCACCGCTTCTGATAGATCGATAATACGGCTGCCAACCGGGACATTGACCGTCACGTTGACATCAGAAAATGTAACTTTTGCTTTGGCCATCATTCAGTTCCTGGTTTAACTGCATTACGTGAAGTTGATACTACTCACCGAAATTATGTTTAAAACGCCGCGAGCACCGCGTAACCCAAAACTAGCAAGCGCAGTAGTTTTAAACATGATTTAGCCGAACTTGAACAGAATGCCGTATCCACCTCTTGGATATTCCCAGGCGACATTATGGTGTTCGTCACAGATGATGCGGCAAGTACCGCATTCCAGGCAGCCATCACTAATCACGGTTACTTGCCCGTTGCCTTCCATTGTCCAGCAGGCAGCCGGGCAACATACGGTGCAGGCTTGGCTTTCGCATTGATTGCGGCATTTATCTTCATCAATAATGCTGATATGCGGACGACCCGAGTCAACCTTGTAGCGGTTTTGAAAAAGCTTTTCTTCAACTTTAACCATGACGCTCATTCAAATGCCCTCCATAGCTTAAACGCATCGCCCATCAAGCCAAACAATGAACGGCGATGACGGAAACTTTTACGAATTTCGCGTTCTTTGGTTTTCTTATCCACCCCATCCACTGTCAGCATGGTACGTGCTGCTTGCGAGATCAGATCCGGGTAGTCGTTAAAAAATTGCGGGTTGGTGTGGAACACGTCAGGCATGTTCTTGTACTTTTTAAGGTCTTTCATCACAAAGCTTTCATCCAGCCGGGCTTTGTAGCGTTTAAGGTTTTCCGCAGTAAATGCCTTACCCTCGCTTTTCAGCTCAATTAGCGTGTCAGCTGCGTGCATACCTGTTGTCATGGCAAGATTAGAGCCTTCGCGGTGCACTGCATTCACAAACATGCCGGCATCACCCACAATCATCCAGCCATCGCCATACAGGTCGGGCACTGCGTTAAAGCCGCCTTCCGGAATCAGATGTGCGGTGTATTCTTTCATTTCGCCGCCTGCCAGCATGGGCTGTATGGAAGGATGCGCTTTCATCTGTTCCAGCAATTGATAAGGCGTGATTTTTTGCTTCTTAAAGTCAGACAGCATGCAGCCAACACCGATAGTGATTGATTCGCGATTGGTATATAGAAAACCGGTCCCCATCATGCCTTTGGTAATCTTGCCCACCATCTCAATGACCACACCCTCTTCACCCGTGACATTAAAGCGCTGCTCAATGATTTCCTGCGGCATAAAGTGAATTTCCTTTACTGCCAATGCCACATCCTTGGGCTGCAACTCCGGGTGAAACCCGGCCTTTTTAGCCAGCAGTGAGTTCACGCCATCGGCAAGTATCACGGCATCCGCATAGATTTCACCACCTTGACGATCCGTCATCACACCAATCACCCGCTCGCCATCCAGCAGCAGGTTAGTAACCGTTGTTTCGCAAATCAGCAATGCGCCGGCTTTCTGCACGCGTTCCGAGAACCATTTATCAAATTGCGAGCGAATCATGGTGTAACGGTTATAAGGCGGCTTGTTAAAGCTATCAGACCGATAGTGCGAGCCGACAAATGAGTCGTCATCCAACACCCACATGCGCTGCTCAATCACATGGCGCTCCAGTGGGGCATCATCACGAAAATCAGGGATTAGCTTTTCCAGTGCATCCGAGTAAAGAATGGCACCCTGCACATTCTTGGAACCAGGCGATTCACCACGTTCAATCTGCAGCACGCTTAGGCCTGCTTCGGCCAACCTTAACGCTGCCGAGTTGCCGG
>JBAQME010000085.1:0-2193 GCA_049302535.1 Methylotenera sp.
AGCACTGCTAAAGGTAAATCCAGCAATCACGTACCAACTACGGCTTCATGCGATGTGTGTCACGTTGGTACGACTGACTTTGCGTCGACCAAGAAACCTAATCACTCCTTACTGACTGGTACCTGCAAGTCATGTCATGGCGCTAGCTATGCGGGCGTTGAGTCTAAGTCTGTGACACATGAGAAGAAAACTGCTGTTGATTGTAATGACTCGGGTTGTCATAACACCAGTACCTTTGATAAATAAAGGTTAACTTGGAAATAGTTGCTTAATTGATATTGTTTGCTAAGTAGTTAGCTGGTTTAATATTTAGCTTTACGCTATTTGCTTGATTGAATTTGATATTTAGAAAATTTCAGGAAAATATGAATAAATTTAAAAGGCTTTACCCTTGCTTGGTTTTGATTTGTGCTGTGCTACCAACTTATGTATTTGCAGAGCCGATTTTAGATAAAGTGGAGGTTATACAGACCGCAACAGAAGCTGATATTCATATTGATTTTCAAACGCAAATTCGTTATATCAGACATTCTCCTACTAAAGCTACCAGCCGCGTCCAGATATTTTTGGAGTTCCCGGAATACCAGTCTTTGGGACTTGCGCTGCCAATAGGCCGTGAATTTTTGAATTCTCCGCCAACCAATTTAGTGCCAGCTTTTACGGTGAATTTCCCGGATCAAAAAGTTAATAGCATTTCGGTCAGATTTAAACAGCCTGTTAAATTTAGAATTACGCCGGACAGTAGCGGCCGCGGCATTATTTTACATTTGCCTTTGCCAAAAGGCGTGGAGCCTTTACCTTCGGAAGTGAAAGCGCCAACACCGCCAGTTGCAGATTCTATGCCTGTTGAAATTCCTGGCATTCCTGCTGGTATGACGATGAATGATTATGCAAGTAAATTGATAGCAGAAAGCCGTGTGGCGATTGGGCTTGGTGAGTATCCTAAAGCTATTGAGTTGCTGAATACAGTACTTGGACTGCCTTTGACGACGTCTTCGCAGGATGCGCAGGAGTTGATTGGTGTGGCGCGTGAAAAAAATGGTGAATTTGCCAAAGCGAAGGCTGAGGATGAACTGTACCTGAAACTTTATCCGGATGGTGAAGGTGTTAAACGGGTGAACCAGCATCTTGCCGCAGTTGAAGCGAGCATTAAAACCAGTGGGGCTGGCGAGAAAAAAGATAAAAAAAGGGAAATTAGGGAGATTCACGAGACAACCGTGTACGGTAGCTGGGATCAATACTTTTATGATGCACATAGCCATACTTATAATCCTGCCCCGATAAAAGACACAAACAGGCATGACCAGCATGCGTTAGTGAGCAGCATCAACCTAACAGCACGCTCTCGCCAGAATCAGTACGATAGCAAGATTGTGTTCCGTAATAGACAGACCATGGATTTCTTATCAGGTAATAACCATAGCAACAGGGATAGAACCGATGCTGCTTATGTTGAAGTGGAAAATAAAGAGGTTGACTATTTGGTACGCCTGGGCCGGCAAAATGGTAATTCAGGTGGTATTCTTGGCCGCTTCGATGGTGCATGGCTACGTTATGGCTTTACACCCAAGTACCGTGTTAATGTTGTAGGTGGTACCTTAAATGAATATCGGGTGGATTACACACGCCACTTTTATGGTATTAACCTGGATATTGGGCCGATTGCGGAAAAATGGAGCAGTAATGTATTTTTTATCAATCAAGAGGTTCAAAATATAACAGATCGTCGTGCAGTTGGTGGTGAGTTGCGCTATTTTGATAATGGGCGCTCTATTTATTCATTGTTTGATTACGATACACTATATAACCGTACGAACATAGCGATGGTGCAAGGTAACTGGTTAACAGAGGGTGGTACTAACTACAATATGCTTTTAGATCATCGTAATTCACCAATTTTGACTACAATCAATAGTCTTACCGGTAGTACGTTAAATGGCCTGTATGGCACACTAAATCAAGCGAGACGCGCCGGGATTACTGAATCCGAATTGCGGACATTTGCCATAGAAAATACCTTAAAAACGGATACGGCTTTATTTGGTGCAACCCGTCAAATTACACCGCGTTGGCAACTTGGCGGTGATGTCCAGTTTAACCGGACGACCGGAACGCAAGGTAGAAGTCAGGCATCAATTGATTTCTTTAAAAAACAATTTTTCAATAATAACGGTATCGACCCAACACCTTTTG
>JBAQME010000086.1:0-6678 GCA_049302535.1 Methylotenera sp.
GCTACTATGTTTTGCCGTTGTGATTGTTCTACAGTTAGTAATTTTATCTGTTGTTGATTGAATTGGTATTCATACAACGACTGCGCAACCTGATTACGTAACTGCCATGCCGTTTGCGCTATTTTGAGTCTGGCTGCCAGTGATAAGTGCTCCGCATTTTCAATGCGTATGCTGCGTTTATCTGCGGTTTCAATCGGTATGTCGATACTCAATCCTAACGCATAAGGGCTAATGTCATTGTTTGCATTATTGCTGTTAGCGACACTCCCCTTGATTGTCGGTTTGGGTTTTTCTGCTGCCGTAAGTTTTGCGGCTTCAGCAGCTCGCCACTGCGCACGCGCAACATCCAGGCTTGGGTGGAAGAACAAGGCACAATAGATGAGCTCATCCAAGCCCCATTGTTGAATGGGTAGCTGATCAGGCGAGTAGCCGTTACTGATTAGAAATTGATGAAATTGGCTGTCATCCGGACGCCTGTTATCAATTTTATGAGCTACGGCACTGGCATCTATTGGCTTGGCGACATATTGCTGAAACCCACAGGCGACCAATGCGACGGGTAAGCAAGTGAGCAGAGCGGCTTTGCAGATGGTCATTGAACCTGTGCGGGCAGATTTAATCAAAGCTGTAGTCGGCTGATTGATAGGCAAGTAATACGTTAAACTGAATTCAACGTATTTTATTCAACGATCTCGGCATGCACTGCATTTAAAGCGTCTTGCAGGGTTTCTTCGCTAAGATTGTTGATGGAAGTAGCCAGTAAGTCTGCTGCCTCTACTGCTGAGATGGGAAGATTGTGACTGTCAATCTCAGCAATTAACCCGGCGGCAACACCAGCGACTTTTAACAACGTTTGCCTTTCACGCATCAGAAGTTCTAATTCTGTACGCAGCATGTTGATTTCATTTTGATTGATGGTATTCGGCATGATGTTTAGTTTCTGGTTTCAAAGTTCGTTTAGTAAAGATTAACATTATTTTCGCACAATCACTGATAGCTCTGCTATATTTTCTAGCAATGAATAATGCTTGGAGAATCTATTCGATGTTGAATAAATCCAGGCTTTTTTGTTTTTTGTCTTTTCTGATTGTGAAAAGTTGAGATACAATAGCGAATTATCTGAACGACTGATGTTTTGTAAGTCGTACACTACCTGCGAGAGTGGCGGAATTGGTAGACGCACTGGATTTAGGTTCCAGCGCCGTAAGGCGTGAGAGTTCGAGTCTCTCCTTTCGCACCAACTTTAACTTTAAAATAGCAAGTCGTGGCAGATGCTTGAGTAAAAGTATCTAAATCATGGCTAGCGGTTAAAAATTTAGGAATTACAGCATGGCTCTGAATGTTGAAACCCTCGGCAACCTCGAACGTAGAATTTCTATCAGCGTTCCACTCCAGCCACTAGAGGCACAAATCAAGCAACGACTAAACCAAATTTCGCGTACTGCAAAATTTGCCGGCTTTAGGCCTGGTAAAGCCCCCATGGGTTTGGTTAACCAGCATTACGGCAATCAAGTGCGCGATGAGGTTTACTCAGGTGCGGTTGAAAAAAGCTTCGGTGATGCGGTTGAGGCTAATAAATTGCGCGTAGCAGGTTTCCCTAACATTGAGCATAAACCATTCGATGCTGCGTCTGAAACTTTAGAATACACCGCGACTTTTGAAGTGTTTCCGGAAGTTGCTATTGGCGATTTGGCAAAAGTTAAAATTGAGCGTCCAGCTATTGAGATTTCTGATGCTGACGTAAAAAAGACATTGGATGTTTTAGTAAAACAACGTGTGAGTTTTGAGCCGGTTAAACGCGCAGCTAAAAAAGGTGACCGCGTTAACGTAACACTTAAAGCTTTTATTGACGGTGAAGAAGTTGAATCTACCGGTGATACCGGTATTGATTTAGTGTTGGGTGAAGCTGGCCGTGTAGCTACATTTGATGATGAATTAATCGGTGGCAAAGCGGGCGCTACAAAAAAATTCGAGATTACTTATCCTGCGGATCATAATCCAGCTCAATTGGCTGGAAAAACAGTAGGTTACGAAGTTGCGTTCGTCAGTGTTTCACAACCTAAATACCCGGAAGTTGATGCTGACTTTGCTAAAAGCCTGGGTATTGAAGACGGTGATGTTGAAAAAATGAAAGCAGAGATCACTGAAAGTTTAAGACAGGAAGTGGCTAAGCGTGTCAGTGTAAAATTGAAAGAACAAGTGTTCCAGGCGTTGGTGGATAGTGCGGATTTTGAAATTCCTAAAGTGTTGCTGGGGACTGAAATCAGCCGTATGATGCAAACAACGGAACAAAATCTCAAACAACGCGGTGCAGATTTAGGTAACATCCAGCTTGAGCCGTCGATGTTTGAAGACCAGGCAAAACGTAGCACCAAATTACGTTTGATCTTGGGTGAATTGATCAATACACATGGCTTGCATGCAAATGCAGACCAAGTGCGTGCGATGGTTGATGTGTTCTCACAAAGTTTCGAGCGTCCGGCAGATGTTGTTACTTGGTACTATGCTGATCCGAAACGCCTGGATGAGCCTGCTGCGCTGGCTACAGAAGAAAATGCCGTAAGTTGGGTGCTTTCTAAAGCGAAAGTAACTGACAAAAAAGTCAAGTTTGACGATTTAATGGGAAATGCTTAAATGAACAAAATGCCGCAGTCACAAGCTCAATTTGATTTAACACCTAATGGTTTGGGTTATATTCCAATGGTGGTTGAGCAAAGTGGTCGCGGTGAGCGTTCCTATGATATTTATTCACGCTTATTAAAAGAGCGCGTCATATTTCTTGTCGGCCCTGTCAATGACATGACTGCCAACCTGGTTGTAGCTCAATTATTGTTTTTAGAAGCTGAAAACCCGGACAAAGACATTTCACTGTATATCAATTCACCTGGCGGTTCAGTTACTGCCGGTATGTCAATTTATGACACCATGCAATTTATTAAACCGGATGTGAGCACTCTGTGTATTGGGCAAGCGGCTAGCATGGGCGCTTTCCTGTTGGCAGCCGGTGCAAAAGACAAGCGATTTAGCTTGCCTAATTCCCGTGTGATGATTCATCAGCCTTCCGGCGGTTTTCAAGGCCAGTCATCGGATATTGAAATTCACGCGAAAGAAATATTGTATTTGCGCTCAAAACTAAATGATATATTGGCGCATCATACCGGTAGGACTTCAGAAGAAATCGACCGCGATACGGAACGTGATAACTTTATGAGCGCCGAGCAATCCGTTGCATACGGCTTGATCGATAAAGTTATTGGAAATCGCAACGAAACTGTTTAATTAACTGTATTAATAGTATAGTGATTACATCAAATTTGTACGGAATGTCATAAGATCTAATGGCGCCGGTACAAAATACTAAATAGGACATAATTCATGGCCACTAAAGCCGACGACGATAAATTACTTTATTGCTCATTCTGTGGCAAAAGCCAACATGAAGTAAAAAAGCTCATTGCTGGGCCATCAGTATTCATTTGCAATGAATGTGTTGATCTATGCAACGACATAATCAAAGAAGAAGTGCAAAATTCAGATGGCTTGAAATCTACCGAGGCCAGCCTGCCGACACCTCAAGAAATTTGCAAAATTCTGGATCAATATGTGATCGGTCAAACCCACGCCAAGAAAAATCTGGCGGTAGCGGTTTATAACCATTACAAACGCCTTGGTCATAATAATCTATCCAATGGTGGCCAAAAAGACGAAGTCGAAATTGCCAAAAGCAATATTTTGCTGATCGGCCCAACCGGATCAGGTAAAACGTTACTGGCACAGACTTTAGCTAGATTGCTGGACGTACCTTTCGTCATGGCGGACGCAACCACCTTAACTGAAGCGGGTTATGTTGGTGAAGATGTTGAAAATATCATGCAGAAGCTGTTGCAGAAGTGCGATTACGATATTGAAAAAGCACAGCGCGGCATTGTTTATATTGATGAGGTCGATAAGATTTCCCGTAAGTCTGACAATCCTTCCATTACGCGCGATGTGTCTGGCGAGGGTGTCCAGCAGGCCCTACTTAAATTAATTGAAGGTACGGTTGCTTCAATCCCGCCACAGGGTGGCCGTAAACACCCGAATCAAGAGTTCGTACAGCTTGATACGACAAATATTTTGTTTATATGCGGTGGTGCATTTGATGGCTTGGAAAAAGTCATTCGCTTGCGTTCAGAAAAAGGTGGCATTGGTTTTGGCGCAGAAGTGAAGAGCAAGGTTGATGTGCGCGAAGTGGGTACAGTGTTGCGAGAGGTTGAGCCTGAGGATTTAATCAAGTTTGGTCTAATTCCGGAGTTTATTGGCCGCTTACCAGTTGTAGCTACACTGGAATCACTGGATGAAGCTGCGCTGATGACGATTCTCACCGAACCTAAAAACGCGCTGACTAAACAATACATCAAGCTGTTCAAGATGGAAGGTGTGGACTTGGAATTTAGAGAGTCTGCTTTATTGTTAATTGCGAAAAAAGCACTGGAACGTAAAACAGGCGCACGTGGTTTGCGCTCAATTATGGAGCATGCTTTGCTTGAAATTATGTACGAACTGCCATCATTGAAAAATCTAAGTAAAGTTGTCATAGACGAAGGCGTTATCCGTGGTGATACACCGCCTATCCTGATTTATGCAGACAAACCGGTTGAAGAGGCTGCAGGTTAATCATTACACGTTTTAAGTAGCCAACATGTAATCCCAGTTTTAATTGATGGGGTTACATGTTTGGCTTGTTTTGCATTCAAAGATATCCCACTTCCATTTCTTTAACGAGCTTCGTTAAATTTCTTTCATAAAACTTACTTTAAGTCGCTAAATTAGTGCTTAAATGTTAATTAATACTTGAACTGTTAAGAATTAACCCCATCAACATCTATATAAGTGTTTTTGGCTTAACCTTTTAGCTTAATTTTGGAAGTCTACTCATGGCACAATTATTACCTTCATATAGTCCAGATAGCGGTTTACTGCCGCTTTTGCCTCTGCGCGATGTCGTTGTATATCCGCATTTGGTAATTCCTCTTTTTGTTGGACGCACCAAGTCTGTAAAAGCACTTGAGCTTGCCTCCGAAGGAAATAAACAAATTTTATTGGTCGCACAAAAGTCCGCGAGCAAAGATGACCCGGAAGCGAGTGATTTGCATGAAGTGGGCACCGTAGCCACCGTACTGCAAATGCTGAAATTGCCTGATGGCACGGTAAAAGTGTTAGTAGAGGGTGTGCAACGCGCTAAAGTTAGCGAATTTACAGAAACCGAAGAGTGCTTTGCTGCACGCGCTGAACTTATTGCAGAGTCAGTCAGTGACGTTGAGATACAGGCACTGATGCGTACAGTGTTTGCGCAGTTTGATCAGTACGTCAAATTAAATAAAAAAATCCCACCTGAAATTTTGACATCGCTTGCCACTATTGATGAAGCTGGGCGCTTGGCGGATACCATTGCTGCACATTTGACGCTCAAGCTGGAAGAAAAGCAAAAAGTGCTCGAAATGTTTGATGTCGCAGAGCGCCTGGAACATTTGCTGCGCCTGATGGAAGGTGAAATCGATATTCTGCAGGTTGAGAAACGCATCCGTGGACGAGTAAAACGCCAAATGGAAAAAACTCAACGTGAGTATTATTTGAATGAACAGGTGAAAGCGATTCAGAAAGAGCTTGGCGAGCAGGACGAAAATGCCGAGATGGATGAGCTTGAAAAGCGGATTGAAGCAGCGCGCATGCCTAAAGATGCGCTTGCTAAAGTATCAAGTGAATTAAAAAAACTAAAGCTTATGTCGCCAATGTCTGCAGAAGCTTCTGTTGTGCGTAATTATATTGATACCCTAATCAGTTTGCCTTGGAGTAAAAAAACAAGGATCAGTAAAAACCTGGTGGCTGCAGAGGCCGTGCTGGACAATGATCATTATGGCCTGGAAAAAGTTAAAGAGCGTATCGTTGAGTATCTGGCTGTTCAACAACGTGTCGATAAAATCAAAGCACCTATTCTGTGCTTGGTAGGGCCTCCTGGCGTGGGTAAGACCTCGCTGGGACAAAGTATAGCCAAGGCGATAAATCGTAAATTCGTGCGTATGGCACTTGGTGGTGTGCGTGATGAGTCTGAAATTCGTGGACATAGACGTACCTATATAGGATCCATGCCCGGGAAAATCTTACAAAGCATGGCTAAAGTAGGGGTTAAAAACCCGCTGTTCCTGCTGGATGAGGTGGATAAGCTTGGCCAGGATTTTAGAGGTGATCCTTCTTCAGCATTGTTAGAGGTGCTGGATCCGGAGCAGAACCATACCTTTGTCGATCATTACGTTGAGGTTGAATACGATCTGTCGGATGTCATGTTTGTCGCGACTGCCAACTCAATGAATATTCCTGCGCCTTTATTGGATCGTATGGAAATTATCAATTTATCCGGTTATACAGAGGATGAAAAAGTAAATATAGCGATGCGCTATCTCTTGCCTAAGCAACTTAAATCGCATGGACTGAAGGATGATGAACTGCATGTGTCTGAAGCTGCAATCCGTGACATCGTGCGTTATTACACGCGCGAGGCAGGTGTGCGCAGACTGGAGCAGGAAGTCGCAAAAGTTTGTAGAAAAGTTGTAAAGGAATTGCTCACTTCAAAAGCCAAGCCGGGCGCTAAAGCCGCGAAGAAAATTAACGTAACACCTAAAACCTTGGATAAGTACTTAG
>JBAQME010000087.1:0-7720 GCA_049302535.1 Methylotenera sp.
AATTTATTCAGTGCAATATGCAAACTAAATAGATTTATCATTTACCATCAACCATGCTCTTGCCATGCTGAATGTAATACTCAAACTCTGGCCTGAAATGTTTAATAAAGCTTAACACCGGCGTTGCTGCTGCCTCACCCAGTGCGCAAATAGTGCGTCCGGAAATGTTATTACTCACGTCAGTCAGCAAATCCAGATCTTCCATACGGCCCTGGCCTTTAACAATACGGTCAATTACACGGTAGACCCAGCCGGTACCCTCACGGCACGGCGTACATTGGCCACAGCTCTCTTCATAAAAGAAATATGACAGGCGATGCAAGGTTTTAACCATGCAAGTAGTTTCATCCATCACGATCATGGATCCTGCACCAAGGCTGGATCTGGCTTTGCTCAAGCCTTCATAATCCAGGGTCGCACCAAGAATTGCTGAAGCCGGCATCACCGCGGTAGAAGGTCCGCCAGGAATGACCGCTTTTAATTGGCGGCCTTTCCAGATACCGCCTGCCATTGCCAGCAATTCAGCAAACGGCGTACCCATTTTCACTTCATAGTTGCCTGGCTTCTCTACATGGCCGGAAACTGAAAACAACTTGGTACCGCCGGAGTTTGGCACACCCAAGTCTGCAAATGCCTTGCCGCCATTCTGCATAATCCATGGAATACTGGTGTAGCTTTCCGTATTGTTCACATTGGTAGGTTTACCAAAAACACCGTAGCTGGCAGGGAATGGTGGTTTGAAGCGCGGCTGGCCTTTTTTGCCTTCAATCGATTCAATTAAAGCGGTTTCTTCCCCGCAGATATAGGCACCGTAACCATGCACGGCATATAAATCAAAACTGAAATTAGTACCGAACAGGTTTTCACCCAGATAACCCGCTGCTTTTGCTTCGAGCAAAGCGGCCTCGAAGGTTTCATAGTCCTGCCAGATCTCGCCGTGAATGTAGTTGTAGCCTACGCGTGCACCTAATGTGTAAGCGGCAATCGCCATACCTTCAATAAGTTGATGCGGATTGTAGCGGATAATATCGCGGTCTTTAAAAGTACCAGGCTCACCCTCATCGGTATTGCAAACCAGATACTTAACGCCGTCAAAATAGCGCGGCATGAAGCTCCACTTAAGCCCTGTTGGGAATCCAGCACCGCCACGGCCGCGCAAGCCGGAGATTTTAACTTCGGTAATAATATCTGTCGGTTTTACTTTTTCAGTAACGATGCGCTTTAATGCTGCATAACCACCCAATTTAAGATAAGTTTCCAGCGACGCCGGATTTTTTTCAGCCAGCGTACGCAATGTCAGTAGAGTTTGACCTGTCAAATCGGTCATTACCGGAGCTTTATTAGAGACAGCCATTATTTGAGCTCCCCCTGATTTAATTCTTCTAGGATCGCATCCACTTTTTCAGTGGTTAGAAATTCGTGCATTTGCGTATTGTTCACGTGCATCAACGGTGCGCCACCGCAGCAACCCATGCACTCCCCCTCTTTCAGGCAGAATTTCCCATCCGCAGTAATCTCGTTAAAACCAACACCCAGTTTTTGTTGCAGGTGATTTACGATTTCATCCGAACCACGCAGCATGCATGAAATATTGGTACATACGGTTACTTTGTATTTACCTACCGGGCTTAAATCGTACATATTGTAAAAAGTAGCTACTTCCATCGCAGCGATTTCAGGCATACCCAAATACTGCGCCACCTCGGAAATGCTTTCCTGTGACAGCCAGCCACGCTCGGTTTGCACGATACGTAATGCGCTCATCACCGCAGCCTGGCGTTGGTCGGCTGGGTATTTAGTCAGCTCGTAGTCAATTTTTTTAATGGCTTCTGGACTTAACATTTTATTTATCTAAATTTATCTATTCTTTAATTGCTAGCGGTCGATTTCGCCGAACACAATGTCCTGCGTACCAATAATCGCCACCAAGTCGGCAATCATGTGGCCTTTCGTCATTTCATCCAGCGCCGCCAGATGCGGGAAGCCCGGAGCACGAATTTTCAGACGGTAAGGTTTGTTTGCACCATCTGAAACCATATAAATACCAAACTCACCCTTTGGATGCTCAACTGCGGCATAAGCCTCACCTGCCGGCACATGGAAACCTTCAGTGAACAGCTTAAAATGGTGGATGAGGTCTTCCATGTTGGTTTTCATACCTTCACGGTCAGGCGGCGCCACTTTATTATCAGAGGTAATGACGGGGCCAGGATTTTTACGTAACCAGTCAACACATTGTTTGATAATACGGTTGGATTGCCTGAACTCTTCCATACGCACCAGATAACGGTCATAACAATCGCCATTGACCCCTACCGGGATATCAAAATCCAGATCGGCATAGACTTCATAGGGTTGTTTTTTACGCAAATCCCACTCGATACCGGAGCCGCGCAACATTGGACCAGTCATTCCCAGCGCCAATGCACGTTCCGGAGTAACCACGCCGATACCAACGGTACGCTGCTTCCAGATACGGTTATCGGTCAGCAATGTTTCGTATTCATCTACATATTTCGGGAAGCGATTGGTGAAATCTTCAATGAAGTCCAGCAACGAACCCTGACGGTTCTCGTTTTGCGCTTTAACGGTTTTAGCGTTGCGGAAAGGTGAAACCTCATATTGCGGCATCACATTCGGCAAGTCGCGGTACACACCGCCTGGGCGGTAATAAGCCGCATGCATACGTGCGCCAGAAACCGCCTCATACACGTCGAACAAGTCTTCGCGTTCGCGGAAAGCGTACAGAAATACCGTCATCGCACCCACGTCCAGCGCATGCGCACCCAGCCACAGCAAGTGATTCAGTACACGTGTGATTTCATCGAACATGACGCGAATGTATTGTGCGCGGATTGGAACTTCCAATCCCAGCATCTTCTCAATCGCCATCACGTAGGCATGCTCATTGGACATCATAGACACATAGTCCAGCCTGTCCATGTAAGGTACGCTTTGCAGGTAGGTACGGTTTTCAGCCAGTTTTTCGGTACCGCGATGCAGCAGGCCAATATGCGGGTCAGCACGCTGGATCACCTCGCCGTCCAGCTCCAGCACCAAGCGCAGCACACCGTGCGCAGCCGGGTGCTGCGGGCCAAAGTTCATGGTGTAATTACGAATTTCAGCCATGGTGCGCCCCTTCGCTACGAATGATGCGCGGCACATTATTACGCTGCTCGATTGAAACCGGCTGGTAAATCACACGCTGCTGCTCTGGGTCATAACGCATTTCAACGTTACCTATCATCGGGAAATCTTTACGGAATGGATGGCCAACAAAGCCATAATCGGTCAATAAACGGCGCAAATCCGGGTGGTTTTCAAACATGATGCCGTATAAATCAAAAGCCTCGCGCTCGAACCAATTGGCGACAGGCCACAAATCCACCAACGTTGGCAGAATCGGGAAATCTTCGTCAGTCGCAAACACGCGCAGACGCACACGCTGATTTAAACTGACAGAGAGGAAGTGGCATACAACAGCAAAACGCAAGCCATCATAGCTGCCCTCGCCGTATTCCTGATAATCCACACCGCACAAATCAATCAGCTGCTCAAATTTCAAGCCGGCGTCATCACGCAACAGCCGGCACACATCCAGATAATCCGATGATTTACATTCTATGGTTACTTCATCCAGGGCAACAACCTGCTTGGTGATTTTTTCACCCAACACGGCCTGCAAACTGGCTGATAACTGATCTAATTTAGCTGACATATTATTTTGACTTCGTATCTATATCTGGCAACGGTTACCGGGCAATGGTGTTGGTACGTTTGATCTTGTTCTGCAATTGAATGATGCCATATAAAAGCGCCTCTGCAGTTGGCGGGCAACCTGGCACATACACATCCACCGGCACAATGCGGTCACACCCGCGCACCACCGCATAAGAGTAGTGATAGTAGCCGCCGCCATTGGCACATGATCCCATTGAAATCACCCAGCGCGGTTCGGCCATCTGGTCATACACCTTACGTAGGGCTGGTGCCATCTTATTCACCAGCGTGCCGGCCACGATCATCACATCCGACTGGCGCGGACTAGGACGGAACACTATACCAAAACGGTCGAGGTCATAACGTGACGCACCCGCATGCATCATTTCAACCGCGCAGCAGGCAAGGCCAAAAGTCATTGGCCATAATGAACCGGTACGCGTGTAGTTGATCACCGTGTCCAGCGTAGTGGTGACAAAACCCTTTTCTAAAATACCTTCGATACTCATAACGAAATCAATCCCACTCCAAGGCACCCTTCATCCACTCATAGATGAAGCCGATCACCAGTACGCCCAAAAATATCATCATGGCAATAAAACCGAACAAGCCGATTTCCTGCAACACGACTGCCCATGGGAATAAAAACGCAATTTCCAAATCAAAAAGGATAAACAGGATGGCCACCAGATAGTAGCGCACATCGAATTTCATACGTGCATCTTCAAATGCTTCAAAACCACATTCATAAGGAGAGTTTTTTTGATAGTCAGGCTTACTTGGAGAGACCAGCTTGGACAGAATCAGCGGACCGACGCCAACGGCCAATCCGACAAGGATAAACAACAATATTGGGTAATAATTTTCTAACACAGGTCAGCCCCAGACTGAATCACTAATACAGCAATCAACAAATTTGAATGATGATGACACTTCATTTTACTTGGCTTTGTCGCACAGTTATGACAAACATGAACGATAAAACAATTAACTTAACGCATCATGTCACCAATCATAAGATTGGCAACACAACTAAAATTTGGTGCCGACGGAGAGACTCGAACTCTCACGACTTTCGTCACTACCCCCTCAAGATAGCGTGTCTACCAATTCCACCACGACGGCATTATTCGAGCGAACGCTCAAACACTATTATTATTTAGGAACAACCTCTGTCGCTGGCGCTGCAGGTTTATTCGCCTCAGCGTTTGCAGCTGGTACAGCCTTCGCTTTATCTGCCTGCGCTGCATGTGCTTTCACCACGCTGCCACCACCTGCCTTATTACTTGCCATATATGCCAGCGTTAAGCTTGTTGCAAAAAACACCGCAACAAAACCAGCCGTGGCACGACTCATAAAATTAGAAGATCCAGAAACCCCGAACAGACTGCCGGAAGCGCCGCTACCAAATGAAGCACCCATGTCCGCACCTTTGCCGTGCTGTAAAAGCACTAGGCCAATCACGCCAATGGCAGCCAACACATGAATTACCAATACCAATTTTTCCATTTTTTACCTTTTGCACCCAAACACCGCACATCACCTATTTAAGTATTTTTGAATCTTAAGTTTTAGACACAAAACACAATTAACTTAGTTCGCTGCGCGACATATTCCTTCGAATTCTTGCGCGTTTAATGAGCATCTGCCAATCAAACCGCCATCAATATCCTGCATAACGAATAATTGTACCGCATTTTGAGGGTTTACGCTCCCCCCATAGAGGATTTTCAAGCTATTTGCAGCCTCTTGATCATAGGCTGCTATTCTTCCACGAATAAACTCATGCATACTCTGTGCTTGGTCTGGAGTTGCGGCCAAACCCGTGCCAATCGCCCATATAGGCTCATACGAAACTACTGTATTAGCAAACAAAGAGGCGCCATACATGCCGATGATGGTATCAATTTGCTTGGCTACAACCATTTCCATCACCCCGGCTTCACGCTCAATCAACGTTTCACCCACGCATAGGATGGGGGTGAGTCCATGTGATTTGGCCTGCATGAATTTAGTAGCGATATTTTCATCAGATTCACAATAGGCCGTTGCACGTTCGGAATGGCCAATAATCACGTGAGTTGCGCCAAAGTCTTTTAACATAGCTGCGCTTACCTCGCCGGTAAAAGCGCCAACCGGATCTTTACTTAGATTCTGTGCACCCCATGCTATGGACGTATTTTGCAATATCTTCTGCGTCTGCGCGAGGTATGGATATGGCACACAAACAACAACATCTATATTTTTAAATAAGCTTAACTTTTCAATATAAGCTTGCAATAGCTGTTGATTCGAGGCTAAGTTACCATGCATCTTCCAATTGGCAACCACTAATTTTCGACGCATGCTATCCCTAATTTTAAAGTTTTAAAGTGATAATTTCTGTTAAACCTTTGAATGCTACTGTCAATCAGTAGTAAGCTCCAGTTTTTTGCCAAATTTAATTGTTGTGTTATTGTAACTTAAGTTCGTAATTTGGCTGGCCGGATTCAGCATTGGCCGCACAATAACTAAATGTGGTTTTTATAAAAACCAAAAAAAAACACTCACACATTAGCGCGATCATGATCAAACGTAATAAAATTCTACTATGAAACAAAAATACTCAGCAATCGCACTGATTGCACTCCTGTTGCCAACCGCCGCCTTTGCCGAGGAACCGGCAAACGAGAGTACATGGTCTTACATAAAAGACACCTTTTCCCAAACATGGGATGCAAAGGACTACGAACTATACGTACCAGTCAGCACTTGGCATAACCGCAGTTACTATAGTTCAGAAAAAATTGACCAATACAACGAACACCCATGGGGTTTGGGTATAGGGAAATATCGATATGATAATGACGGTGACTGGCACGGCATTTATGCAATGGCATTTTCAGACTCTCACAAGGATATGGAGCCTGTTGTTGGATACGGATTCCAAAAAATGTGGCGGCCTGGTCAAAACTTTCGCCTGGGGGCCGGTTACACGGTTGGTTTCACGATGCGAAAAGACATGGACTACTTGCCCATACCAATAGCCGCACCAATTGCATCCATTGAGTACAAGCAATTGGCTGTGCAATCCGCCTACATTTTTGGTGGCGAGGGCAATGGCAATATATTGTTCACATGGCTACGCTGGCAGCTAAAGTAAGTTCCTGCAACACTCGGGGCACTACCCGGTTTTATTCAACTGGTTGATTACGCTACGCACTTCCTGCACCAATTCAGAGGCGGTCATTCCAATGGGACCAATCCCGCTTGCCACAAGGTTATCTGCAGCGGCACCATGTACATAAATGCCCAGTTTTGCTGCATCAAGCGCCGCCAGCCCTTGGGCAATAAGGCTGGCAATTAACCCAGCGAGCACATCACCGGTGCCTGCAGTAGCAAGTGCGGGATTACCGGTAGTATTAACAAAATAACTACCGTCATGATGCGCACAAATACTGCCCGCCCCTTTTAACACGCAAGTAACATTGAGCGTTTTGGCCAATTGCAGCGCAGCATCAATACGGTTATTCTGGATAAATTCGGTACTGGTTGCCAACAAGCGGGCAGCCTCGCCAGCATGCGGCGTAATCACGGTTTCTGCCTGGCGGTTTTTAACCAACATGGCTAAATGTGGATGTATTGCAATCAGGTTAAGTGCATCCGCATCCAGCAACATAGGCACTTCCTGTCCGATTGGCTGTGTGAGCCAGAAAATGAGCAGCTCAATTGCAGTTATCGATTGCCCCAACCCCGGCCCGATAGCAACACAATCAAGCTGTTTTAGCTGTGTCAGGGCGGAAGGTGAGCGCACCATGATTTCCGGATGGCAAATATCTACGGCTGGCGCAGCTTTGCTTAACATTGCCGCATACACACGACCCGCACCACTGAACAGCGCTGCCCTTGCCGCTATCAGTACCGCCCCGACCATGCTTTCATCACCGCCAATAATGCCAACACTGCCACACGACCCTTTGTGCGCATCTTTATCGCGTGGTGGCAAAGCAGGTTGAAACAT